>JAAXHD010000315.1:0-117935 GCA_012271015.1 Candidatus Poribacteria bacterium | reverse complement strand
CCACCATGATCTCGACGGCGGTTGACCCAACCGTTGAGTTGCGCGGTTGTACCCGCATCGGTTAAGCGTAGGCCCCCACAATAATGGGTCCGTTTTAAACAAGGCGATGTGGCTTCTTGGGTTTCTTGAGACATTTTTTTAATTTTCCTTGCGGTTCGGTCAAGCGGATTAGCGCGTTGACGTTTATTTCCGTAGAGTCGCCCTCCACTTCGTTTCGGGCTTGCTCGTCCTATGAAATTGAAAAAAACAGGTTTCTAATTTTCCTTGCGTGTTTACCGGATGCAAGGGTACTCCCTGTAAGAATTCCCGATCCTTTAAGGGAGGGCATTTTTATCGTTAAACACCGGATCGTTTCTGAAATTCACATCAGAAACAAAATATTATTTTCTAAGCTGTGCAAGTTCGTTCTGGATCTGTTCTTTGGCACTCAATAGATCACTCGGATCTGCGGAGACACGAGCGATTTCATCAATTGCTTCCAACGCATTGCTGTAGGACTCTATCTGTTTTTGCGGTTGACTCATGGCGGCGTAAACGTTTCCAAGAATATAATAGGAACGCCACGAGTTGGCATCTGCCGCGATGCCCTTCTTGCTATATCTTTCAGCTGCCTTTAGATTTTCCAATTGCAGATGGAGACCCGCCATTGCCGCAAAAACCGGCGCAGGTAGCTGCGTGGTTGTCTCCTGTCGTTCAAGTCGTTCGTAAGTCCTAAGGGCATCTTGGTATCGTTCTTGGCGTTCATATAGGGGACCTAAGAGTAGATAGACCTCAAATCTTTTGGGATCGAGTCTGAGCAATTCCTCAAGTTCCCGCGTTGCCTTTCCGAGTTCACCTTGCATCTCGTACAACGTCGCTAAATGAAGGTGTCCCTGAATATCCCCAGGATTTTGCGCCATCGTTTGCTGTACCTGCTTCTCAATCTGTCGGAGTTCTTCCTGCTCACCTTCACGGATTAAGCCCGCAACGACACCGAAGTTATAGCGGATTGTTTCGTCAGCGGGATTGATTTCTACAGCATCGTTCATGAGTGATGCGGCGTTCTGGTACTGCCCACTCGCGTAAGCAATCTGTCCACGGATTAACCGCTGCGTGGCTCTGAAATAGGTGTCGAGTCTCTCTCGAACAATCCGCTTCTCCGCAAGTGTTGCGCCGTAGTTTGTGAGGTAAGGTAGCACCCGCTCCCGATATTCTGACATCTCTTTAACGTTTTGCATTGTCGTCCCTACCAAGTCTGCCCCACGGAAGAATTCTAATCTGGGACGGTTGTCTGTGTGAATAGGTCCGGTACCAGCGTATCTACGCACAGTTTCAGGTCCCATCATGAATGAATCGAGTAGCGACGGACCGTCGAGGTCATCGGCAGCGAGTCCTTCGTGGATACTCGCGATCTGTGCGCGTGCCATGAAGTTTTTGTAGTCAATTCGGAGCGGTTTAGGTGTGCCGATGAGAATCACAAAATCGGGCGTGTATTTGTACCAGAGCGTTGTATGTGGGAACACCTCAATGAAGGTACGCACAATCATTTTATAATGCCCCTCCGGTAAGCGATGCAGCGGCACCCACTGACACATGATCCCGTCATCGCTCAAAATCCGGCGACACAGTCGGTAAAAATCGGCGGTATAGATATTGGAACTCCCGGCACTCACAAGCGGATGGATAATACCTGTTGAGATCATGTCGTATTTCGTTTTTGTCATCAGGATATGGTTGCGTCCGTCGTTGAGTCTATAACGAAACAAGGGGTTCTCAAACACATTTCCGTTGACATGCGTGAAATGCTTTTGTGCCGCGGAAATCACACCACTGGACAACTCTATCGCATCAACCCGTACACCGTGTTGTGTTATTGAATGTGAGGTGAGTCCCATGCCGAACCCGACGACGAGTGCTTGTTTCGGGCGCGGGTGCAACAATAGCGGTAGGTGCGCAATAACGCGATGCGATGGTGAATCCCAACGCGAGGCATCTGCCGCTTGATTGGTATCCACATAGAGACGGTAGACCCCTTCATCATCTTTCAGGGTCGTTACCGTTGCGTCCACTTCTTCGTTGTAATCAATGAGTGTATCGCCGGGGCGTTGCGTTTTGAAAATAGTACTCTTGAGAAAGAGCGGTTGATTCACCGTGAGCAAAAGAATCACAGCCAACCCGACATTGAGAACCGGCATCCCGATGCCTACGCCTTGTAGAAGCGATCTCCAAGTCTCGGTTAACCTTCCACTTCTCAAAACAAGCAGACACCCGATGCCCGTGTTCAAGGCTACCGTCAGCACGATACTCGGTCGGATACCTAAAAGCGGGATCAGGATAAACCCGGCACAGAATGCCCCCAAAATGCTGCCGACCGTGTTGACTGCGTAGACGTTTCCGATACTCCTGCCCAATTGGCGTGCGCTGCCGGTGTAAATCTTCGTCACGAGTGGAAAACTCGCACCCATCAAAAACGTCGGCAAACACATCACAAGAAAACACGAAAAGAACGCCCAAAATCTGCTCGCACCGAACGTCGATTGGAAGGCTTGGCTCATCCCGTACAACTCCTCAAACGCCGGCATCAAGATAAGCGCGAAAAGCCCGATACCGAGTTGAACGGTGCCGAAAACTGCGATGGGTTGTTTAATCCGGTCGACCCAGCGCGAGAATACCATGCTTCCCAGTGCAATACCGAACAGGAATGCCGCAAGCATCGTCGCAAACGCATACGTCGTGCTCCCGAGGAAGAAGACCATGATACGGGTCCATAACACCTCATACGCCAAAGCACAGAACCCGGAGATACCTATTGCCCACAATACCAAATGGCTGTCAGCCATCGGCTCTCGGCTTTCGGTGTTTGTGGATTGCAAAATCTCTGTGTCTTCTACCGGGTTTTCTCGCTGACTGCTGATATTTTCTGTTCCTGATGCTTTCTGTGCCAAAACTAATGCGACCGCTGCCACACTGAAATTAATAACGATACCGATGCCGAGTGTCCATCGGATGCCCAACGCCTCAATCAGGAAAAAGCCCGCCGCCACAGTTCCGACAACGGCACCGAAAGTGTTCAACGCATACAGGATTCCGATGTTCGTACCGAGTTGTTCCAGCCTTTTCACAAAAAATCGGGTTAGGACCGGTAGGGTGCCACCCATCAACGTGGAGGGAATTAGGATGACTCCGAACGTCAACACGAACCGAATCAGTGAGAGGGTATAGAATTCTGATGTGACGTTGCGATGAATCAACACATAGATCGCGCCAAGTGCTGCTAAAATAAGGGGCCAAACGAGGCAGAATACACCGATGCCGGCTTCCAGAAGTGCGTAAAGTCGCAGGGGAGACTGTGTGCTTTCGTCAATTTTTCTACCGAAGTAGTAACTACCGAGTGCAAGTCCTGCCATGAACGCTGTTAGGACGGTACTCGTTGCGAAAACAGTGCTCCCGAAGATGAGCGTCAGCTGCCGCATCCAGATAACTTCATAGATGAGTCCACTGGCACCAGAGAGGATAAAGATGAGCCAAACGACGGGTTTGATGTATCGCATTTTGTTGGTTTAAAACGCCTCTAATTTCCGATCCTCCAGTAAAATCCAATTTATGCCAAATGATTTGCTGCTGTATATGATACCTTAACCTGCCTCAAAATTTCAAGTTGGATCCTTTATTTTACCCAGAGGCATGGAGTTTCTTCTCTGTCCTGTGTCTATAACAAACGTGAGTTCGACATAAGCGTGTACGTTGAGCGAAAGCCAGCCCCAATGCTTTTTGATATCTGCAGGACGGACGCAAAATGCGTAAAATCACAATATACTTCACCAAAAACGTCTTATTTCTGCTATTTAACCCCCTAAATCCCCCGTATCAGGGGGACTTTAAGAAGGAATGCGTCCGTCCCAATCTGTATCGATTGATTGTTGGGTTTCGCTATATCTGTCTATGCAAACGATCTCATTGAAAAGCGTATCCTCGTGGAAACTTGATAGGAATTTGTTTTTTATCGCTCAACCCAACCTACGTGTTTGTGCTGAACGCACGTTGCGGATGTATAAACACTATGTCTGTTGTGAGGGGACTTCTTGGACAACAGGAATGACGTAACTTCGGAGTGTCAAACCGTTTATTGTCTCTGTTTCTATGCTCGCTTCTGGCTCCGCGCGGTGATCAAAAACGACGTAGTATCCTTTGCTCGCTTTTTCCGATTTGAGATACATAGCGAGTTGCGCTTTGCCTGCTTTATAGCGACGCGTGCCTTCCCAAATTTTTGTTTCCACGATGTATTTTTGCGCATTGTGAAAGATGACGAGGTCCATCCTGCCACGCCCTGTTTGCACTTCAAGGGACATTACACCGCGAATCAGGCTCACAAACTGGTCGAGGTAGGCGTAGAGGAGGTCTTGACCGACGTACTCTTTGGGTGTTTCTGGAACTTGGAGGATCCGAAATCCGACACGCGCGATGAAATTTCGGAAGTTGTCAAGGAGTCGCTCCATATTAATCTGCCCTGTCGGCGTGAGATAGTCGAGAAAATCGGTATCTTCAGGCAAGTAGTCCCGCTCGAGTCCGTTAATCACGGGTTTGAACGCTTGTAGGATACAATGCTGATAAATCGGATTGAGAATCTGGCACATACCGTCAGGGCCCTTTTCGATAACGCCATAAGTCGCGAGTTCACTGATGAGTTCTTGGCGTAGGCTGAAACGCGTACCTCTTTCGTAAGAGACGATTTCCATCAGGAGGTTTTTAAAGCGCGGGTCTCTACGGATATTCGTCACCAGATGTGTAAGATTGGTGTTATTTTCTTCAAGAATCTCTGCGTATGCCTTTGAAAAATGCGTCATTGCAACCGTCTCGGTTTTTGGAATGTCCATCTCCTCAGTAAGGATTTGCGCGAACCGATTGACGAGAAACGGCTGTCCGGCAGTCCGTCTGTGAATACGCTCAACGACTTCAGACGTGAAGGCTTGGCCGACTTCATCCGTATATTGTGCGAGGAGTTCGCGGACCTGTTCAAGGGTGAAGTTGGGTAAGGTGAACTCGTCTTGAATATTGAACGGTGAAATAGACCGGTCTAAATTGAGTTGTGCGATGCTCTTAACGCCTACAATGCCGACGCTGTAAGGGCATGCACGCATAGAACGATGAACATAGATATTGCGGAGGGAATGAAGGAAACCCTTTACAGCAGCGCGGGGGATGCCATCAAACTCGTCAATAATAAGGACAAGTTTCTCATCTCCGAGAAAAGCCCCGAACTGTTGAAAGAAATCCATCATTGCAACGTGATCGGTTAACTTTGTATTTTCCAAAAATTGACTTAAAGCTTCAGAAGGCACGAGACCACGTTTCTCAAAGACGCACTGGATCTCTTCGTAAATCCTATTGTAGAGCGAAGCGTAGAAATCGGAGGCAGTACTGTCTTCATACACTTCAAAATTGACTTCAACGGGGAAGTAAGTTTCTGAGGCATCGGCGGCGAGGGCATCAAGTGCCCACTGAAAGAATGTGGTTTTGCCGGTTTGTCGGGGCGCGAAGACAACGATATAGCGTCCCTGTTTGACGCGATTGATGAAATCGGCGAGCTCCTCAGTGCGTGAGACGACGTAATTATCTTCAGGATTTACGGGTCCATAAGTGCTAAATGTTTTCATTTTTTATAAATCGGGGTTACAAACCCCTCCTACAGGACCTCGGGGTTACAAACCCTCCCACACATTGTCTAAAGATTAGGATATTATACCACAAGTCAATTTATTCTGGAGATTCTAACTTCTTCTCCAATCGTTCAATGTACCGAAACGTCGTGGAGAAAATCATGTCAAGCGTGGCAATGTCCCGCGCTTCCAATGGTGCACGGGAAAAGACGCGCCGTAACGACTTCAGATACGTCTCCCATTCCCGGTTATACGGCGACATACCTACCTTATCCAGTAAACGGGTCACACGCCCGTAGAACTCTTCCAAGGCATTCACTTCGGCATAGTCAATTTCGGAGGGCGGGTACTCGTTCAAACTTGCAATGAAGACTTCGTAGGCGAAGATCTGAACTGCTTGCGCCAAATTTAGAGACGGATTCTTCGTAGCCATCGGCACGCTCGCAGTCAACTGGCAAAGACTTATCTGATCGGTGGACAAGCCGAAGTCTTCACGTCCAAACAGCAGCGCGACTGGTTTGTCCTGCGAAATTGTGGCGATCGTCTCTGCGGCTTCCCGTGCGGGGACAGGTTGCGGCAAGCGGACATCGCGGCGGCGGTGTGTCGTCCCTACCAGATACTGGATATCCTCAAGCGCGTCTTTCAGTTCGGGGACAACGTGGCAATTTTCGAGAATATCCTTCGCTCCGTGTGCCATATACCATGCCGCATCAACGTCTTGGAACGGCACCGGGTTCACCAGATAGAGCTGCGAGAATCCCATTCCCTTCACAACTCTGGCGACAGAACCGATATTCCCAGGCTCACGTGGTTCAAAAAGGATGACCCGGATGTTAGCGAGATTCTCCGGTACCGCAACTGGAATGGCACGGAAACTTCCGGTGGGTTGAGTCGTTTTCGTGTGGGCGTTTGTTGACATATCATTAGGGTATCTGAAACCGCCCGAATTGTCAAGTCAAATTGCTATAGGGGCATGTGTTTGTAGTCGTGCGATTCATCGCACGTTTCAAAGTTAGGCATAACGGGCAATAAATTGCCCTACTACAAATCAGTGGACTTGAAACATACAAGGAAAACCGAATTGCCCTACTTCTGAAGGCTATATCTCTTAAGAACGCGCTTGCAATTTACTACACTTTGGGGTATAATTAAAAAGGCGTAAATCGTGAAACTTAGATAATAGCAATCAAAGGGAATTCTTTTAAGCCTTAATTGGTACAAATACCGCGCAAACTCATCAAAGACCCGATTGGCTCTAAGGCCAATCGAAGCGGAAATCCAATCGTTAAAAAATCTACTCGTGTGGCTTGAAAAGTTCTAAAATTTGCTGTTAGGAGAAGCCCTGTAACGGCGCAATATTTACAAAGGAATTTATCTATCCTATGTCAACTAAAGTAGGTATTAATGGTTTTGGTCGGATTGGTAGGAACGCTTTTCGAGCGGCATTGCAGAATCCCGAATTAGATATAGACTTCGTAGCGATCAATGACTTAACAAGTCCAGAGACACTCGCACACCTTCTCGAATACGATTCCATTCACGGTATCTTGTCCGATGACATCGCTGCCACAGACAATGGATTGGTGGTAAATGGGAAAGAGATACGAGTTCTCGCCGAACGTGACCCCGGTAACCTACCGTGGGGTGAACTTGGTGTGGATGTCGTTATTGAATCCACCGGTTTCTTCACCGAGCGGGAAGATGCTGAAAAGCATATCACCGCCGGTGGTGCGAAGAAAGTAGTCATCTCTGCCCCCGCGAAGGGTGAGGACATCACGGTTGTGATCGGTGTTAATGACGATAAATACGATAAATCGGAACATCACGTCATCTCTAACGCCTCGTGTACGACGAACTGCCTCGCACCCGTCGCTAAGGTCCTGCATGAAGCGTTTGGCATTGAAAGTGGTTTGATGACGACTGTTCACGCCTATACTGGTGACCAGCGAGTTCATGACTTCCCGCACTCTGACATGCGCCGCGCACGTGCCGCAACGCTCTCGATGATTCCGACGACAACGGGTGCCGCTGTCGCAGTTGGGAAAGTCCTACCAGAATTGAACGGTAAACTCGATGGATTCGCAATCCGTGTCCCGACACCGAACGTTTCCGTTGTTGACCTCACCGTCGATCTCAAGAAGAGACCGAATGCCGAAGCCGTCAACGCATCGCTAAAGGAAGCCGCAGAAGGCAGCTTGGATGGAATTCTCGGCTATTCCGAACTCGATCTCGTTTCAGCGGACTTCAACGGGAACAAACTCTCTTCTGTTCTCGACGCTCCCTTCACCAAAGTGATTGAAGATGGGTTAATCAAAGTCCTTTCATGGTACGATAACGAGTGGGGCTACTCTAACCGTCTCGTCGAACTCGTCGCGCAGACACTTTAATGGAAGGGATTATGAGAATACCCATCATTGCGGGAAATTGGAAACTGAACAAAACTATTTCAGAGGCGGTCGCGCTCACAACGGCGTTAAAGGCATTAGTCGCGGACAATACCAGCGTTGAAGTCATCGTTGCCCCGCCGTTTACTGCTCTTTCTGCTGTCAGCGATGCCATAGCAAGCAGTAACATTCGTCTTGCCGCCCAAGATGTCTACTCGGAGGACAGCGGTGCCTTTACCGGCGAAGTCTCTGCGCCAATGCTGAAGGATGCAGGGTGTGATTACGTCATCATTGGGCATTCGGAACGGCGGCAATACTTCGGTGAAACGAACGACAGCGTCAACCAGAAAGTGAAAGCGGCGTTAGCACACGATTTAAAGCCAATTATTTGTGTCGGTGAGCAACTCGAAGAACGGGAAGCTGGACAAACAGAAACGGTGATTAAGAGCCACGTTACGGGTGGCATTGCAGGCTTATCCGCCGCTGACCTTTCGTCCTGTGTCCTCGCTTATGAGCCGGTTTGGGCAATAGGCACTGGAAAAACCGCTACGCCTGATCAAGCACAAGAAGTCCATAATTTCATTCGAGGCTTGCTAACAGAGGCTTACTCGGCGGAAGTCGCGTCGCAGATATGCATTCAATACGGGGGTAGCGTTAAACCGGAGAATGCCGCAGAACTCATGGTGCAGCCCGATGTGGACGGTGCACTCGTTGGCGGCGCAAGTCTTGAGGCGGAATCGTTCGCGAAAATAGTGGAAATGGCAGTCAGCAGTCAGTTAAGAGGTTGGCTGTAACAATTTACCACTTCTTGGAGTCCTCCAAGTTGGGGAAGATTATTACGAATTGCTCTTTACCGACAGCCGGTAACCGATAGCCGACTGCTATCTATTAGGAGGAAATCATCAAATGGAAATTATTATCGGTTTCGTAGTGTTTCTTTTCGTACCGGTCTGTGTCGTCTTGACGCTGATTATTTTATTACAGGACAGCAAAGGTGAAGGGCTTTCATCAAGCGCATTTGGTGGCGCGGAAATGCAGTCTGTTCTCGGAGGACGCGGTGCTGCGACCTTCCTGAGTAAACTGACGACATGGCTTGCTATCGGGTTCATGGTCATTTCACTGTTCCTGATGCGCTTCTATGGCGAAGGTGGTGGTGGAGCACTCACACCGATCGAAGACGAAACAACACAGGAAGCCCCAGCCGAACCTGTCGACACCACAGATGAAGGAAGCGTTGAAACGACGACAGAAGGCGGCAGTGGAGACGCTGCCGACGACACATCAAAGACAGAGCTTGATGGCGGTACCACTGATAACACGGAATAATTTTTAATTTTACCTTGCGGAGTAACAACGGGCGTTTGGACTTTGACGTGCGTTGATCAAATCTGAGGAAACACCCAAGCAAAACCCCTCCATTTCATTACGGGTTTGGGTTTACCCAAGACAGCAGCCTGCAACAATACGCAGAAACACTTTCTTCGCATTGGATTTCAGCGTTTGCAAAAACACGCAGGCGGATATACGGAAAGACACTTTAGGCATCAAACCGACCTGACCGAGCCGCAAGGAAAATTAAAAATATGCTTTCATGGACGGTACATCCGCTCGTTGAGAATTGGCGTAAATCCATCTTATTAGGGGTTTTTCTAACCCTTTTTTTTATCGGCATCTATTGGGGTTTCCAATCAGTTTACATCGCCCTACTGTCCGCCACTTTTCTGCTCGGGTCGCTCTATAAATATTTTCTTCCGTTTCACCATCAATGTGAAGCGGATAAACTTATCATCACAAGTTGCTGCTATAGACTCGAGCGATCTTGGGAAACATTTCGCAGCTTTTATGTTGACGCGAACGGCGTGCTACTCAGTCCGTTTGCTCATCCGACACGCCTTGAAAACTTCCGCGGTGTTTACGTCCGATTCGGAAAACACTCCCCTGAGGAAGTTGTTAATTTTATCACCAGCAAAATTGAACCAGAATCTTCTCCCTAAATTTCATAAAGGAACCTCGGATGCAAGAGAAGATAAGATGGGGCATACTGGGTCCCGGCACTATTTCACAGAAGTTCGCCACCGGATTGAAAGCGATTCCCGATGCAGAAATTACCGCTGTCGGCTCGCGGGACCTTCAGAGAGCCAACACATTTGCGGACACGTTTCGTATCCCACACAGACACGCGCATTACACCGACCTTGCACATAACTCCGAAATAGATGTTATTTACGTGGCAACACCACACCCCTTTCACAAAGAGTGCGCGATTCTCTGTCTGGAAGCGGGAAAGGCAGTTCTCTGTGAAAAGCCTCTCACTGTAAATGCTGAACAGGCTGAGGAGATGATCGCATGCGCACGGCGAAATAACCGATTCCTGATGGAAGCCATGTGGACCCGCTTCCTCCCCGTAATTGTTAAAGTCCGGGAATGGTTGGCTGAGGGTGCCATCGGTGAACCGCGGACGTTAACAGCAGACAAGGGATCTCGCCAAACCTTGAGCACCGAGATTCTTGAAGGTAGGCTCTTCAACCCAGAACTCGGCGGTGGTGGACTCTTGGATGTTGGTGTCTACACGATCGCACTGGCGTATATGGTCTTTGGCGCGCCATCTATAATTACAAGTCTCGCACACATCGAGGAAACCAACGTGGACGAACAAGCGTCTATCCTGTTAGGCTACGATGCTGGGCAGATAGCCAACCTATTCTGTGCCATTCGTACCGAGACTTTGAAGGAAGCACGCATTATCGGCACCAAAGGGTCGATACATATCCCCGAATTCTGGCAAGCGACTTCCGCAACGCTTATCCGAACTGGAAGAGACCCCGTACACATCGAAATACCCTTCAAAAGCAACGGCTTTGAAAACCAAGTGATCGAGGTTATCAACTGTCTCCGAGAAGGGAAACTTGAAAGCGATGTGATGCCGTTGGATGAGTCCCTATCCATTATGAAGACCATGGATACTATTAGATTCCAATGGGGATTGAGATATCCAGAGTTTAGGTCTATTTTTGCTACTCCGCCTGCCGCGAGTTCATACAGAAAAAGTTAGAAGGGATCAATGTTCGTTTTTTTAGTTAATTTTGCCACAGGAGAGGATTAAAATGAACGTTTCTGAATCAAACTACACGCAGAAGATTAAAACCGCAGATGAATTGAAAACCGCCGTTTTAGATGCCGTAGACACGCAAAGTGTCACAGATATTCACACACACCTCTTTAGTCCACCGTTCGGTGAGTTGTTACTATGGGGTATTGATGAACTGTTGACTTATCACTACCTCATTGCTGAAGTATTCCGCAAATCCGATGTCTCATACCAGCAATTTTGGGCGATGTCGAAAGCAGAACAGGCAGAACTGATTTGGCAGACACTGTTCATTGACAATTCACCTGTGAGTGAGGCATGCCGCGGCGTCGTGACAACTTTAGATGCGTTAGGATTGGATGTCGGTTCGCGAAACCTACAGGATTACCGTGACTATTTTGAAGATACTACCGTTGATGCCTTCATCGACACTGTATTTGAGCGTGCGAAAGTCTCTAAAGTGGTGATGACGAACGATCCGTTTGATTCGGCAGAGGCACCCGTATGGGAGTCTGGGGACACTGGCGACACGCGCTTTGAGGCGGCTCTCCGGATGGATGTTCTCATCAATACCTATGAAGAAGTCGGTTATGAACACCTCCGTGATCTCGGCTACGATGTCGATCCCAGTTTATCAACGGAAAAAACCTACAAAGAGGTCCGCCGATTTTTGGAGACTTGGATTCAACGGATGAATCCAAAATATATGGCGGTCTCTCTCCCACCCGATTTTCAATACCCCGATGACGGTGTACTCGGACGATTATTTGACAACTGTATATTACCGATCTCTCGTGAATTTAACGTTCCATTCGCGCTCATGATCGGTGTGAAACGTGCGGTTAATCCACAACTTCAGATGGCAGGCGATGGTAGTGGTAAGGCGGATTTGACAAGTCTGGAGACGCTTCTTCGTGAAAATCCTGATAACAAGTTTCTCGTTACGCTCCTGTCCCGTGAAAATCAGCATGAGTTGTGTGTGATTGGACGAAAATTCAAAAACCTCATGATATTTGGATGCTGGTGGTTTATGAATAATCCGAGTGTCATTGAGGAGATCACACGAGAGCGGATTGAACTGCTCGGTTTGAGCGTCATTCCCCAACACTCCGATGCGCGAATTTTGGATCAACTCGTCTACAAATGGAAACACTCGAAGCAGACTATCGCAGACGTTTTGGTAGAAAAGTACCAAACGCTTCTCAATGTCGGGTGGACATTGACTTCAGCAGAGATTGAACGGGATGTCAATAACTTGTTCGGTGGGAACTTCGATCGGTTCTTGAACGGGAACTAATTTTCTGATTTTCCTGCAGGCTTGTGCTTTGGATCACGGTTTTACAGAAAAACATATCGCATGAAGCAGAAGAGGCGAGGTTGAGTTCTAACAGTCACAGGGCGTACTTTTGCATTTTGGGCAGCCTTCTGCGTAGATTTTCGCGGCATCCTCAAGGGAAATACCGAGGAGGCTTGCTAGCGTAGCGAGCCATGCGAAAACATCGGCGAATTCCTCGCGCAGTCGTGTCATGTCCTGTGGCTGTTTGCGGATCTCCTTCGCCAACTCGCCGACTTCCTCAACGAACCATGTAAAGGTCATCGGCACGCCACGCTCAGCATCACGCGTGTAATAGATATCTTCAATCTTTTTCTGAAACACTTCAATTGTCATCAAACCAACCCTTTCATTGATCGCCTTGCGAATCGTTAAAAATTCTCTCTTTGGCAATCCACTGAAACGGATAATTCATGTGTGCCGCTTCCAAAGACGACTCCCTTCAGCGGCGTTACGTCCGAGTAATCTCGTCCCCACGCAATTGTGATATGTTGATCCGTTGGTATCTGGTTATTTGTCGGATCGAAATCTACCCAACCCAGTTGTGGAAAATAGACAGAAAACCATGCATGAGATGCATCGGCACCCTCTAATAGTTCCTGATCCGGTGATGGATCGGTTTCAATATATCCACTGACATAACGCGCAGCAAGTCCTAACGCCCGTAGACACCCAATGCCGAGATGTGCAAAATCTTGACAAACCCCTCGACGGTGGTGTATCACATCAGTCAGTGGTGTCGCAATTGTTGTAAAATTCGGGTCATAGGTAAAATCAGTATAGAGGCGAGTTGTTAAATCTTCAACCGCTTCCAGCAGTGGTCGTTCCTTGGGAAATGACTTCTCAGCATAAACCCGAAGTTCAGACATCGTCGGAATCATTGGGGAGTCGAGGACGTATTGCCGTATCTCCAGAATTCCCGGATCCAGATCCGTTTGTAGTTGCTGACGTACCTCTTCCCATGCCAGGTGTTCGGCGAAATCCAATTGCATCTCTCTGCCTCTGACTTGCACATGACTCGTGACTGTAACGATAAGTTCCCTATGGGGTTGCTGGATTGTGAAATAGTAGACGGTATTTCCAAAAAAATCCTGACGTTCTCGGCATGCCCCAGGTTCAGGATCAACAACGAATTGACTTTTGCTACAGTGTTGATGGGCAAAATTCCGAGGTGTTAAGCGAGCTTCGTTGTAACAGAGGTTCACTGAGGCGCTGTAGCTATATTCAGTTTTGTGGACAATCTGATAGTTCATATTTTACTGGCTTTCGGCTATCAGCCATCGGTAGCAGATTGAATGGAAGACTCTTCGGCTTGGAGATGCTTGGTTGGAAGGATGAAAGATTGGGTGCCTATCCTTTCAATCTTTTCTTCTCCTCTTTTTGACTGCTGACTACTGACTGCTATTCTAAAAAAGCTGCTGGGGGCCTTGAACGTGGGTGAAATAGGTCTGCGCAGGACATCGGAAATATCGACCAGTATCTGCGCAAGCCGAACCAAGAGTTTTTCTAAACCCCTACGTTGCGTTGTATGCTCCGAACGTTCTGAAAGATCCACTGTATTAGAGAGTTGCAGTTGCGTGAGTGCTTCCAAAATGAGTTGTTCCTCTTCGCTAAGCCGATAGCCGAGTTTCTCTCTCGGAAGCACGCGGATCTGTTCCTCAAGTCGTTTTAACTGATACAAGAGTGAACGCGGATTGTTTTCATCGAGAAGTAGCAACTCAAGAACAGTTGGAAAATGGAGGGCGGCACGATATCGACTGCGGTAAGTGATTAGACTTTCAGCTGCAGCAAGGACAGATTCAAGTAAGAGACGCTCCATCCAGTCATCTTGCACTGCGACGAGGCTTGAACGGCAAAGCACAATCAGAAGTAGCGCACGTTCAATACGCCGTCCCATATCCAAGCTGATCCACCCGATCGTTTGCGTCATGCTCTCCGCGTGAAGTCCGCTTAACGCTGAAAGAAAAATCATAAGCTGATCGAGTGAAGCCGATTCTGTTTCTTGTAAAACGAAATCCGTCAATATCTGTGGTTCTGTGCCTCCCTCTCCGGGAACATCCGTGTCGAGCGCGGCACATAAATCCTCAATATTGTTCATCACACGCCACGTATCGGTGGACCAACGATCTCGGACTGCATACGCCGCACTGAGGAGCCCCTGGAGTGTTGACACAAGACTGCCACTGTTCTCTGTGTCCCGCATCATGGAAAGGAGTTCGCTTTCCAGCGATTGTTCGTCCTGATTGACAAAGCCGGGGTGCGACGAACTCAAACCCGTGAGGGAACGGAGCATGCTACGGAGATACGCGAGTTCAGAAACGTCCCTCGCATCCTCACCAACAATCTCCGTGAAAATGGTGGGAGGTGGCACCTCACCTAACGTTGAGGTCTCCAATCCCATCCTGCTCATCTTGACTTTATCCAATATGATTCGGAGGAGACGCGCTTGTCCCTCGGCGCGTTCCACATAGCGACCGACCCAGAATAGGTTTTCAGCCGCCCGACTTGACAATCCAGCAGGATTCGTAGAGGCGGGACCCCGCCCCTCCGTGATACGCCGTTGCCATAAACTAACATGCGGCTCAGGTTCTGAGGCAAGCACCCAGGTATCCTTACTCACACCACCATCCTGAATTGAGATTGTCAATTCACCCTTTTCGCCTGCACAACGCGTGAGTCCACCCGGCAACACCGCGTAACCCTCCTTTTCTGCAAATAAAAAGGAACGGAGAATTGCGCGGCGCGGTTCCAGCTTCCCTTCAATCAGTGAAGGTGTTGTCGAAAGGTGAACATGTTCCTGTCCGACGTACAGGTGCGGATCGGTATTAATCTGGTTGCGAAGCGTGTCAAGTTCCGCTTTGCTAAGCTGAGTCCCAAACAGAGATCGTTCACCTGGTTGGCGATGAATGGTTTTAATAACCAACTTCTCAAGGTGTGCCAGTACGTGTTCCCGTTGCTTTGACTCCCCACACCACCACGTTGAAACGGAGGGAAGACTAAGATCTTCGCCCATCAATCGTTTGGCAACGTCTGGCAGGAACGGCATCAAGCCCGGATTCTCTAAAATACCGCTGCCCGGTGGGTTTATCACAATTACATTCTCTTGCCGAATGACTTCCAACAAGCCTGCAACACCAAGTCGCGAATCTTGTCGGAGTTCCAACGGATCGCAGAAGATGTCGTCAACTCGGCGCAGGATAATATCGACGGGACGTAAACCGTCAAGCGATTTCAGCCAGACGCGTCCATCCCATACCGTCAAGTCATCCCCTTGAACTAAAGTATAGCCGAGGTAATTTGCGAGATAGGCGTGTTCAAAGTAAGTTTCATTGAGTGGACCGGGAGTGAGCACGACGACGTGCGGGTTTTCAATCTGGTGTGGTGCGATGCGGATAGCACTTTCGAGTTGGTATTGCAAATTCGCTACACTGTTTTGAAGGGCACGAAAGAAAAAGGAGAGTCGATGAACACCGACTTCGCCAAAGAGATTCGGCAGTGCTCGCGCAAGGACAGTGCGGTTTTCAAGGGCGTAACCCGCACCCGATGGTGCCTGTGCCCGATCACTGAGTATCCATATATTGCCATCCGGTCCACGCGCCAAATCAGCAGCATAATTCAAAAGGAACGGAAATCCGGACGGAGCCAACCCGACACATGCCCGTAAAAATCCCGCATGGGCATAGACCACTTCAGGTGGTATCACCCCATCTTTGATTAAGGTGCGTTCCCCGTAGAGATCCATCAGGATTAGGTTTAGCAGTTCCGCACGCTGCGTAAGCCCATCAGAAATAGTTTGCCAGTCGGTGTTAGAGATAATAAATGGGATAGGATCGAGTTCCCACGGACGATGCCCCTGTCGGTCTCCGTGCAACATATAGGTAACACCATTCTCACGTAGCAGACGTTTCACCTCGTTGTCGCGAGATTCCATCTCTGCGAGTCCTAAGGTGTCAAGGACCTGCATGAAGGTATGCCAATGGGGATTGACCTGCCCATCTCGGTTCAGCATCTCATCAATCTGTCCACCCGGAACGTCGCTTGTCCTTCCATGAGGCAAACTGAAGGAATCAGGCTTACAAACCCCTCCTACAGCAGTGTTATAACTATCGTCTATCGCCTTCCAATTTTCCATATCTGCCCTGATAAAATTGTAGAGTGCCCAAGTGCACTAAAATTTTAAAGTTGTAAGGTGGTCAGAAGCGATTAAACCCTCTTGCAACTTCCTAATTAACGTGAGTTTGACACTAAAAATTGAAGTGTCCCTGTAGGTTGGGTTGAGCGGGAAAAGACCCAAAATTCGCTTTTTTAAATGAAAAATGCCGATATAGAGTCCCCCTGTTGGAGAGAGAGAACGACACCCAACACACCCGGCACGATGGGTCTAAGAATGTGTTGGGTTTCACTCGGCACTTGGGACTTTCAGGCGTCTATGCCTCGCTTGTCGGTTCCTTCGGCTGCGTGCGGTTTTGAGAGGGATGCGTTCAACCCAACCTACAAGAATCCATCTAACCCGCTCAATCCCCCTTATCAGGGAACTTTAAGAGGGAATACGTCTACCCTAAATATTTATCAAACTTATGTTAATTACTTAACTTGCAAACTTCCTTGTGGTTCCACATCTGGTGTCAAGTTAAGAACCCCTACGAAGATCCAATGTGTACGGATATTCAGCATTTGTCTCTTCCGGTGGAACGGCTATCGGACCTAGCGGATTCCCTTCTGGAGAAAAGTGTCCCGTTGATGCCGTAACTGGAGGCGGTCGCATGATGCCCGGTGTATGCCCGTCAGATCCGAACCGGCTCACGCGTCGGGCTTCCGCCTCGTAGGCGTTGACAGGGAAGGTGTCGTAACCTCGACCACCCGGATGTGAGACATGATAGGTACAACCACCGATTGCCCGCCCGTTCCACGTGTCAATGATGTCAAACACGAGTGGCGAGTGAATACCGATAGTAGGATGCAATGCTGATGGAGGTTGCCACGCTCGATAACGTACACCACCGACGTATTCTCCATGTGTGCCAGTATTGTGAAGAATTAAGCGACGTCCGTTGCACGTCACAGTGTATCGAGATTCTGTTAATCCACGGACTTTCACCTGAAGTCGCTCAACAGAGGAATCAACGAAACGTGAGGTCCCTGTTCGACTGATCTCCTCTCCAAGCACATGCCACGGTTCAATCGCCATCCTCAGTTCGAGTTCAATATCTCGAACGTTTACAGTGCCTAACTTCGGGAAACGGAATTCAAAAAACGGTTCCAACCACACCATCTCGAACGGATAGCCTGCTTCTTGAAGTTCGGTAACGACCTCCTGTATATCAGCCCGGACATAGTGATGCAACATGAAGCGATCGTGTAACTCTGTTCCCCAGCGCACCAGTTTGCCCTTGTAAGGAGTCTTCCAAAATTTGGCGATTAATGCACGCACAAACAGCATCTGCACAATGCTCATCTGCGCATGTGGTGGCATCTCAAACGCCCGGAGTTCAAGCAGTCCGAGTCTTCCGCTCGCTGAATCAGGGGAATAAAGTTTATCAATACAGAATTCCGCACGGTGCGTATTACCCGTGAGATCTACCATGAGGTGTCTCAGCAACCTGTCTACCAGCCAAAGTGGGACATCTTCCGCGTCACGGATCGTTTCTGCAGCCGGCATCTGTTCAAACGCGACCTCAAGTTCGTAAAGTTGTTCATCGCGTCCCTCATCTACCCGAGGTGCCTGACTTGTCGGTCCGATAAACGTACCGGAAAAGAGATAAGATAAACCCGGATGATGCTGCCAATAGGTGATGAGGCTTCTCAGTAAATCCGGTCGCCGCAAGAATGGACTATCCGCGGGGGTAGCACCACCGATCACGATGTGATTGCCGCCACCAGTCCCCGTGTGTCTACCGTCCAACATGAACTTCTCAGCACCAAGTCTTGCTAACCGCGCTTGTTCGTAAAGCGTTGTGGTATTACGGACCACTTCATCCCAGTTTTTCGCCGGGTGGATGTTCACTTCAATCACGCCCGGATCGGGTGTCACATCTAAGGACTCAATTCGCGAATCATGCGGGATCTCATACCCTTCAAAAATCACCGGTATGTCCAATGCTTCGGCAGTCGCCTCAGCTGCCTCAAGGAGCCGCAGATAATGCTCTACATGCGTCAGAGGGGGCATAAAAATATGTAATCGTCCCTCACGCGGTTCAATGCACAGTGCTGTCTGAAAAACCGATTGCGCTTCTCTGTCTTCTGCTGCGGGTGCGTTTTTCGTGTTCTCTATCCCTACGCTCTGCTCCAAACTTTCTTCGCGTGGCTCAAGAGGGTCGCGCTCATAAACGATCTCCCGCTGTTCCTCTGGCACCCACTCTATAGACTCCAATGGTAGACGCAACCCGATAGGTGAATCACCGGGGGTTAAGAACATGCGTCCACCTCTAAATTTCCACGAACAACTCTCCCAAGCATCACCTACAAGATCCCAGCGTAGCGGTAGCGCGTAGCCGATCGGTTCTCCAAGCGTCTCGGTCTGCAGAAGTTGCGCGAGTCGCTGCCGTTCGGAAGCTTCTTTGAAATCAAATTCAAGCGGATCCACATTCGTAGGAAGTCTATCTTCCGTCCAGAGGAAAAAGAGCGCATCTTCATAAGCCGGGATTATCTGATCTGGCGAAAGTCCCAAGCGTTTGACGAGGTGTTGCATGAATCTTTCAGCGTCTTGGACACCGAGACCGTAGTCTTTATGCGGTTCGGCGAGAAGTTTATCGTTTCGCCAGACAGGTGCCCCATCTTTCCGCCAAAAGCACCCGAATTTCCAGCGCGGTAAGGGTTCACCGGGGTACCATTTCCCTTGCCCATAATAGAGCGCACCACCGGATCCGAAACTATCACGCAAACGCCGTAAAAGTCTTGCCCCCAATTCCCTTTTCTTCGGACTATCCGCTTCGGTATCCCATTCCACCCCTCCCGTGTCATCAATCGATACGAAAGTAGGTTCACCACCCATCGTCAACCGAATGTCGTTCCGAACTATATCTTCATCGACCTGCTGTCCAAGGGCATTAATGTCAGCCCACTGTGTTTCTGTGTAGGGTTTTGTCACTCGTGGGTCTTCGTGGACACGCTGGACGGTATTGCTGTAGGTAAATTCTGTCTCGCACGGATCCGTATAGCCGGTGACTGGTGCGGCACTTACCGGATCCGGCACACACGCCAATGGAATATGTCCTTCTCCTGCCAGTAATCCAGATGTCGGATCCAACCCTATCCATCCTGCCCCAGGTGCATAGACCTCGCACCAAGCGTGTAGATCGGTAAAGTCTTGCGGTGGACCCGCGGGTCCCTTTACAGGTTTCTGATCCGCGACAAGTTGGACGAGGTATCCAGAGACGAAACGGGCGGCTAAACCGAGGTGGCGCATAATTTGAACGAGCAACCAACCTGTATCCCGGCATGAACCGATTTGCGTTGCTAAAGTTTCCTCACAGGATTGCACACCTGGTTCCATCCGAATCGTGTATTTTATATCTTTCCACAGGCGTTGGTTAATATCAACGAGGAAATCATTCAATTCCTGCTTTGTCCGAGGAACATCTTTCAACCACTCGGTAAGCAAGGGACCGTTCTCTCTGACCTCAAGGAAAGGTGCTAATTCCTCTTTGAGCTGCGTTTCGTAAGCAAATGGATAGTGTTCGGCACCGGTTTCAAGAAAAAAATCAAAGGGATTGATGATAGTCATATCTGCTATGAGATCGACTTCAACGGATAAAGTATGCGTGGGTTCTAAGAAAACAACACGTGCCTGATAATTGCCGAATGGGTCCTGCTGCCAATTGATGAAGTGTTCTTTGGGTTCAATGCTGAGCGAATACGCTTCAATCGGTGTACGGCAATGGACCGCGGGTCTCAATCGAAAAACATGTGGTGACAAGTTGACGAGCCGATCATAGCAGTAAAGTGATTTATGATTGATTGCTACATGGATAGCCATAGCTTCCGTCCTCTTTAAACCTCACCCACATCTGTTGTCTCTCCGTTTGTGGATTCTCCATTGACGGGACGCAAAGCAAAAAAAGTCTTGTGAATATCAGCGCCAACGAGGTTCAGCTTAGTTTGGAAGGCATCAAGAAATTCGTGCAAACCCGTCGAGAGAACTTGCTTGACTTGGGCATACACAAATTCAGCACGCAGTTGGCCCAGACGCTGTTCCGCTGGGTTGGAGAAGGTTTCTAACGGGGTGCCGGAGATGGCGTGCAATGATTCCTCTGCCTTGGAGAGACAGTAAAGCACGGAGCGCGGGAATTCACGGTCTAAAAGTAGAAACGCGACGACATCGTCTGGTGAGATGAGTCCATACGTCCGACGATACATTTCAAAACCACTCGCAGAATGCAACAGTGCTCCCCACTGAATATCATCAAACGGTGTGTTCACATCCCAGATAGAAGGCAATAGAATAAAATATTTAACATCTACGATCCTTGAAGTCTTGTCAGCACGTTCAATCAAGCGTCCCAACTGACTGAAATGCCAGGCTTCACTATGGGACATGATATTATCTGTCAGTCCCATGAAGAGGTGGGACGCGAGTTTGATTTCCTAAAAAATTCGTGAGGCTCCGCCATCGCCCACTGTTCGGAGGTGTTTGCTACCAGTAAGTAGGCATCATTTAATTGCTCCCACATCTCTGATGAGATGTTTTCGCGTATTGACCGGGCATTTTCACGTCCAGCCCGTAGACAAGAGACAATGGAATTCGGATTTTCGGTGTCAAATGCCAAAAACTGAATAACTGCTTCACGTGATGCTTCACCGTAGTGTTCAGCGAATACCTCATCATCACCTGTTGTGGCGACCAAGGGTTCCCACTGCGCCTGCACGCCAACCGGTAGGTCGAGAATAAGGTGGAGGTTGACTTCGACAAAACGGGCAACGTTTTCGGCGCGTTCAATGTAGCGACTCATCCAATAAATTGATTCTGCAACGCGACTCAGCATGACATCCTCCTACGCCGGGTTTGATAAGACCCAAGTATCCTTGCTACCCCCGCCCTGGGACGAGTTGACGACCAGCGAGCCCTTTTTGAGCGCGACCCGTGTTAATCCACCCGGAAGTACATAAATATCTTCGCCGTAGAGGATAAAAGGACGCAAATCGACGTGTCGTCCTTCAAAGTGGTCGTCAATCAGCACTGGCACCCGTGAAAGTGAGAGTGTCGGTTGGGCGATGTAGTTGCGAGGGTTGTCTTTGATGCGACGTGCAAATTCCTCACGTTCTGCTTTGGTTGAATGCGGACCGATCAACATCCCATAGCCACCAGACTGGTTCGCTTCCTTCACAACGAGTTCATTGAGATGCTCCAGAACATATTTTCGATCCGTATCTTCCCAGCACATGAAGGTCGGAACGTTTGGAACGATAATATCCTCACCGAGGTAATACTTGATGATCTGCGGCACGAACGAACAGACGACTTTGTCATCGGCGACGCAAGTTCCAGGGACATTGACCAGAGCGACACGTCCAGCCTTGTAAACGTCCATTAAGCCTGGAACCCCTAACATCGATTCAGGTTTGAACACCGTCGGGTCAAGGAAATCGTCATTAATGCGGCGATAGATCACATCAACACGCTCAAAGCCTTTCGTCGTCCGCGCATGCACGAAACCGTCCATTACGACGAGATCACGCCCTTCAACTAACTCGACTCCCATCTGTTGTGCGAGAAAGGAGTGTTCAAAGTAGGCAGAGTTGTGAATGCCGGGCGTAAGCAGAGCGACTTCGGGAGACAGTACTTTGTCAGTCACAAGGTATCGGAGCATATTCAAGAGTTGGCTTGGGTATTCCTCCACGGGTTGAATCTGTGACATCCCAAAAAGTTGCGGAAAAGTCCGTTTCATTAACTGCCGGTTTTCCACAACGTAGGAGACGCCAGACGGACACCCGAGATTATCTTCTAATACATAGACCTGTCCGTCCCCATCACGAACCAGGTCCGTTCCGGTGATGTGACACCAGACGCCGCGCGGCGGATTCAAGCCGATGCATTGCTTCAGGTACCGTTCCGAGGAAAGCACGACATCTGCGGGAACAACGCCATCCTTGAGAATTTTCTGGTCGTGGTAGACGTCATCGATGAATAGATTCAGGGCGTGGATGCGCTGTTTGAGTCCGCGTTCTATCCAAACCCATTCGCTGGCATCAATGATTCGTGGGATAAGGTCAAAAGGAAAGATTTTTTCGATGCCCTGTTCGTCTGCATAGACGTTGAAGGTTATACCCATTCGGAGCAAGGCGTGTTCAGCGGCAATTTGGCGGCGGTTGAGTTCGCCTTCAGGAAAACTTTCAATCCGTTCTACCAGCATTTGAACAGCAGGACGGGCACTCCCATCTGGTGCGAACATCTCATCATAAAATCCATCAGTGTTGTATCCATCAAATCCTGTCATTGCAGTGGACTTCCTCTACCTCGCACTGTCGAGAGTTTCGTGATTCCGCAGCGAGGATGCAAAAATACGAAGGGCTACGGTTTGCGGAATCGCGTAAGCCCTATACAAAGGCGTGACGCAATACTTATGCCAATGTCAATTTGTACAGAAGATTAATAATCTATTTTAGTTGCCTGCGTAAGGTAACACACTCTGGGCGTTTTATGGAAATAAATATAGATTAGGCCTCTACAGATCGCGTGCTAATTTTTTAGGCAATACAGTTGGCTGCTGTCCAATTATGATGCATTGATTGCGTCCGCGGCTTATGTCATAAACGTGAATCTTGGTATTTAGTATACAGAAATTTTAAAAATATAGAATTAGAGGCTCGGGGTGCCATCAATTATCAAGCTGTCTTTGGTAATAACAACATATCCTCAGTCCGATTATTGCAATAAGTGTCGGGACAGCACAGGATTTGATGCCAGTTTGCGTAATTCATCTTATCACATTTCAGCACATTTGTCCAGACCTTAAATCGGTGGTGTCGGATGACGTTCTTAAGATCCATCTCGTTCTGCGAGGTATTCTTAGATCAGGCTCACACGATTAATGTTAGATATAAGAATTGATGTGTGGGTTAGGTTGGACGCGGAAAGTGAAGGAGATAGCCCTTGTTTTTATTTTTTGATGTGAAATGAACGCAGAGGGTTCATAGCGAAACCCAACACCAACACCAAATGGCTCACTTATGGCGCGGTGTTGGGTTTCATTCCGATTGCTTGGTGAGTTAATACTAATGTGAGTTTGAAAATAAAAATTGAAGCCTCGCGTAGGTTGGGTTGAACGGAGCCCCCCAAAAGTCGCACACACCACAGAGTTTTCAAGGGAACAAGGAAACCTCAAATCACCAAAAACCGAGTGAAACCCAACGCATTAGATACGGATACGGTTTGGGAGGTTGGGTTTCGCTAAACCTATCTCCCCGAAGCGTTCACTGAAGAACTGTGTATAGCGAAAATGCGCGTGTGGCTTTACCGCTCAACCCAACCTACNNCCATATTTGTATTTCATTTTCCAACCCACGTTTAATTATGAAGTTCACGTTAATGCTACGTTTGGTTGTGTCATTAGGCAATGGTTTGGTAAGTTTCCCACGCGTCGCCTGCAGCTGCGGCTTGACGTTCCAAGTCAGTCCGCCATCCAGCAACCTTACCAGACTTAATCTGCCTGACATCAAATCCGGCGTACCGATCCTCAAGCGTGTCTCCGAGTTTCTGGGTTTCTGCCCACCGGTCCCATGCGGTCTTCATAAACTCGTGTGGTAAAACATCTCGGACAGCGGGATCGAGTTGCCAAGCGTTTCGTGCGTCTGCAACCGATGGCTCACCCGTGGATTCGCCCGACCATTTCGACCAGCCGATCGACAAAGTGTTACGCTCGCGCTCAGGCACGGTATGTCCTGTGTGAATGTTGTTGCCATTCCGGATGAGTGCCTCTCCCGGCTTGAGTCGGATAGCGACCTGATCGGGTAACGGGTCAACCCCGTTCCAACTCGGTGTATATGGGACACCCTGATCCTTCATCGCTTGTGGAAGTAGCACGTCGTGCTCAAAAGGGGTGCGCCATCGATGGTGACTCCCCGGAATAAGTTCATGGCATTCGTCGTCTGTGAGTGCCAGAAACAGGCTCACGCCGTTCCGTTCGGTAATTCGTTTCTCGTTGCTTTCTTGAATTTCCTTCCAGCGGATCCGTTCTACCGCTTCGGAATAATCTTCAGGGGTATTTCCGCGGATTTCCCGCTGTGAGAAGTAACCTGCTCCGTCTCCCCACCACGTCACGTCTCTGTGCCAACTGGGTCCATTTTCGTTCCGTCGTGGGTTTGCCCACAGTAGCATCCCACTAAACGCCAGGTCCTCAGGTTGGAGTCCGTGACACCAAGAGGCAACGAAGTCCAGGAAATCCGAAGAGCCGTGGAATTCGGAAAAACTCGTTTCACCGAAAGCGGGATGGATAAGCCCTCGGATCGCCCACGGTTCATCTTCCGCTGCGCGGTGGACGTAACCCTTCGAGCAGTCGATGATGTCGTAGCAGTGTTCGGGTGCACACGCCTCAGTAACACGGCGACCTGCCTCCCGAAGAATGGGAATCCATGGGTTGTCAACAAAGTCATTGATGATGACAAAACCGTGCTCCTTCAGGTACGCCAATCTTTCAGGCGTAGCACCCGGAGCCGAAAGTTCAGGTTGGAAATCTGCAAACGCTGTCGCGCGGTAGGTCTTTTTCACTGGTGCTTCATTCGTGCTCATTTTTTTCCTCCTGTTGGACAGTGACTTTGAACCAATACCCTATTTTAGCATATTTTAGGATATTTACGCAAACTTTGGCGGAAGTGTCTCCCCTATAGAAGCGATTTCCTTTGAATTTTTTGCCAAATATGCTATTATTTTTGTAGCGGTTCAAAGGGATTCCCGCCGCTCCCGCAAACTCAGAAACAGGAGATGAAAATGAATACAGAATCGACATCACAGGACAGGCGTTTTGGCTTGAGCACGGACGAGTTGGCGTATTGGAACGAGAACGGTTACCTCGTCCGCCTGAACGTATTCACCCCAGAAGAAAACGATGTCTTCCGTCAAGTTGCCGAAGACATTGTAGATAGAAAACGTCCATTCCCGTCTGTACACATCGATCAGAACGCACTCGTCAAGGACGGGAAAGTGGAGCAGCAAGGCATCTATGCGATGCACAAGATCCATTTTCCAAGCAACTACGATCCAGAATTCCTTGCACGTGTGCGTGATCCGCGCCTCACCGATCCTCTCGTTGACATCCTCGGTCCAGATATCCTCGGTATCAACACGCTATTTATCTGGAAAGCACCGAAGATCGGTCTCGGGTTCCCATGGCACCAAGATAAGTTTTACTTTCGCACTCGGTTTAATACGGAAACAACTGTTGGAACGTGGACGGCTATCGACCCAGCAGACAAAGAGAACGGTTGCCTCTATGTCATCCCCGGTAGCCATAAGTGGAACATCTTTCAGCACGACGATCTCGAAGGCTCGCAACAACGGGAGTTCAAATTAGCGCGGGGTGTCCGCGACGAAGACGGTGTGGCGATAGAAATGCCACCCGGGGCGGTTATCTGGTTCCATAGTCATCTCCTGCATAAGAGCATGGACAACCACAGTCTACGGTTTCGTCGGAGTTTCGTTGCCCATTACCTCAGTGCGCAAGCAGAATGGGTAAAGCCTAAACCAGCGGGAGGCTGTGCTGTCATGTGGATTCGCGGCGAAACCTATCCCAGTAAAGTTCATCAGGTCGAACGGGATGTCCTACCCATCCCCGAATCTTAGGAAACATTAGTCAATATCCTCGCGCTCAGTGGTTTGTCTTTTCGTCTTGTCCATGTATCTGGTAAACGCGATCCTTTTGCCATCCGGCGACCGGCAAGGAGCCCTCGGTATAATTCTCCAAATCTGAGTGTCAATCGGCTGCTTTCAACCGCGCCCACTGCGTCGCAATGTTCTCACGCGCCGAAACAGACAGGCTATCGTGCGGGGTCCAGTCCATCCCCCAGTTATCGCTCGGATGCGGGGTGAGATTCGTTACCTGACCATCGCTCAACCGATATTTATAGATTTTGTAAATATTCCCCAACCCCTTCGGCACTCCCCCAAAGAGGACGGCATCGCCATCATCTGCCCAGCACACTTTATTGATCTTCCACCCTTTCGGGGTATCCAGCACTTTCAGATGCTGGGTTCTCACGTTCACTAGAAGGATGGAGTCAGCAACTCATTTGTTCACCAAATACTCCACTTCCCTATAGAGAATATATTGACTGTCCGGGGACCATTTTGGAAAACCGCTCATTATGATGGAAGTTCCGAAGCGTCCCTTGCGGAGCCGCCGGAGCAGGGGACGAGCATTTTTGCCATCTGTATTCATCGTGTAGATGTAGCGCCCGCCTTGACTGTGATGTGTAAAGACAATAGACCTTCCATCTGGCGACCAGTCAGGAGCTGATGCGAACCCTAATCGCGTGAGTTGGCGGACTTCACGGGTGGCTATCTCCATCCGATAGAGCTCCCAACCTTCACCCCGAGTGCTTGAAAACACAATATACTTCCCATCCGGCGACCAACACGAAGTCGTATCCAGTGCAGGGTGTTGTGTGAGATTCCGTTCACCCGTGCCATCCGCATTTATCAGGAAGATGTCAATCTGCTGCTGGCGGCGATGGTCCTCTGAATGTAGATCCGGCGCATAGAGAAGCTGCTGCCCATCCGGGGCCCACCTCAGATTCCCTTTACTAAAGGGGGTATGTGTGATTTGGCGAACATTGCTGCCGTCATCGTTCATCACATACACATTGCTCTTTCCATCTCTATCTGAAAGGAAGGCAATATCTGCCACGGCGAACGTGGACACTATCAAAAAGAAGCCTGTAACTATCCAAAGTTTATACATTTTAAAACACTCCTTATCTAAGACAGTTCAGTGGATTACAACCGAAAACGTTCTCTGTGTGGGAGGCGAGGTTTCTGCCCCAATGAGGGCATCAAGGGAGACCTCGCCTGTTTTAAGGAATCCTATAATCTACTAAGACAATCCCTACTCGTGTCTAAATCCGTATTCTCTACAGATACCCCAGGAGGGACCGCCGGTAACACGCAGTGCTGTGTAAGTTTTCAGAATGTAGTCTTCATTACGCCTCACATTGTGTAGAGACGCAGTCCGTGTCTTAAGATGCCATTCCGTCTCCCCTGGCTTCACAGTATGCGGTCCAAACTCCTGTGTCGCATCAGCAACGATGATGTTATCATTCGCATCGTCTATCACAACAACGTGGCTACATTCATATTTATACTCCACCGCATGGTCAGTCCGATTTTCAATCGTCATGCGATGACTGCTTTGCGTGTAGGAGTTCATATGGTAACCCAGGTCATAGACTTCAACGATGCCCAAGATATTCTCTTGTACCCCATTTGAGGGGGTGTCACAGGGATCTGCCCCTATGGGAGCGTCTAAACCGAACAGCACTAACCCCAGGAGGGTTAGGATTTTCATCAAACTCAGGGTTCTGATTTCAACATCTCCTTTTGAGTCGCTATCAGGAGTCTTCTATGGGGAATTCGTGGTTTTGTGAATAAGACCCTTACGAATACAGGTCCACTTGTTTCTCGTTTTTATCATAAACGCTCAAGGTGAGAAAAAAGTTTACAGAGGGATAGCAACACACATTTTGATACCGATCCGCTCCTTATTCGTGTTGCCATTCGTTTTTTATAGGACTTCCGAGATTTTGATGATATGACGCTCCCTTAGGAGGATAGACTCTCAAAAAACACAGACGTTCTCAGGGCGCAACCTAATGGGTTATGCTACAAAAGAGCCCTTGCGTAAGTCCTATCGATTAAAAATGGGGTCTGCACGCCTAAAATCCTGTCCGTAGCAACTTAGGTTATGATAATATAATCGAAGCGAAAGCCCGTATCGGTCATTTTATTGGACAGATGTATCACCAGAAGCGTCCACACCCGGCATTAGGACATGTGACATCTGTCGAATTTGAGCAAAAAAACTTGTCTTCACTTTACTGGTTTTTGGTCTAAATAGAGGAGGATGTAATAATGATTGCTTGGAAATCACCTGTGATGCTATTGATGGTACTGCTGTATGGCACTGGCATCAGTGTGGCAGATGTCTTGGAAGACGCACTCGTCGGCACCTGGCTTTTCGACGAGAACCAAGGCGGTGTCGCGAAAGATGCGTCTGGAAATGGGCATGATGGCGATATTCAGGGCGCGAAATGGGTTCAGGGAAAAATAGGAATGGCACTCGAATTCGATGGGAAAGGAAATATTGTGGAAATTCCACATCACGCCGATTTCGATCTCACCGAATACACACTATCGGCGTGGATCAAAACGGAACCAACCGGTCTCTGGCAAACCGTGATAGGAAAGGAACCCGTTGCTGGGAACCCTAGGAATTATGGGATATTCGTTGCGGGTAATACAAAGTTGCTCGGCGTGAACTACACCACTGCCGGTGCATGGAAGACCGCCTTCAGCAAGACAGTCGCTGCCGATGGGAAATGGCATCACGTCGCTGCGACCTTTGATGGCACGTTCCTACGGGCGTATTTTGATGGTGTAATGGAGGGCGAAACCAAGACCGAAATCCCGCCGGATCACAATACGGAACCCGTCCGAATCGGACGTTGGGG
Organism: Candidatus Poribacteria bacterium; assembly: GCA_012271015.1. Lineage (GTDB taxonomy): Bacteria > Poribacteria > WGA-4E > WGA-4E > WGA-3G > WGA-3G. Next base: position 88,838 of record JAAXHD010000315.1, on the reverse strand, counting down.
GAATCCGAGAGGCGATTTCTGGTCAGGCGTGCTGGATGAGGTGGCAATGTTCAATCAGGCACTCACCGAAGATGAGATCCAGGGCATTACGATGGATATGCGGGCGGCATTGGCGGTCGAGGCATCAGGCAAACTTGCAGTAACATGGGGAACGCTAAAGCGGTCGATGATTGAGCGGTACTAATCCGAAAATTTTCGCCCTGCTCTCCGCCGGTGAGATTGGGAAACCTCGCCAGCAATTTCTTATATTGAGGTTGCATTTCATATTGCTGATATTCGGCAAGTGATACGGTATTCTGTTCTCATTTCCGTTTTTCAGAAAAATTCAATTATTGCGTCGGTTGATCCGGAGGTTGGGGTTGGGAATCGAAGCCGTAGATACGGCGCATGGTTGGGGTGGCGCGTTCGACGACCTCTGGCTTGAGGTGATGCACGAAATCGAACATCGGTTTGACAAAAGAACGGCAACAAAAACAGATTAGCGCAATACGCTGTCGATCGGTTTTATTGGCACCCGCGGAGTGCCAGATTGCACCATTAAAGAGAAACACGGAGCCTTTCGGTGCAGAAAGCCGAACCTCTTCGGGATGGTGGGTTGTACCCGGAGGGGGCTTGATCCGTTGAAGATGGATGCCCGGCACATGACGAGTGCCACCGTTCTCTGGTGTGAAATCGTCGAGCAACCAGAGACTGTTGGCGACCAACGGAAAACTGGGTAGCGGCTCCGGCATCGACCCAAGCACGCTATCGACGTGGTAGCCACCGTCCGGCGCGCCGGGATCAATAATGTTAGAAGTGAGGGTGCTGAGGGTGTAGTCGGGACCGAGCAGATGTTCAAAGTAGGGCATCACTTTGGGGCGCGCAACAAGCCTCTCGTACATCTCACCTTTGTTGACTAACCAACGGACGTGTTGTCCATGTCCGTCGGTATGTTGACGCGCCAATCCGTTCTGCTTTTCCTCTTCCGCCAACCGGAGTATATCGGCTCTGTAGACTTCAATCTCCTTGTCGGAAAGCACATCTGAGATGACGATGCATCCCTGTTCGTCCAATTGCTTTTTGTCCGCTTCGGTGATACCCATTTTGCGATCTCCTTCAATAGGCGAGGTTGAATAAAAGTTAGAAAATTAATTCAATAATTTTCTAAGAGGTACCGGGGCAGTTAGGGGATTTAGTCTGGGAATAGACTAAATCCGTTCCTTGTATTACATTCCACACCTACCGGATCTAAGGAAGTCGGATTTACGCCGCGAAGGGTTTCAGACATTCCTCATAGACGTTGAACCGTTCGCCTTCGTGCTCTTCAGCATCGACAAGTTTCAACCAAAGTGCGCTATCCTTCTTTTCGCCGCTCAACTGTCGACGGCTACCGAGATTCGATGGATCCGGTCCGCTCCAAACGACTTCGCCACCTTGCATATAGATGAAGTTGTTACGATACCGGTCAATCAGGTCCTTCTGGTTTTCGAGATAAACCAATCCCTGCTCACACGTTGTTCGCCGCCAGTTAGCGACCGTCTCTGGCGTATCCGTTTCCACGGAATCAAATTCCGCCAGCGGCGCCTTGACTTCGCTCTCCCAATCGATCTCATCCAAGTTGACAGTGCCGTATCCGCGCTGTGCCGCGATGAGAATATGGTTCCGATCGCGCTTGAAAGGCGGTGTGGGCCAGTCGGACTGTGGATCGTGTCCCATCAAGTGCATACCAACGGTGTCAGTAGAGATCGGATGATCCCCGGCGATGAGTGCGTTACAGATTCTGCCTTCGCCGCCCCATTCGCGTCCCCACTGTCCCGTCAATGCATCAATGATATTGAGGCACGGTTTCGTGATGAGTGCCAGATCCGGGAGTACGTAGGAGAGTCGGATGAGATGATGGTAATAGCTGCGTGTCCTGCCTTCTGGGAGAAGCATCGGTGGCAATCCGAACAGGTTTTTGGTGCACAAGGTGATGCCCATGAAGGCATGATTTTTCATCTTCGCTACAGAGACGACTGCGTCCGCATCGTCAAAACACGAACTCAGCGTATATCGGTCGAACATTGAACCGCCGCCGGGGACATCGTAGACCTTAAACGGTGGCAGATTGGAATCAACGAACTGTACGTCGAATTCTTTCAGAAGGTATTCATAGTTGAAACCGGGAGGCATTCGATGCCCGTGGGTATAGGGGTTCGTGTCGGTAGCGACCAGTTGCGCTGTGGTATGTTCCTTGATTAATCGTAACACGGCGCGGCAAACCGCATCGTCTACCAATTCTCGGCGGCGCCCCTCAAAGTAGATAATGCGCTCAGCCGGTTTCATCATATTGAATTTCATGACCACCTTCTTGGCGGTCTCAATCGGTTTCCAAGCGCGGGTGAGCGGATCGGTAATACGGCGGAGTGTTTGATAAATCTCCTCCTCCGTTGCACGATAATCACAGTGCGCCGCTCTAACTTTGAATTGTTTCTCTTGCATGGTGCGACTCCATTTATTGACGTGAATTGCCAAAATAGTAGCATGCTATTAGAAAAAGGTCAAATTTCTACATATTGGCTGACTACTATTTTGCTAACGCAGCAACCGACGCATCACCTTATTAGAGGCTGTTCGTGGCAACGCGTCCACTATAACGACATCGTGGATTCTGAACAGCGGGTTGAGATGTTGGGAGAGCGCGACTTGCAGCGTATCATGAACCTCCTGTTTTGCTGGTCCCCCAGATTCCGGTGCTATCAGCACGGTATAGATGACGAGTCGGCTGGGACCGCCGTCTTCCGGTGAAACAGCGACCGCCGCTGTCTCCTGTATCCCATCAACGACGTTAAGCACTTCTTCAATCTCTGCCGAACTCACCTTGATCCCACTCAAGTTCATCGTATCGTCAACGCGTCCGTGAACCCGATATTTAATTCCTGCAAACCGTGGCTCGTTTTCAAATCTCTTGCCTAACCTTTCGATTGCGTCGCCGTGGCGGCGCAGATCGGGACGCGGGGTCCCTGCAAAGTAGACTTCATCGTGGTCAGCATTGAGCAAACTCGTGGAGAGACCAAGAGAGGGCGGAACGATGAAAACTTCACCGTTATCGGAGGGATTTCCATGGTCATCATAAAGTAGGAAATCCGAGCCGAGTGCTGGTGTTGTAAAGGTCGAAGGCGCAGCGGGTTGTACCCGCGTACCGGTGACATAACCCCCTCCGATTTCGGTGCCGCCGCAATATTCTATCACGGGTTTATAACCCGCTAAGGACATGAGGTATAGCATCTCCTCTGGATTAGAACATTCACCTGTTGAACTGAAGGCTCGGATCGCGCGCCAGTCCAGTCCGTGCATACATTCTGTATTTTTCCATGCGCGGACGAGGGTAGGTACGACACCGAGCATGCTTACTTTCGCGTTCTGGACAAAAACGCCGAAGTCGCGTCCCGTCGGCACACCGTCATATAGGGCGATGGTGGCTTTATTAATAAGGCTGGCGTAGATGAGCCACGGCCCCATCATCCAACCGAGGTTTGTGTGCCATACCAACACGTCGTTGATGTGAATATCGTGGTGTAGGTAGGCATCTGCCGCGCATTTGATCGGAGTCGTATGCGTCCAAGGAATTGCCTTCGGTTCGCCAGTGGTCCCGGAGGAAAAGAGGATATTGGTATGGGCATCAGGATGGCACGGAACGGCGGTAAAGGTATCCGTGTCACTCAGGAAGTCATCCCATGTCATATCGTCTTGGCGTTGGATCCGTGCGACCCCGTCATCGTCTTCACACGGTTTTTCTATAGCAAGATTTAGCTTGCAAGCTGTCCTAAATACAATCGCTTTTGGTGCATTTGCGGCGATCACTTTCTCATATAACGGGAGGCGTTTACCTGCCCTGTTGATATAATCCTGTGTAAAGATTGCTTTGGCATTACCGATACGGAGGCGGGTGGCTATCTCGTCTGGGGCAAAACTATCGGCGATGCCTACAACAGCACATCCGGCTTTGACGATCCCCAGATAGATGGCGACAGATTCAGCACTCATCGGCATGTCGACTGCCACCGCATCGCCTGGCTCTATACCGATTTCGACGAGTCCGTTCGCGACTCGATTGGTAAGCAACTCCAGTTCGTGGTAGGTGAACCGTGCCAATTCCTCATCGTTCTCTCGTTGCGTAACAATCGCGATGACATCGGGAGGTGCACTGAAACAACTCTCAACGATGTTAAGTGTCGAGAGGTTCGTTGCGATACCTGTCGCTCCTTGTTGAGCATCCGTGTTTGTAGATGTCGTCTTAACGTCCAATACATCGATCATCATCTGCCAAAATGTATCGCGATTGGCAACTGACCAAGCGTGGAATTCGGAATAGGTTTTGATGTGTAATTCTGCCATTAAACGGGTGATATTTGCTGCCGTGATGTCTTCGTTGGTAGGAAACCAGGCAGGCGGTGGTCCGTATGCTGCGCGATCAAAGTTGGCATACGTCGTCTCATAAAGCAGTTGGTGGAGTGCGAACGGGTGGTGTGGCGTGAGAATGTAGCGTGAAATTTCGTACCAAGAGGCAGTCGGCGATTGCGTCTCCAATATCCGATTGACGGCTTCGGCTATTTTCGATGCCTCTCCTGTTTCCAATCCGCAAGCAATGAGTTCTTCAACGGTCAGCATAAATTCTCCTTGTACGCATCAATTACCTGATAATTCACGTAACCGGTTAACAATCCTTACGACCTCATCGACGACAACGTCAACTTCTTCCGCGGTGTTGTAGCGTCCTAAACCGAAACGGACAGCAGTCACCGCCAGTTCATTTGGAATCCCCATCGCAACCAAGACGTGTGATGCCGTCACCGATTCAGAATCACATGCCGATCCAGTTGACACCGCGACACTCTTAAGCCCCATCAATAGAGCGTGGCTCTGTACACCCGCAAAACAGAGATTCAGATTGCCCGGTAGCCGCTGTTCGGGGTGTCCGTTGAGATGAATGTCCTTCAAACGAGCGTTTAACTTCTGATGAAGTGAGTCCCGCAGGGTCGCCACGCAGTTTTTTCCTGTCTCCATGTAGTTTTTAGCAAGATCACACGCCGCTCCTAAGCCAACAATCCCCGCGACGTTCAACGTGCCGGGGCGGACACCATCTTCCTGTCCGCCGCCGTAGAAAAGCGAATGCGGTCGAGAACTATTTCGACGGATGTAAAGCGCACCGATCCCTTTCGGTCCATAAATCTTGTGCGCTGTCAGGGATGCGAGATCTACGCCGAGCATCTCCATATTTGACAGTAATTGTCCGATGCCTTGCACGGCATCCGAATGGAAAGGCACGCCGTGTTTGGCAGCAATAGCGGCAATATCGGTGATCGGGTTTATTGTGCCGATCTCATTGTTTGCGTACATAAAACTCATCAGGATCGTTCTCGGTGTAATCGCAGCTTCCACGTCGTCAGGACTTACCATCCCATATTTGTCCACCGGCAGATACGTGGTTTCAAATCCCTCTGTCGCCAAAGCATGGCATGTATCGAGAATTGCGTGATGCTCCGCCGTGCTTGTGATGATGTGGTTCCCTTGCTCCCTACAGGCGTAGGCGATCCCCCTAACAGCGAGATTGTCCGATTCGGTGGCACCACTGGTAAAGACGATCTCCTCACCTGAACAACCGAGTAGTTCAGCGACCTGTTGGCGCGCCTTTTCCACAGCTTCCTTCGCCGGAACACCGAACGGGTGTGTGCTGGAAGCGTTGCCAAAGTTCGTCGTGAGGTAAGGCATCATCGCTTCTAACACTTCCGGTGCAATTGGCGTTGTTGCATGGTTGTCCATGTAGATGATATTGTTCACGAAGGGTTCCTTTTCTACAAGTGAACGGCACGTCGGAGCGTGCCTACTCCCTTTAAAGTCGTTCTCTGAACATGTCAATCATCCCGTCTGGTGGATCAAACGGCAATTCAACGACAGTGTTCGTCAAACCGCTATAGTAAATTCCCAACAATAGGTTGAATTCAGCAAGAGATTGCTTCAGGTGTGTTGGATGCACCTGACTCTCATCGTCAAGCCATTTGAATACTGCGTCTGTGAGTCCACCTTGGGCAATGACATCTTGTGCGCCGTAGTTGAGATCGCCGCCTTCATATCCGCTTCCGGGTAGATTTCGTTCCCAACTCTCAAACCGCCAGTGGACGAACCCTTTTTCACCGAAGACGCAGACCCGTTTGTGTCTGTTATTTGAAGTATCAGGTAGCACACGTGGTGCCATCTCGGGTCCAAATGCGACTGAAGTTTGCACGCCGTTTGCGTAGGTCACAAGTGCTGTGGCATTCGCAGGCGAGGGTTGCGCGGAATCGAGTTGTCCCGCACCGGAGATCTGCCCTTGTACTTTCACGGGTCGCGAATTGTCGATATAGGACGACACGAGTTGTAGGACGTGTGGTGCTTGGTCGACGGGTGGGTTGCGCGCGCTTGCCTCAATGAACTTAATCGCACCGATTTTGCCTTCTGCGACATCACGCTTGAGGGCAAGATTCTGTGGATGGAAATTGAGTTGTGTGTTAACGACGAACTTCGTTTCGGTGCGTTGGGCAAGCTCGGAAATCTGCCGCCAGTCTTCACTCTCCACGGCAATCGGTTTTTCAACGATCGCTGCAGGCACGCCGTGTTCAGAGGCTTGGTTCATCAGTGGGTAGCGAATGCGTTTGTTACTCCCGCGTAGTACGGGCGCGGTAACGATGTGCAGAAGATCGGGTTTCTCCTTTGAAAGCATTTCATCGAGATCGGTATAGCGAGCATCAATGCCGAATTCATCCCCGAAATCGTTGAGCAGATCTTCCTGCATGTCGCAAATAGCGGCAAGTTTGCCACCCTTGACGTGTTGGTATGCGCGTGCGTGCCCGCGAGCACGTCCTCGACACCCTAAAATCGCACTTTTATACATGCTGCTTCTCCTTTTCCTTATAAATCCAGATACTGCATTATATGTGGAATGCAGTTTTAAAACAACGCCTTTCCTAAAATTCCGCTTTAAAGAAAAATGGAAACGTGGTATAGTATTTTGAAAAGCGAAAACATCAAGCGAGGGAAAAGATGCGACGTTACCTCTTTATCTTTCCAGCAATTTGCGCGGTTACAGTCCTCTTGGGATGCCAGTCCAAGGTGCTGCGGATGATTTTTGAACCGCAGGAACTTTACAACTACGCCGTCACAGAAGGGGTCACCTGCACTTCACCAGAAATGATAGATGGCGATGCGAAAACAAGGGGATACGCCGATGGACGGTGGATTCACCTAAACCTGCCGACACAAAAGGCGATTCATCGGATTACCATACGCGGGACCAATATTATAAACGCCATGATCTACGAGAAATTGGAAGGGGACGGACGTTGGCGTGCCATACTGCAGATTCAGAACAACGATAGTCCAGTCCTTGAAATGCGGTTCAGTGGTGTTGTGACAGAAGCAATCCGCATCTACATCAGTGCTACTACCGATGATGAAAAGAAAGCCAGTCGGTATGATCCGAGGCGTGGTGCAATTGTACCGCAGATAGCGTTGGGTAGAGCCTTCATACACGAGCTTGAGGTCTACGGATTCGTCTCAAAGGAAAAATAACAATGAAACGCCTGATTTTTGAAGATATATACAGTTGGGGGATCTTTAGTCGAGACCGACAGGTAGACTTTAACGGACATTTATGGGTGCGTCCAGACGGAAATATCCTGATAGATCCGGTTCCAATGTCCGATGATGACCGAGAACACCTGAAAGCACTCGGCGGCGCACAGTCGATCATTCTGACCAACGCCGATCATGAGCGCGAAGCCGCCGTCTTTCAGGAATGGACAGGTGCCGACGTGGTTGTGCATGAAGCCGATGCCGAAGCGTTGGACATCACACCGACCCGAACGGTTCAGGACCGTGAGGCGATTGTTCCGGGTTTACACGCCATCCATCTCAAGCACGGGAAAAGTCCCGGCGAAATCGCCCTCTATTTTCCAGAGAAACAAGCCGTCCTGTTCGGAGATCTCGTGGTAGGTGAACCGATGGGCGCGCTAACGCTGCTCGCTGATAGTAAACTCAGCGATCCGCCGAAAGCTGCACTCGAACTGCGCAAGATCTTGGCACTCCGATTCAATACTATTCTTGTCGGTGACGGCCACTCCATTTTTAAAGATGCGCGCCAACACCTTATTGACTGCCTGCAGGCCCGGCGCGACATCTACATCAACCGCATTCATATCGATGAAATTGCGTGGCAGCATAAGAATGCACCACACCCTTACGATTTCGAGGACAAAGACATCGACCCGCTCATCGGTGGCAAAAATTTAGGGTATCGCGTGATTCGATTGCAACCCGGTAAGATGAGTTTCCCGATGCATTTCCACAATTTCGGGGAGGAGATGTGCTACGTTATGGAGGGTGCCTGCACGCTCAAAACCCCCCGAGGCGATGTGAAAGTCAGTGAGGGCGATTTCCTTGCATTTCCACCGGGCACCATCGGTGCCCATAAGTTTGTAAATAGCAGCGACGCTCCAGTCACGTTATTCATCCTCGGGACGACCACGCCGCACGATGTGAGCGAATATCCGGATTCTAATAAGGTCTTACCCTATGTCGTTGGGAAGATTTATCGTAAGGATCCAAGCCTAAGTTATTGGGATGGAGAGGTGTAAAACAACCTACGCTCTCCGTATTCTTTGATTCTCTTTGGCCCGAGCATCCTCTTGCTCTGGATTGACCACTGCGCGTAGGGACACTTCCATTTCATTACGTATCGTCGTATATTCAGACTTCAATGCCAAGTCATCGTTCTCCAACGGATCAATGCCCACGTTGAACAGTTGCGGTTCACTTCTGACGTAATAACACAATTTGTAATCCCCACGCTTGAGCATGAAGCCAGCATTAAGCATACCCATGTGATGGTACTCTGAAAAGACGGCGCGCGTTGTTTCCTGTGCTTTCTGTCGTGCTATCCCCAGCAGGCTGTCGCCCGGTAGATCAGAAGGTGTCTCCAAATCAGCAATCTCCAACAAAGTCGGTAAGACATCCACTAAAGAGACGTTGTCTGCCACGCGACCGTTCTCACCTGAAGGTAGGCGAAGCATCAACGGCACGCTTACCGCTGGTTCATAGAAACACTGCTTCTGCCAGATGCCGTGGTGTCCCGCCATCTCGCCGTGATCGCTGGTATAGATGACAACCGTATTCTCGTGTAAGGACGACGTGTCAATCGCTTCAAGTATCCTTCCAATTTGCGCATCGAGAGCCGAGACAAGGGCGTAGTACGAGGCTAACGCACAACGCACAACACTTTCAGGGGGTGGGATGTCGTTCCGCCATGCCCAACGGTGGTGTTGGATGATCGGATGTTGAGATTCGAGCGGTTCGTTCCATGTCGCAGGTAATTCGAGTGTGTCTGGATCATACAGTGAAAAGAATTCGGGCGGTGCGATCAGTGGGAAGTGTGGGTGCATGAATCCGCAGTAGAGTAGGAACGGTTTGTCGTCCGGTGACGCGGCTTTTTCGCGAAGGAAATCCACAGCTAAGTCTGTGACGTTTCTGTCGTATCGTGTATGTTCGTGGTCTCCGGGTCCGCATTCGGTGACGTGTGAATTAGAACCGCGACGTGCGTCAGCGGTGCGCCGTGGCGGTCTTCCATTTCTGTTACACCATCGAGGCAGATCGTCCAGCAAGCGATGCGAGAAACCGTGGAGCCGGTCGGTTCCGTTGAAGTGCGTCCGTCCGCACAAGACGGTCTCATAGTCCGCCTCCGTCAAGTAATCCCCCCACGTTGGGTACTGCCGATCCGGAATTACGCCCAAATCCCATGCTCCAATTTGATGCGGATAACGCCCGGTGAGCATTGATAAACGTGAAGGCGTACAGATTGGATAATTGCAATAGGCGTTGTCGAAGGTGTAACTCTGTTCGGCAAGACGGTCAAGATGAGAGGTTCGGATACTCGGATGCCCGCTATTCCCCATCACAGCCCTGGCGTGTTCATCTGAAAATAGAAAGACAATGTTCATTTTTTAAACTTTCCTTGCGGAATTTTAATTTTACCTTACCGAATTGAGATTCTGTAGCAGTATATCCGATTTGGAGAAAGGAAGCGACAACTTTTTACAATCTTGCAAAAAAGTGATATGATATGTACAGGAAACTTCTTAAGGAGGTGATTTTGATGCAAACAACGAACCGCCATGCTACCCAATTGCTCCGATTAGATACGACGCCTATCCGTGATGTTGCCCCGAGCAACACCGTTATTTTTCGAGGGGACGGAGAACCGAAAACGCCTTCAATGATGCTACAGCGGCTTGCTGAGTTCGACCAAGAGTTTACGCTTAAAGAAGATTCCTATTCCCTTGGTGGCAATGTGGAAGAGCTTGAAAAAAAATGCGCTGAAATGTTGGGCAAGGAGGCGGCAGTCTTTATGCCGACGGGTACACTCACCAACCATCTTGCTATTCGAAAACTCTGCGGTATCAAACCGCGTGCGATCGTCCAGGAGCAAAGTCATCTCTACAATGATAGTGGCGATTGTGTAACGCGGCTGAGTAACATAAACCTTATACCCTTGGCAAAGGGGGACCCCTATTTTACACTCGAGACCTTGAGAACCACAGTAGAGCAAGCAGAGAGCGGAAGAGTCATCAATCCGGTTGGGGCAGTGATGGTCGAAAGCCCTGTGCGCCGCCAATTGGGGAGGATTATGCCGTTTGACGAAATGAAGGCGGTAATGGACTACTGTCGAGACAGACAGATTGGGAGCCATCTTGATGGCGCGAGGCTCTACATGATGTCAGGCGCGACCGGCATTCCACCCGCGGATTATGCGGCGTTGTTTGATACAGTGTACGTGTCGCTGTACAAATATTTTGGAGCACCGTTCGGGGCGATATTAGCAGGCACGGCTGAGTTCATGGATGGATTGTATCACGACCGTCGTATGTTTGGCGGCGGGTTGGCATCAGCAAACTTTGCGGCGGCGTTGGCACTTCAGGGCATAGATGGGTTTGAAGAACGTTTCAATCTTGCAATGACGCGGGCAAGCGTCCTTTTTGAGACAATCAACGCGCTGGAGAGCATCACTGTTGAACCTTTTGAGCACGGTTCTAATATATTTCCACTGAAGTTAGAATCAGATGTTGATAGTACACGTTTCGTCGAGGTGCTTAAGAAACATTCGGTATCTATATCTCCATCAGAGGGCGATCACGCCGGACGTATCATGCTGACTGTGAATCCAACCGTATTACGTCAGGATATCCAAAGTCTGCTCTGCGCCTTTGAACGCGCTGTCAAAGAGAGTCAACGATAAACTGGTCGCCGTATTAATACCCCTAACTTTCGTCGAGAATTGTCCACTTGTATGTATAGGAGATTTTTGATAGAATAGTGGGCGTTTGGTAATATCTATTTGAGGAATCAACAATGAAAGAAAAAATCGAAACTGAAATCATAGAGGTTCTTGACACGTGGATGGCGGCATTTAATCGTCTTGACACAGTTGTATGGGAGAAAATGTTCCACTTTCCGCACTACCGTCTCGCTTCTGGCAACATGCGAGTCCTCAACGAACCGGGTGAGCAAGATGTCGAGAGAATAAGAAAGAACCTGACCGCAAGAGGGTGGCACCATAGTGGTTGGGACAGACGCAATATTGTCCATATCTCAGACTCCAAAGTCCATGTTGACACACAATTCACACGTTATCGCGCCGATGGTACGATCATTGCTTCCTACGAATCGCTCTACGTTTTAACCTACGAATCGGGACGCTGGGGCATCAAACTGCGATCGAGTTTCGCGCCATAATATTTTAATTTTTCCTTGCGGTTCGGTCAGTTCGGTTTGATGGATGAAGTGCCTCTCCGTATATCCGCCTGCGCCGTTGTTGCAGGCTGCTGCTTTGGGTACAGAATTAAAGATAAAACAAAACCATAAGCCCATAATGTGATGGAAGGGTTTTGCTTGGGTGTTTCTTGTGAAGTAAGCAACTCCGTTCATAACTCCGCGAGGTAAAATTAAAAAAAGATGGGTAGCACAACAACCTCTCGACCCAATATCGTACTCATTATGTGTGATCAGATGCGGTGGGACGCTGCCGGGTTCGCTGGCAGTCCAGTCGTTCAAACACCCCATCTAGATCAGTTAGCAGCGAGCGGCATCTGCTTTGAAAACGCTTACTGTGCATCGCCGGTCTGCTCACCCGCACGCGCAAGTTGGTTGACTGGACTCTATCCGCATGCGCATTTACAACTGCGGAATTACGGACCTAAAAGAATGGACGAGTTCGGCGGCTATCTACCTCACGACCGCATCACGATTGGGGATGTGCTCAAACGTGCTGGCTATCGTTGTGGTATCGTTGGACCGTGGCATCTGGGAGACGACCACCGCCCACAACACGGATTTTCTGATTTTTGGTGCACCTATCGTTATCTCGGAGACTATCCAGACCCGCTGTTTGATTATTTTAATGCGGAAGGGGTTGAAAACCTCTATCGCTCAGGGGCACCCGGCATGACGCAATACGGAAATATTCTTGCATTCGGCACGATCAATGACCCTCGACAGCAACGCACAACTTGGACAATTGACCGTTCGCTCGAATTTGTTCAACAACAAGAGGATGCCCCGTTCTTCCTATTTGCGAGTATCAAAGACCCACACCCTCTTGTCTTGGTGCCGCCGGACCTACCCGAACGCTATCGTGAGGAAGATATGCCCCTATCCGCTTCGTTGCGTGATCCACTTGATGGGAAGCCCGAATTTCAAAAGCGCGGAAAATTCCGTATCCCTTCGACGGTCAGTGACGCTGAATTTCGTCGAATGATGACCTACTACTATGCCTTAATTACACACATCGACAACCAAGTCGGACGCCTACTGAATGCCCTTGAGGGAACAAATACGGTTGTCGTCTTCATGAGTGATCACGGCGAGTTGCTCGGCGACCACGGCTACACTGAGAAGTGTTTGATGTATGAGGCTTCGGTGCGGGTGCCGTGTCTGCTCTCATGGCAGAACCATCTGCCGCCTGGTTTTCGAGTCACGACCCCTCTGGCAGGTGTGGATCTGATGCCGACCTTGCTGGGTTTCGCGGGGCAGGCACCAGAGACGCTGATTGATGGGCGATCCGTCGCAGAAGCGATTTTGAACGGACGAGAACCTGAGTACCAACCGATTTTCGCTGAAATTGCCAGCCTCGATGCCATCTATCACAACGCAAATGAACCTGAAGAGTTGGCGGCTTGTATGATGATCGTCGAGGGGCACTGGAAATATATTCGGAACCGATTCGATATTGATGAACTGTATGACCTAAAAACCGACCCGGGTGAAATGCAAAACGTTGCCAATCGTCCGGAACATCAAAACCGTATCACTCAGATGCGTCAGCAGATCGCTGAGATGGTTCGCCGGACAGGTCCCGGTCCTTATGCGTGGTGTTTATAGCCAGAACCTCACTAACCGAATAAGCAGTAAATCGGACCATGGCAACTCGCAATTTCTGGTTATTTACGGCGCACAGAGCAAATGAGATGCCTGGTTTTCACAAAGAATACAATGAACACTAAAAAGGCGAACCATCCAATCAGAAGGCCCCAAGGACGATGGACAATCAACGCTCTCGATGTGTATACGAAGTAGGAGCCGTAAGAGAGGAATGCAAAAAAAAGTAACAACATAGCAGCTTGGAGTGATTCCCGAATAACAACGAGCGATTTAGGCAATGGAATAGCTCTCTCCTGTCGAGCTCTTCCCAGGAGGAGACCGATTGTAATCGTCGTTAACCAGCCTAAGAGTAATCCCCGCGGTCGTTTTTCCAACTCGTGGTCTGCTTCTTTGGCAGCGATAAAGTGGAGGGTCACGAAAAAGAGGGTAAGGGCGATGAGAAACACGACACACAGCAGAAACGTCTCTTTCACTGCCCGCCGAGGTCCTAATCTGCTATGAGAATCTTTGGTTACCTGCATAATTCACATTCACCTCCAGACTTCCTATTACATTCGCTGCTGGTCGTGTAGACACTTATGTATCTGCGCTGTATCTGCGCATAGAAAACCGATCGAGAATCATGTAAAGCACAGGGATGACGGTCAGCGTACAGAGTGTTTGCACGATAATCCCGCCGATTTCGACCCCCGCTAAGGTTGCCCGCATAATTGCTGTCCCTTGATCTCCGAGCGTCTGTGGGTACATACTGACGATGATGGTCAAATTGGTCATGATAATCGTCCGTAATTTGAGGGGGCCTGCCTTCACGAGTGCCTCCTTGATTGGCATGCCTTGCTCTCGAAAGATGCGGGTCTGCTCGAGTAGCAAAATTGCGTCGTTGACGACAATCCCAACTAGCATGACGATTGCCAGAAGGGAAAACATATTAAGGGTCAATCCGAGGATCGACATTGACAACACTGCCCCAACGAATCCAAGGGGGAGCGTCAACATAATTGTAAAGGAGTGCAGGTAAGAGCCTAAGAGTGCAGCAAGTAACATGTAGGTCAGGAGGATCGCTTGAACTAAGGCGATGGCAATCGCCTGAAAGGACTCGACTTGCTGTTCAGCATCGCCGCCCATCCGAATTTGATAACCGGGGGGTAACGCCATTTGATTAACCTGTTGTTGAATTGCGCCGGTGACTTCCCCAAGGGAACCTTTAATGATGTTTGCGTCGACGACAAACATCCGCTGTTTGTCGGCGCGCATAATTCGCGTTTCACCCGAACGTTCGACCAGCGATCCCAATGCAGACAATGGAACTAATCCTTTTTGGGTTCGGAGCAGGATACGGTCAACTTGTTCAGCGATATTCAGGTCGGTCTTTGCCAGTTGAATCCGAATGTCGTAGTCTTCGTCCCCTTCTTGGTATGTGGATGCGATTGCACCTGTGATACTGTAGTTGAGGAGCTGCCCGATCTCTGATACCGTTATGCCGTAATCTTTGAGCCGGTTTCTATCAGGCAGAAAGGTCATTTCGGGTTTGCCGGTCCGGACAGTCGTTCTTGTCTCCACCAATCCGGGCATGGTATCTACGATGTTTTTGACGTGGTTGGTAATTTCAATCAGTTTCTCCGTTTCATTTCCCAACACCTCAATTGTGATGTCTGCCCCCCCGGGAAGTCCGCCGACCCCGGGTAACGTCTGCTGCCGAACAACTCCGGGAAATTTACCTTCCAAGGCCGTCCGGAGTTCATTATTAACTTCAAGGATGTGCTTTTTATGCCCTTTGGGCAGGACGACTAACATCTCGGCGTACTCGACCCCCGCGTTAGTTCTGCCACTTTTCCCAATTTTTGTCAAGACATCTTTGACTCCAGGGGAGCTTTGCAAGAGTGCCTCCATCTCCGACAGCATCTCATCCGTCTCGGCTAATGTCGTACCGGGAGCGAGTTCTACACTCACAGTAATGAAATCCCCGTTGGACTCCGGGATAAATTCGATGCCCAACGTAGGAAATAAAAAGAGTGATCCGACGATGAGAAGAATTGCTCCCGCTACGTTGACCCAGAGATATCGGAGCGACCAATCCAGGACCCTGGCGTAGTAGCGTTCTAACGACTCCATACCGCGATTCCAAAGTCGAAAAAAAGGATTCGGGATATGATCCGCCGCCTTCGGTTTAAGCAGGGCGGCAGCTAACATTGGGGTCATCGTAAACGACATCCAGAGGGAAAAGATCGTGGCGAAAACGACTGTCAGTCCGAACTCTATAAAAAATGCGCCAACCATCCCGGACATATATGCAATCGGAATGAAAACGAAGATGTTTGTCAGCGTTGAACCGATTACGGCGACAGTAACCTCTTGGGTGCCTTCGATGGCTGCAATCTTTGCAGGCTCGCCGGCATCCAGCCGTCGCGTCACATTTTCTAAGATGACAATGGCATTGACAACAAGCGTCCCAATAGAGAGTCCGAGGCCGAGCATTGACATAATGTTTAACGTAAATCCGAACGCCCCCATCAGTAGGAACGCTGAAAGGATACACGCTGGCATCACAATCGCAACGATAATTGTCATTCGCAGATTGTGGAGAAACAGATAGAGGACGATTGAAGTTAGGATGACCCCGATAATGATGTTTGTCTGAACGTCATTCACTGAATCTACTATGCTGACTGACTCGTCCTTGACGACTTGAATTTCCACATCCGCTGGAAGCTGTGTCTCAAGTGCGATGATTGCTTTACGGACATCATCCACGAGTTCAATGGGTTGGGCCCCGCTGAGTTTAACAATACTGAGCGAAACACCTTCTTGACCACTATAGCGAGCGGTCATCCGTTTCTCCGCTAGCGTATCATCAACGGATGCGAGTTCCCCTAATTTGACTGACCCACCTGACGGAAGAAAAATGTCTAAATGCCATAATTCGCTAAGGCTTGTGAATTCCCCTTCCATCCGAACAGTAAATTCATCTTTCGATTGTGTGATTCGCCCGGCGGGAATCGATATATTGCCGGTTCCTACCGCTTGTACGACATCCGTGATCGAAAGCCCATACCCTGTCAACCGTTCTTTGGAGAGATTTACCTGGATCTCCCGCTGTTCGCCACCGACAATATCAACGCTCGCGACACCTGTCACCCGTGATAAGGTATCCTTCACTTCGCCATCTGCTAACGCATGCAAATCCTGCAGAGGTCGGTTCCCTGTAAGCATTAACTCCATGATTGGAGAGGCTCCGAGATCTAGTTTTTCAGCGATCGGTGGATCCGCGTCATCGGGCAACTCAGAAACAATTGCATCAACTTTGTCTTTCACATCAATGTGGGCAAAATTGACATCGGTACCGAACTCAAAGGTAATCGTAACAATTGAGACGCTATCAAGAGAGTAGGACTCAATGCTTTCGATACCACTAATTGTAGCGACGGCATCTTCAATCTCTTTGGTAATTTGACTTTCAATCTCCTTCGGGGCTGCCCCCGGCCAGACAGTCCTTACCGTCACCATCGGAACATCAACTTGCGGGAAGAGGTCCATGGACAACGTTGCAAACGAAACGATGCCGAGGAATATAAACACGAGATTGAGCATGACTGCGAGGACGGGGTGTTCAACACAAATTTTTGTGAGGTTCATGTCGTAAATTTCCTTATATTTTCAACCTTGGGTTATTTCACAATTAAAATTTCGGTCCCGTCTGTGAGTTGTCGATGCCCACTGATAATCACGGGTGTAGAATCGGTGAGACCTTCAATAATTGAAATGCTTTCGCCCCACGTGAGTCCTATTTTAACAGGCTGTTGCTGCGCCTTGCCATCTATTGCGATGAAAATATGTCCGACCTTCCCTTGGATGTCTAAAACGGCTTCGCGAGGGAGAAGTAGGGTTTCATCAGGGCCTGAAAGGTCTATGTTGACTTCCACGAACATGCCTGGCTTGAGTCGATACTCCGAATTTGGAATCTCTGCCTTGACGGTTACAGTGCGGTTTTCAGGGGCCACAATCGGGCTGATGAAATCGATTTTTCCCTTGAGGTGCTGTTGCCCCGTGGCAATACTGACTGCAGTCGGAACTGCGACGTTGCTCAGGTCAGTTTCAGAGACAGTAAAAACCGCCTTGACGACATCCATTTTGACGATCGTAAGTATCGGATTCCCACCCGGAGTCCCCGCGGCTGCTGCGTAATCCCCGATATCGGCATCTCGATTCACCACGATGCCGTCTATAGGGGAGGTTATCGTTGCATCAGAAAGCCGCTTTCTGGCAAGGGCAACCTGTTCGCTTGCTTGATCGAATTGTGCTTGCGCGGCGGCGATGTCGTATTCCCAGGCGTGAATGTCGAGCAGTTTTTGGGAAGAGAGTAAACTCGCTTCTGCTTGCCTGAGTTGAGAGTGTGCCAATGCGATTTGTGTTTTCCAATCCTGGGTATCTACCATGGCACGAGCAAGGCCTAGTGATGCTTGTACTTGAGAGAGTTGGGCTTCGGCTGCAATGATATCTTCCTGCCTCGTTCCCTCTTCAATTAGGCTTAACTGCTCAACCAGACTTTCGTATTGTGCTTTGGCACCGTCAAGTTGTGCTCTGGCGTTGTCCAAATCTTGATCGCTGATTGCCTCCTTCTCATGGAGTTTTTGCATGCGATCAAAGTTAACTTGTGCGTTTTTCAACTCCGCCTTTGCCCCGGAAACTGCCGCTTTTGCCTGTTGGACTTCTTGATTTCTTGAGCCTGCCAACACCTTTTTTAGATTCGCTTCGGCAGCGGTGACGCTAGCCGCGGCTTGTTCAAACTGAGATGTTACCTGGGCACGCGCCAATGCTTGCGCTTGTTCCACTTGTACCCTTGCCGAGTCGAGCGATGCATAAGCGGCTTTCACTTGCGTTTCGACATTAATTTGTGCGGTCGCTTTAATCGTTGAAAGTTGGGACTCTGCTATTTTTAATCCCGCTTGTGCCTGTTTCAACGCAATACGCAGTTCGCGTGAGTCAATCTCTGCGAGAAGAGAACCTTTGTTGACTCGATCGCCCTCATTGACCTTCAATGCAACCAGTTTCCCGGAGATATTAGCGTAAATTTCGATCGTCGCATCGGCTTCCAAATTTCCGGTATAAGTGATTTTCTCTTCAATTGTGCCCCGTTGTGGCGTAGCAACTCTGACCGGCTTAGGCTTTGAAATTTCTTGGGCGTAAGTATAGTCAAAACCCAACACCCCTAGCCCCAACCACAATAGTAAGATAAAGTTTTGAATTCCGTTTTGTTGCACCTGTTTTCTCCTTGCACCGACTATTCGAGCCTCGTGCCGATTGCACGTTCTAACCGGGCAACGGCAATGATGTAGTCATGAATGGCTTGTAGACGATTGACTTGTGCTTGTGTATAGGACAATTCAATGTCTGTCAATTCAACACCTGTGATCAATCCTTCTTCGTATTGAACATTCGCAATCCGCAATCCTTCCCCTGCTTCTTCGACAAGTCCCTCTTGTGCCTCAATCAGTTTCTGCGCTTCTTCGAGATCAAAAACGGCAGATTTCGTCTCAAGTTTGATACGATCAAGAAGTTGGTCTTTACTCGTTCGAATCTGGTCAAGGCTCACGCGCGCTTGGTTAACCTGCGATCGTGTTACAAACCCATCGAAAATCGGAATCTGAATCGCTACGCCGACACTCCAAGAGGTATCAAGCGATTGACGCTCATTGTCACTGAAAACGTAGTTCCCAAATGTGGAAAGCATAGGCTTATTTCCGGCTTTGGCGACCTTAATCTGTTTTTCACCGATCTGTTCTTGGATTTCAATGTGATGGATCTCGGGACGCTGCTCGAGTGCCGTTGTGAGAGCACGATCAATGTTCACCTGCTTGAGATCAGTCTGCAGCTGACCGTCGATGGAGAGAGTTTGGTCAAGCGAAAGTCCAAGTGCCACTTTGAGGTTTTCTTCGGCAAGTTTGCGCTGGTTCCTGGCTTGAATCAACTGAGATCGAGTATTGACCACTTGGACGTTTGCTCGGATTACCTCTAATCGTGTTGTGGTGCCTATAGTTTTCTGTTCTTGTGTAAGTTCGTAGCGTCTTTCAACTTGAGCCAAGGATTGCTTCGCGACCTCAACTAAGGCTTCTGTTAACAGCATGCTATGGAATGCTTCGCGAACATTGAGTTCAATATTGAGTTGAACTGCTTCCAACGCTCTTTCAGCTGCCTGCTTTTGCAAGACTGCCTGCCGATAGATGTTGCCGAGTCGGCCCCACGTAAAGAGAGGATACGTCACTTGTGCGTGCCCTTGAAAATTGTGTTTAGCTCCCAACTCAATTTCGAGCGGATCCGCGTCGGTTGCGTTCGCGCTTTCACTTGCTGAATCGTCTGGGGACGGAGGACCGCTAAGCTCCGTCAGAAAATCTCCAGCTAACACAGTCGTCGGTAGGTCACCATTGAATGTGTAATTCCCATCTAAGGTCAGTTGGGGAAGCAATGCTGCGCGGGCTTCCTTGACTTTTTCGGAGGCAAGTTCCACATCTTGCTGAGCAACTTGAAATTCAGGACTGCTGTTCAAGGCGTGGCTGATGCTTTGAGTAAGGGTGAAAGTTTGCACAGATTCTTGTGCCGACGCTGTACCCCAATCAGGGCCAGGCACAAGAATTAAGCCAAGTGTTTTAAGCAATAGGACAACACTAAATCCGAGGTATTTTCTAAACATATACACCTCCGCAGAAAATAATTTGGGTGCAAGTTTTAACGAAAATGAAAGTTTAGGCTAAATAATGGCGAAAGTCTATCTTAACCCAAGTTGCTAGTTCCAAAATTTTAGATATCCATACCGAGTTTTCATCAAAAAGGGTTTCGGATCGGGATCATTTTTGTAGATCGAACTTTGCGTTTGCGTCTTCACAGGCACAAACGCAAAGTTTATGCTACAGAGTGGCAACTTAGGTTATCTTGATAACGCAGGAACGACCCATTCATTCTACTATAACATATTTCGCCCAAATATATCAAGGAAAAAATTTGGAAATTGTCCTCGACATCTTGGAAAATGCACAGCGTTCCGCTATCGCCTTGACCCTAACACCGGAGGCGTCTTGACCCTAACACCGGAGGCGTGTATAGTAGTTAGTGCCCACGTGTTTATCACCATGAAAGGAAGAAGAAAATGAAACCGAATTTTTTATTTTACCCTATGCAGAGATAGTTTGCCGGACAGGTCCGGGCCTTATGTATGGTATTTGTAGCTAAAATGTCACCAGGGGTTGGTTGCATCCATTTCCCATTTGAAGATATTTCTGACCGCGATCCGACTACCTTCACAAAACAACCGTACCTCTTTGCTATCAGGTCGCATAGGATAAACCCGTTGGACAACGCACAACTCTGAGTTGACAAACATTTCAATAACTGATCTGTCGACAAAAATATCGAGTTCAAGGACTTGGTCGCTTCCCAACGTAAAGGGTACGGTTTGCTTGAAACTTCCGGATTCTAACACTTCACGTCCGCAACGGTATGAAAGCGTCTTATCATTGCTTGCATTTTCAAAGTCAACAACAAAGGCTTGCTGTTTCACACCGTAACAAATCACCGTTTCTTCCTCACAATCTGGCGAACAGAGCAATTTCAATCCAAATCGCTGCGCGGCATGCAGTTCTATCGTCAGTTTCAGTTCCATACAGTCTGAAGCAAGCCTGTCAAGGGGAATCTCCTGTCCTGCTTCTACAAACAGATCTTCGACGTGACATGGATTGTATCTCAAGGATTGTAACTCTGAAGCCGGTTCGATAGTGAGACGGTTTTCCGAGGTCGGTTTCAGGTACCATGGCAGCGTCATAATGCTCTGCCAGCCGTATTCGTCTGCGTTGCGTGCGTCGGCGATCCATCCCCAAAAGAGGCGTCTGTCTTTGTCGTCAATGAGGGTTTCGGGACCGGAGAGCATACTGCCGAGATGGCTCAATTGTCCGTTAACTTCCGGATAGAAGGTCTCATTTTCGTAGTGTCCGATGTAATACTGGCATTTATTGAAGGGATGATGGGTGTGCATCAGTAGCATCCATTTCTCCCCAAAATGGAAGAAGTCGGAGCAGGCGCAATCTTCGATTTCTGCTGTCCATCTGCGCGAGGATTTATAGAAGGGACCGATGTAAGTCCACTGCTTGAGGTCCTTGGACTTAAACAGACTCGTCGAGTCGCCTTCATAGCCGGGACGATGGTTTTTATTTCCGATGAGGGCGTAGTAGGTGTCCCCCTCTTTCCAGCCACTTGGGTCAAAGATCACGCACTCGGGAAATTCGCTCGTATCGATTGGGATCACTGGATTTTCTGCCAACGGTGTCCAGTGCGAGAGATCGGCATCGTGACATTGATAGATACAGATCCCTCTTCTGGGCATATTGGTAATAATCGTCGGGATTTCCATCCCGTCCATGATGTCGCCGCTATTAAAATAATCACCCTTTTTCCGTTCGAGCGGCTCATCAAGGTATGCTGTGTGATATTGCCAATGCAGCAGATCCCGACTCGAAATGTGCTGCCAACTCGAAAAGTCTCTCTCATCGGGACCGTTTCTTATCTTTTGTAAGTAGCCGAGATGATACCTACCGTTGAAGAAGACCGCACCGTTGATGTCGTTCCAACGACCGTGTGGGGGTAAGAAGTGATATTTCGGTCGCAATTTATCGGCGACCATCTTTTCTCTGATTTGATACGACTCCATTAAAAAATCATCATACGTACGCATGCGCACCTTCCTTTGTGTGGATTTTCACACGTCTACGAAACTTTCATTTCTCAATCCAGTAGGATGCGGTAGCCGGTTTGGACCCCGGTGATCATCCCAACGATCGACCAGAGTCCGGCGCAAGTCATCTCACCGAGGATCAGTCCGAGAAATAGTGGACGTGCCTCCCTATACGCCCTGAGTCCCCCATATTTCACGACACCATATTTCAGAAAATAACCGAGCATGATGGAAAACCATAACTTAAACGACGCCCATGAGCTTAACATTGTATATCCGATTGGATGGAGGGGCCACCACACAAATACTTTTCGCATCCACATCAACCCGATTGTAAACGCACTTCCGAAAAGCGTAAAACCGGTATTCGTCCAGTCTGTTCCCATCGGAGGACTGGTAAGGACGGCACTCAACCATCGGACCCCGCCGCTACCGCCCGTATGCACGAATAACGCGCCGTGTTGGTAACTGACTTTCAGCACGGAATAATATGAGACAAACAACCCCAGCACCATCGCCACTCCCATCGCCATCAGGAGGTTGCGCCGGTTGGCTCTGACCGTATCCGCTGCCTTCAGTCCGTTCATCACATTCGGCATCATAAATTCTCTCAGGTGTGAGGTTAATCCGGTGGGTTGCATGAACAGCCACGTTGTCGTTGAAGGGGTTATATGTGCCGTTCCAAGTGTTGTGAGGAAAAAACTTTGCGGTGAAAACGAGGGATTGATAAAAGGGATACCGCCGTTGATAATCTGCCATGTCAAGGCGATAAACACACCTGCCGAGAAAATCACAAAGAGCACCGCAAATCCGAGCGACATTCCCATCAAGACGCTGAGGTATATCAACAGCAACAAACCTCCGATCAGTCCGAGGACTGTCAATCCAGCGGGCATCGGTTCACTCTGGGTATCAGGTTGAGGGGATCTGTGTCCAAAGCCGCTTAAGAACAACTGCTTGATATGTCCTCTGGCTTTGAAGATGGCAAAGCCAGCGAGCGTCAGACACGCGCCCGCTTCCTGCGCGGCACTGAACGAATACGCCGTCCATTTTACACCCGGACCCTTCGTTATTAGGAAACCGAGCATACTGCCGATGAGACATTGTAGTTTGAAAAACAAAAAGAAAAACCAGAGACTGAATGCGACCTCAAGTGTGAGCAGGTAGCTAAATCCGACCATTGACATCAATATAACGATCTGAAAGGGTCTCAAGGCGTTGAGCGGTCTACCGACGAGAAATGGGTCAAGCCAAATTCTGATAGGGATATGTGGCAGGGTCGGGAAGTACGCCTGAAGCCCGTTCAGGGTATGAACAAACGCCGGTATAGCGAACCCGAGCCACATTTTTCTACTTTTGAAGAATGAATTGACAACGCCTGACCGATGCACGGAGATTTCTACAGGCAGTTGAACGAGTGGAAACGTGCATCTCTCATACTCGACCCACTGTTTTCGGAGGAGCACAGCAAGGCACACCATAACGAAATAGGCGGTTAAAATATACAACGCCCACACGGAGAGCGGTTTCAGCCACGCACCCCAAGGGATCCGCTCGCCAACGGATACGCCTTCATAGAACGAGACAATCGCGCCTTCATCTCGCACGACACGCCATTCGGGGATATATTGAAAGAAAAGCGATCTCCATTCGTTCTCTGGGGTAGCAAAATAGTGGTAAGCCGCGAAAGCCGACAAGGCGTCTCGCATCATCCCCGATGACGGGATACCCGCAACGGCAATCATGATACACCAGATAATGACGAGTTCTTGGGCGGAGAGCGCGAGTTTGGGATGTAGAGATCGTAGGATGGAATTAGCAACCAATGCTAAGACAGTCAGGACAAAAAATGGGGCAAGCGGAAAATGGCCACCCGCCAGAAAGGTGTTACGAATGACAAAATCGTTGTAGGGTGCGATCAAACATTCTAAAACAGCCAAGACGATGCCGATAACCAACGCCCTTTTCGTCATTTTTAATTATTCCTTGCGGTTCGGTCAGGTCGGTTTGATGAATGAAGTGCCTCTCCGTAGAACCGCCTGCGCCGGTGTTGCAGGCTACGAGCTTAGTTTAATGTTTCCAACCTTGAGTTGTAGAAGTCTCATGCGGTTTTGTTATTATACCGAGTTGCATTATACGGGAATGCACAGAAAAGTGCAATAGCGGAATACCTTCGCTGTAGAGGTGTTCAATTCTCTTGGAGACAGGGAAACACGGTGTTTGCTTGGATGTTTCTTAAGCAAAAATATTCCGATTTCTGACATCCTGTGTGGAAATTGGGTATTGATCAAGCAGCGGAACTATGCGATAATACTACTACTGAAAAATGTTATTGCATTGGAGGCAATGCAATACATAACATTCCCGTCGCTATCGCGAAGCATCGCGAATACGTGTTGATATTGCAAATCGGTAACATCTTATTGACCGTCCGCTGGTAACAGGAGGGACAGATGGACAATGAAGTCATGAGCAATGAAGAGAATTATGCTTTTGATGTGGCAGGCTACCTACACATTCCGGGTGTTCTCAGTCAAGAGGAGGTGGCGGCACTCAACGAGGCATTAGATGAAGTCAGTGAAAGTGAGATGCTGTTAGGCGGGTCCCGTCAGCACCGCGAATTGTTTCGCGACCTACTGGTACATCCCAAATTGGTGTGGTATTTGAATCAGATCATCGGACACGGCTTTCGACTCGATCAAGCCCCTCGATTGTTGGGAGATCGAGAAGGTGAAATGGGTTCAACACTCGTTGGCGGCGATGAACCGAGGAATCCGTCCCAAGCGTATCGCCAACAAAACGGTCGGCGGAGTTGTCAGGGCGTGAAAGCAATCTGGGCATTGGATGATGTCGCAGAAGGGGACGGTGGATTGGTTGTCATTCAGGCGAGCCACAAGAGCAATGTTCAAACGCCAGATGATTTAGCGAACGGTGTTGATGATATGGGCGTGGTGGTGCAGCCGGAACTAAAGGCAGGGGATCTGTTTTTACTTGCCGTGCCTACGCTCCAAGGCGTTCGACCCTGGAAAGGTGAATCGAAAAGGTTGTTATCCTACTGGTATGCCGCACGTGCAGCGGTTCAGTCTAATCCTGTTGGACCTCACTCAGGTACCGAGTCTTTGCCGGGATGGGTGGATGAAGCAACGCCTGAACAAAAGGCGGTCATGTATATCCCTGGGTTTAAAGGTTCAAATCCGCCGCCGGTGTTAAATACAGACGGCGAAGAGACGTGGGTAGAGGAAGATTCGTCCATCATTCATCCATCAATTTATATCCGCGATCCAGATTCGGGAATTGATGAGAAAGAGTTCTACTTTTGGGATCTGAATGGGTATGTAGTAGTGCGTGGCGTGATGGATGAGCAGTGGCTCGCAGAAGCCAATGAGGCGGTGGATAAATTCCAAGATCGTATTGTCGTAGGCGAGGAATTGGCAAGGGGATCGATAAGTCAGGCTGGGACAGGACGACCGCTCCTGCCGGGCTTGTTAGACTTACCCGAACCCTATAATGCCCCATTCCGTCGTATGATTGCGCACCCGGCTGTGGTGCATCGACTGAATTGGATGGGCGGTAGCGGTTACCGCACGACTGGGGCGACCGTGTTCTGTGCCGTTCAAGGGACATCGGGGCACTCGCTCCACGATGGAAATGAGCCGATGACGCCATCACGCGGTTATTATTTTAAGAACGGACGCAGTTATGCCGAGACTGTAACCATTACGTGGCAATTGCGCGATGTTGAGCCGGGATTGGGCGGTTTTGCCTGTGTGCCCGGGTCGCATAAAACCCAGTACGCCATGCCTCACGGGATTCGGACGTGTGATGATACCATGGGTTTGGTCGTACAACCCACTATGAAAGCCGGGGACGTTCTCTTTTTTATGGACGGCGGTTGCACACACGGTGCCTTAGCGTGGAAGAATCCAATCCCCAGACGCGGGGTATTGATTAAGTATCAGTCGAAAAATGTCAATTGGGGCGGTGGTGTGATTGATCCGCAAGACCGGTGGGGTGATATAGTGGAAGATATGACCGAGGCGCAATTCTCTGTCATGCGAGGACCTGAACGGGATGGGCGCCATCGAACTGTACCGCGGCTGGTTGTGGAAGGTGGACAGGTGTCCGTTTCCTACGATCCAGAAGGGGATGGTTATGCATCAAAGCATCGGCGAAAACCCGGTGAAAAACGCGGGTAATCGGCCTTTCGACTGAATCCTGAATGGCATGCTATCACTGACCGTTCCAGTACGAAACCACGAATGGTCAGGGATAGCATCAATAAAAAACACCTTGTGTCGCACCGGATTGTACCAGCGGATCCGTCATCAACTCAGCGGAGGCATTACTTATCGTTACCGACTTTTAAATCGCCCCAAGTCAAAGCCAATTTGTCTGAAGGTTCGACAGCCAATATACCGAGTGTCTCTTCCAAGCCGTCCTTCATTATGGCGTTGATATCCTCTTCTTCCAAAGCAACACTAAAAATCGCAGCTTCATCGATAAAACCATCCACTGGCTGAATGCCGGTTGGGTAATTAGTTCCAATGACCACAGGCGCGTTCGTGTCGGCAATCTCCGCAGAAAAAACACGCGTGCCAGAAAGCACGCCATCAACGTAAATCTGTGCTTCTTCACCGGTATAGACACCAGCCACATGATACCATGTGCCATCTTTGGGTAGGATGTTGGATGCTGTCCAGACGGTATTGCCTGCTTCCCCGAAAGGAGCAAACTCGAATTTGCCATTAGCAGCCCGTTGCAACAGGTAACACATATCGACTTGCCATCCTTGTGCTTTTGTCACCAACCCATGCCAGTCGTTGGGTCTATAAGTGCCTTGAACCCAGATGACGATTGAGAGTGCCTCACTGAGTTCGGTATCCAAAGTTTTATGGTCAGGGACGCTCACATAATCACCTGCACCATCCAATTCCAGGGCGTTGCCAAATTTGCCATCGGGGACCCATTCCGGGTCGCCCTGCAGCGTGCCATCGTTACCGTTTCCAGAGGAGTCGGATGCCGTGTCCCCATCCGTCTCATTAAAGAGCCACACGCCAGCGGCAGTTGTCGGATCGATTTCAGCATCGCTGTGTTTCACAAACATGGCAAGGCAGCACAAGATACTGAAGGCAATTAATATTAGACGCATCATTGGGTTTCCTTCCATAATCTATGGGTTCAGAAAGCTGACTGATCGTAATAAAAATGAGTAGACATCAAGTTTAAAAATCTGTTAAACTCTTGACATTGTCGCACATTCAATAGATTTATGCAAACGCGTTTTGGGTTAGATTGAAATGGAATTTTAGAAAGTTCCACAATGGTCTCTGAACTCGCGGGTACCCAAAGGGCGGGTGCTATAGGGCAGAATTACTATGGCAAATTATCGAGATATACGGATATTTCAGTTCAGTCAATCAGAGCGTGCAAGGAAGATATCCATTTGGGCAGTATCAATCGGACTCTTGTTTTTCGGGTTTTTATTTAACTTATGGCATGTCGCTGAACAGCAATGGTTTGACACGCATCAGCGAGACACTGAAAGTCTTATTATAGGAAGAATGGTCAAATCTCGCCAAGACGGCATCTTCTCGGTAGGGGGATTGACGGGGGCGGGAATTGCTGATATTCAGCAGAAATGGATAACTTCAAACCAGATTGACAACCAATATTCCGCCTATCTTAACGGGCACTCCTTTGATAAATTTTCACCGTACATGTCACAAACTGGGGGGCAAGGAATAATTTTCAGTCTATTCGATAGATTCATTCCGCTATCACCCCAAATCAAGTTATGGTCATTCTATGTGCTAACGGCTCTTCTCTCGGCAATCACGTTGACCGTGATTGTAGGCTGGTTCTATGAGGAATTTGGCGGATGGGTCGCGATCTTCGTCGTGGGTTCGGCGGTACTCTCCCAATGGTTGACAGTCTTTGGCAAAAATCTTTGGTGGAGTCTATGGGCGTTCTATCTGCCGATGATCGTTGTCTTGTACCTCCTTAAACGCCACAGCGTTCCATCGAACCGTCAGTTTATCAGGTTTGGTCTCCTAATCTTTATCTCGGTGCTCGTTAAGTGTTTCATCAACGGCTTCGAGTATATCACAACCACCTTGGTGATGATGGTAACACCTTGTATCTATTATGCCGTTCTCGACAAGTGGCGTAGGCACCAATACCTGAAGTGGACGCTTGCAGCTGGAATCGGATCAGGCATAGCAATTTTTTTCAGTCTCATAATGCTATGTTTCCAGATCGGTGCTGCCAAGGATGGATTCATGGATGGCGTTGGGCATGTGCTCTGGTCTTTTGGTAAACGAACCTATGCAGAACCACAAGACTATCCGGAGGTGTATGCTGTTAGTTTAGAGGCTGGAACGATCGGGGTGGTCGTCACTTACGTGAACGGTATTTTCTTTGATCTTAACAACTATCTATCCCACACGAACACCTTCGTCTCTGATTTCCTGTTGAAAATCCGCTATGTTTACCTCATCGCTCTTTTTATGGTGATGTCTATGCTGCTGTTTTTGCGGAGCCACAAAATGATGGCAAAGCAACGGCAGCGGGATATCGCATTAATCTGGACGACGTGGTTTTCGATTCTGGCACCTTTATCGTGGTATGTCATCTTCAAGGCACACTCATACATCCATACGCACATGAGTTTTCTTCTCTGGCAGATGCCCTTCACGTTCTTTGGTTTTGCCGTGTTCGGAGCCGCTGTTATGGCATGGACGAAAAGCAAACGCGATTAGTAGTTTTGGACGCGAACGCAAAGCCGTTGAGTTTTCCATTAACTAATTTCGACCTTCATCTGCTAGTCGATCCGAAGGAGCAAATCGCAACAACTTACACATCCGTGGAGGCTGCATCCAAGCGAGGTGATGACGTTTCTGATTGCGTTCCACCAGAGTCGGTATAGAATGTTGCAGAGTTTCCCAAACCCGCTTCCTGCCAATAAGGAGGTTTTCATGAAAACCGTGTTATTTTTCCTACTCACCCTTTTATTTTCTATTGTTATATTTTTACCATACAGCATGGCACAAAACACCACGCCCAAACGTACCGTCCGGCTTATCTATTTCCTTCCAAGCGATGCAACGCCGCAGCAAAACATCAACAAGGAATTAGATGTGTTATTAAAAAATGTGCAGCAGCTTTATGCCAATGAGATGCAACGCCACGGACACAAACGAAAAACCTTTACAATTGAAACCGGTAACAATAACAAAACGATTGTGCATCGCTTCAACGGACAGTTTGCAAGCACATACTATCGTCACGAGACCACTAATAAAGTCACAGCGGAACTTGCTAAGCAGTTTGATGCCTCAAAAAATATATACTTGATTGTTATCGAACTCACCAGTGAAGCCTTTGATGATGGGAACACCTGCGGACAGGCGACGAATGTACACGGCGAAATCGGTGGAGGATACTCGCTAATTCCTGCTTCCGGCCACTGTGTTACCGGAGATTTGGATATTGCACTCGTAGCACATGAACTTGGGCACAACTTCGGATTGGCACATGATTTCAGGTCAGATGACTACATCATGTCTTACGGGTACCACCGTGGGATATTCTCGGCATGTGCTGCCGAATGGTTAAATGTCCATCCTTACTTCAATGCTGGGAACAAACAAGGCGATCGCCCCACTGTGATTGAGATGCTAAAAGCAAAAACAGAACCTTCCGATGCGATCCGCTTTCGTTTTAAAGTCAGCGATCCCGATGGACTCTTCCAAGCACAGTTGAACGTAAACACGACTGCTGTCCCCGGGGCTGTCGACCAGCCAGAATTGCTTGCGTGCCGATCTCTAAAGGGCAACAAAACCAGCACTTTTGACTTTGTTACCACGGAGTTAACCGTTCGAGGTGTGTCTCAGGTTGGGCTACGGGTAATAGATACCTTTGGAAACTATACCGGAAAAAGTTTTTCGATCGAGGAATTCGCCATTACAGGTGCCAAAATAGAGGGGCCTTGGCTGTGGACAATTGTCCCCACAGGATGGCGCGGCGGTGCTGCTGCCGCTGCTTCTGGGATAGATTATCTATCAGAAGCAACCAATGCCGCAGTAACAGAGATAGAAATTGCTACCAAGGGAGCAACATCGGGAGATTCCGTCGGAAACAACGTCTGGGCCCCCGGCACAATCGCCCCCATAGGCAAGGATAACCTCACAGAGGTAGCACGCACTATAGGTTCAGGGATTGGGGCTATAGACAAAGCGGTGATATACGGCTCGCTTAAGCTGAAATCCCCCAAAAAGCAGAATACACGGATGTTTGTTGGTAGCGATGATGCCGTGAAAGTCTGGCTCAACGGTGAATTGGTCCATGACAAGCCTGTAGACCGAGCCAGTGAGGATTACCAGGACCATTTCCCCGTAACACTCAGAGCGGACGAAAATGTCTTATTGGTCGCGGTCTATGAGAATTGGGGTGAGTGGAGCGGCTTTTTCGGTTTTCACAAAGACGCAGTTTATACAGTGATGGAAATTAAAGGGGCGACTGTGGCAAAGTCAAAGACACCAGGTCCAAAAATCGAGGGACCCTGGTTGTGGATGATTGCACCTACAGGAAGAGTGGGGGGCGCACGGGCTGCCGCCTCGGGAATAGATTGGCTGTCCTCAGCAAGTCAGGGGGCGGTTACAGAAGAGCGAGTTGCCACCAATGGGACAACTGTTGGAGATGCGGTAGGAAACAGGGTTTGGACAGTCGGAAACCTCTCCGCCATAGGCGAAAATAACATTAATGAGATGGTGAATGCCATTGGTTTGGGGCACGGCAATATAGAAAACCATGTTGCTTATGGTTATATTGCTTTGGATTCCCCACAAGAGCAGAACACAACTATGTACGTCGGGAGCGATGATGCTGTCAAGGTCTGGCTTAACGGAAATTTGGTTCACAACAATTCTATTGATCGAGGGGCGAATGATTACCAGGATGCGTTCCCTGTCGTCCTCAAACGGGGCACCAATATATTACTCGTTGCTGTTTACGAGTTCTGGGGCGGTTGGAGCGGATTTTTTGGGTTTGAAAGCAAGGCTGTGTATACGACATCAATTACGATGGCATCCAGATCGATGCTACCGACCTGGGATGTCAATGCAGATAGCCAAACGAACATTTTGGATCTGGTGCTGGTCGCGCAGCATTTAGGCGACACTGTATCCTCTAGCCCGCGAGTTGATATAAACGGTGATGGGATTATCAATATCTTAGATCTCGTTATTGTAGCCCAACACCTCGGCGAATCAACGGGGACCGCCGCACCTTCCGTTTTTGTGAAAGACATTCGACTCGATCCTGAGGTGATTCAGCAGTGGATAGGCTTGGCGCACGCTCAGAATGACGGTTCGATGCTGTTCCAACACGGAATTGCTAACCTCCAACGCCTCCTAACATCACTCCTTCCAAAAGAGACGGTTTTGCTTGCCAACTATCCGAACCCATTCAATCCAGAAACGTGGATACCATATCAGTTGTCGGTCCCTGCTGAGGTCACCTTGCGTATCTACGCTATAAACGGGGCATTGGTTCGGACATTAGCATTGGGACCAATGGCTGCTGGCATCTATCAAAGCCGTAGCCGCGCAGCGTATTG
The DNA here is from genome assembly GCA_012271015.1 of Candidatus Poribacteria bacterium. Taxonomy (GTDB): domain Bacteria; phylum Poribacteria; class WGA-4E; order WGA-4E; family WGA-3G; genus WGA-3G. The sequence continues at coordinate 57,081 of JAAXHD010000315.1, read as the reverse complement.
GGATGGTAGAAATGATATGGGTGAGTCCGTGGCGAGTGGTCTTTACTTTTACACACTAACAGCAGATGATTTCACAGGAACGCGAAAGATGCTAATTGAGAAATAGAAAGGCCTTAGACCGTTCCGCTCTATCACTTAACGCATTTGGGAATTACAAGACCTCACCACTAATTCCAGAACCAGAAAAGGGATGGTAAAACCACCCCTTTTTCAGGTTTCGTTGAATGTTAAGTTTTAGTCGGACAGTGCCGAAACCGCCTCTGCCTCGTCATCGAAATGTTCAAAGATATGAATAAGCCGATGCACAACAACCAGATTCTTAATGTGTTTTCCAATATGAATAGCACCGATGCGACCGTTCCTACGTTTTGCGACGGTATGTGCTTCTATGAGCACCCCGAGCCCTGAACTATCAATCATGCGGACATTTTCAAAGTTGAGGAGGACGCGCGCGGCATCGGAATCCTCTATCTTCGGTAAAAGTGTCTCTCGTAAGTCTGATACGGCGGATCCTACGATCTTCCCACTCGGTCGCAAAATCGAAATGCCTTTTTCTTCGCGAATTTGGGTTGTCATTTTTTTCTCTTTTTTTTTGCAATATAGATTTTAATCTTTTAACAATTAAACGTTCAATTTAGATTTTCGTAGGACTTACGCAGATTGAACAGAAAAACGGTATATTTTGCTAAAAATGCCTCGCACTGAGAGTACTTCGTTATCTTTAACCCCCTAAATCCCCCTTATCAGGGGGACTTTAAGAGTAAATGCGTAAGTCCTATTTCGTTTACTTTGTCCGATTTCATTGTAAAAAAATTCACTTTTTTTTTTACTACAGATCCGTCCTTCAGGTAGGGTGGGAAAGCCCGAGCCGTTTTCTTCCCATACTACAAAAATAGGCGATGAATCGCTGGACTACAAACGAATACATCTTGGAAATAAAGGAAAACTGTGTAAAACATCTACAATTTATTAAGTAGCAACTGGGGTTATTTATGAGACGCGCTGTAGTCAAAGAGGTAGAATGGAGGCTGTATGAACCGTAATCGCTTGGATCGGTGGATCGGCAGAAACCGATTGCGTCCCAACGAAATAGACGATAACCGCTTTCTAAAAGCCGCTAGTCTTTTCGCAGATACGGCGATACAATATGGAAGGGATAGATACAGTGGGAAAAATATGCCGTTCTTTGCTGACTGCCTTCATACCGATCATTTGAAGGCACCCAGATCTATGACATCACACCGCACAGGTACCGAGCCAAAACCCGCGGTCTGGAGTTTCTTTCAAAACCAGCAAAACCTAATGCGGTTACTATCTTCTTTAAGTCAGTTCACTGGGGATGGCAAATATGTCCACGCCGCCGGAGAAGCCGCCGAATACATGTTCAATAACTACTGGTATCCAGAAAGCGGCGTTCTGCATTGGGGAGGGCACGGATATGTCGACTTAGTAACTGGGAATAGGTACGGGATGAAGGGCGTTGTCCACGAAATAGAGGACGTATATCCTTACTGGGAATTGTTGAGAGCCGTGGACTCGGACCGCGGCGAGATGCTGATGAAAGGGATTTGGGAAGCGAATATCAAGGATTGGGATGCCTTACACTACAACCGACACGGCGATTTCAGAAAACAGGTCGATCACGCCAACACTTGGAACAGACCCTGGGACGGGTACAAGGCACCCGAAATCAGTACGGATCTCTCGTTTATCAGTGTGGCATTAGATCTGGCTTATGCCGCTTACAGTTTGGGTTATCAAAAGCAGGAGGAGGCACCGCGGATTTGGGGCGAACGCCTCTTAAATCTGATTATACAACAGCGGGATCCAGAGACCGGGATCTGGCCCAATCTGGTGCATCCGCAAAGTGACAAACGCGGGCTTAACGTATTCGGCAGAAAGTATCCGCAAGCGACCGAGCCGAGGGTCTATGTCGGCAATCAGTTGAACCACACCATTACCCAGATGATGGGTATGCTGACAATCGTAGAGAATGCTGAAAAGTACGGACGGATCGGTGAAATGGCGCACATCAAAGAGGCAGTTGAGCAACACATCATCGGCTTTTTAAACGCTTCCTACGATCCGAAAAACAATACGCTGAAAAGCATTGTTATTGATGGGACGGATCTGACAGGTTTTCGGATAAAGGGACCCTTCAGGATAGAGAAGCTTTACTTTGGCGCGAAAGAAGGCGGCGCATTTCTGCCGCAAAACATTACATCGCTCTTTACCTCCGTTTGTGCCCGCGGCTATCGGGTTTCTGGAGGCAAAAGTGCGTTCAGGGACTACCTACGCACGATGTTTAAAGCCTTCGGAATCGGAGATATCGGGGCTGACAAAAACAGTCAATCCTCGTTGAATTTTGACACAACTGCCTTAGAACCCGCTTATATCTTCGCGCTGGTGGATCTGTACCGTATAGAGCCGAAGACAGAATTTCTGGCGATGGCGGAGCGAATCGGGGACAATCTGCTTCAAGGTAGACAACACGCCGATAGCGGTCTATTTACGCTTGAAGATGATTTTACCCTCTATAGCAAGGTCATGGATAAACCAGAATTGCAGGAGTCTCATGAAGGAAAAACCGTGATTGAGATTCTGCAGGACACTCATAAAACAGCAAACCTTGATGCGATGGAGCCGCTGGCACTGCTGAGCATCTACGCCGCACAAACCGGACGCTACGACATCATACCCGGCTGGACAGCGGGTGGCCTTTATCTCAAGGTGAGCAGTGTCGGGCATATTGTAGGCAAAGAGATGCAGCTATGGTTTGATAAGTCAGCCCTAAAGCGATTTTACAAGAACAATAATATCAACTGTACCTGGTCTATTGACGAAGAATGAGCCAAATAGGTCATTAAATTCCACACACATTCCCTTAGAATATCCAGCACAGCAGCAAAAAATTTGTAGGGCAAGCACCATGCCTGAACCCTACAAGTTTTAATAAGCACTGCATCCAGAACAGAATTTATTTTCACTGTGAATAATCGTTCCGTTTCGCTGGATCATCCGTGAAGTACTCGACGAACTCCCATTCAAAACCATCCGCATCAATGAAATAGATCCGTTTTCGGTAAGGATGGGGTCCGACTTTGTAACCTTCTTTATATCCGGCAGCCAACATACGTTCCCGGATACCTTCAGCGTCATCGACAGCAAAACCGAGATGGTTCACATAGGTCCCTTCCCGCTCACCTGTGAAGGGATGCGTGCGGTCTGACAATGCAATGTAAAAATCGTCAGTCCCAAGGTGACACCATTTCGTTCCGTTCGCATTATCACCACCACCCCTGACGCGAAAATCTGGAAAGGCGGTTGTTAGGAAATCAATTGCTTTTTCAAGGTCATTCACGGTCATGTTGGCGTGTTCAAGATAACGGCTCATTTTTAGATCCTCCTGAAGTTTTGAGTTAAACCTTATCGTCTAACTCAAAATCGGGTTAACTATCTTTTGTCTTTAGCAATAAGGTAGCAAGTTTGGTGCCAAGTGTTTAGGTTCTTACATAATTGAGATATATCAACGTTTTACGGGTTAAAACGAAATTCCAGATTTTACCGATGTGTTTCAAATCTGAAACAAAACCCAAGCGAATTGCTTAGGGGTCTTAGAAATAAAGGTTATTGCACAAATGAAACAATTTTCATTTTTGAAACAAAACTCTTGACATTCGCGTTACTGTGTGATAGTCTGTAACCTATAGATAACGAATCCCGTTCACGCATGGAGGGAAATGGTGAAGTGGATTAATGTCGTTAAAACATCTGCAGTTGAACCGGGACAGAATATCGTCATCAAATTGGACGATGAAGACATCGCAATCTTTAACACGGGTACAGAATTTTATGCGATCAATAACACCTGTCCGCATCAGGGAGGACCGCTCAATGAGGGAACACTGGCGGGTGAAGTCGTTACCTGTCCGTGGCACGGTTGGCAATACAATCTGAAAAGTGGATGTCCGATTACCACGCCGAATCTCCGAACCTACCCACTCCGGGTTCATGGAGATACCCTTCAGATCGCAATTCCCCCTGAAGCTCCAGTAAACAACAGGCTCGAAGATACCGTTCTCAACCAAACCGTTGAAGCTGATCATATCTATGGAATCCTTGAGCAGATTCAGCTCGGAAAGACACTCGATGAAGTCTTTGAGAATATCTACGCTGGACTTCAGAACATAGTGCCGCATAACCGATTAGGAATAGCACTCATTGACGAGTCCTCCGGTGATTTAGTGCAGTGCAAAACGAAATCCAACAGAAAAATCTTGCTGGACAACGGGTTTTCAGCAAAGATCAAAGGGTCAAGCCTTGAGCCTATCCTCAATTCAGGTGAAGCGCGGATTATTGACGATTTTAAGGAAATTCTCGCAAGAAGACCGACGAACTGGACAAGATTGATGGTCCAAGAGGGGATGCGCTCAAATCTGACGCTTCCCCTTAAAGTGCAGGGTAAACCCATTGGGGTCGTCTTTTTCACCAGTGAACAACCCCGAGCATTCTCCGAGGCGCATATTGGGCGACTTAAACCGATTGCCGGACAACTCTCGATTCTTATTGAAAAAGGGAATTGGACAGACAAACTTGCAGAAAACAACAAACGCTACCGTACACTTTTTGAGATGTCCAACGACGCAATTTTCATTTGCCCATCACTCACAGAAGTGTTTATTACCGTAAACGAAAATTTCTGTGCATGGCTCGGTTACACACACCAAGAACTCGTCAATCTGTCACTGTGTGATCTAATGCCACCTGATGAATTCCAAAGCATCCGCGAAACGCTCAAAGGACTCGACCAACGGAATCCTATTACTTTCCAAACGAAACTGTCCCGTAAAAACAAAAACCGTTTATCCTTGGAAATTCGTGCGATCCGAATTGCGCATGACGAAGGAGAATTCATCCAGGGGTTTGCGCGCGATCTCTCGGAGGTAAAGGCACTCAGTGCCCAACTCAAGGCGCGCCATTCCTTTGGGAATCTCATCGGAAAAAATCGGAAAATGTGGGAGATTTTCGAGTTAATTCGGCTCGTTGCTCCCATGAAAACGACCGTCCTGATTCAAGGTGAAAGCGGTACCGGCAAAGAACCGATCGCTCACGCAATCCACGACAATAGCGAGAGGGCGAAAAAACCCTTCATTCGCGTCAATTGCGCTGGCTTGGTTGACAATTTACTGGAGAGTGAACTCTTTGGACATGTCAGAGGGGCGTTTACCGATGCTATCGCAACGCGCGAAGGACGATTCGCTGCTGCGGATGGCGGCACCCTTTTCCTTGATGAAATCGGTGAGTTAAGTCTCGGGACACAAGCAAAGTTGCTCCGCGTCTTGCAAGAAGGCGAATATGAAATGGTAGGTTCAACGGAGACAAAGAAAGTAGATGTCCGTGTCATTGCAGCGACAAATCGAATCCTGAAAACAGAAATTGATGCAGGGCGTTTCCGCGAGGATTTATACTACAGGCTCAACGTCGTCCCGATTACCCCGCCGCCACTACGTGAAAGACGAGATGACCTCCCACTCCTCATTGAGCACTTCATCGAAAAATTCAGTCAACAGACACAGAAACCGATTCATCGCACCTCACCCGATGCCCTTGAAATCTTAATGGATTATACTTACCCCGGCAATGTGCGAGAGTTAGAAAATATTATAGAGCACGCGTTCGTCAAATGTCAGGGCGGCAGCATTGAAAAACAACATCTACCGATCGACCTTATTTCCTCGAGAGACGATATTGTTACGCAGGCACTCAGGGAAAGCAACCCACTTGCGGCATTGGAACGTGAATTAGTTCAACGGGTTTTGGAGGAGTCCGATGGAAAGCCACAACTCGCTGCGCAACGTTTGGGGATCAGTCGGACAACCCTATGGCGAAAACTCAAGGCGGTATAGTTGAGGTATCGAGGTAATGGCTTTGTGGTGACCTTAGAAGAAATCCCGGTGTTTGAAATCCAACTCCGACACGTTTTTCATTGACAACTTCGTTGGGGTTAACATATCATAGCGATGAGCAGTGACCCGTTGCTATCGTTTGAAAGGAGTAGTAAAAATGGCGAAAGCCCTTTCGCTGATTGCCTACAGCGATTTAGAAAGCCAAGTTGAAGCCCTTGAAAGGGATGGTTATGTCTATTTTCCGAGTGTGCTTGATGCTGAGGAAGTCGCCGAATTGCGAGCCACTATGGATCGATTAGAGGCAATTCCAGCGTCTCACGATCGGGACGAAACACCTCAAAATGGCGACACATTCCTCCACAAGCTCATCAGCAACTCGTTTAATCGAGACCCTTTGTATCTCCAATTCCTTGACAGATCCCCCGTTTTTGAAGTCGCCGAGGCGGCACACGGTGAGGATTTCCATTGCATCGGTATGCATTCGTGGCTGACGGGACCCGGACGTCCGGAGCAGGGATTACATACCGATTGGCTGCCAATCTCCCTACCGGCAGAGATTCGTTCCGACCCACGCGTCAAAGTCCCAATCTTCATCACTACCGCCCATTACTACCTCAATGATATGTATGAGGAGTTGGGACCGACGAAGTTTGTCCCGGGCAGCCATTTCTCTGGGTGTTCTCCAAACGGGGCGACCGAGTGGAACAATCGAGGCGAAGAGAGTATCCTATGCAATGCGGGGGATGTGGTGCTTTTCCGTAGTGAAGTCTGGCATCGTGGCTCTGCGAATACGAGTGCCGAAGTCCGTTATCTCATGCAGGTCCACTATGCCCAGCGGATGATTACACAGAAGTATCCGCCCTATCTGAATAAGTTTCAGTTCGATGCATCGATTCTCGCCCAAGCCACCGCTCGACAGAAGCGGCTCATGGGCGACCATCGACCCAGTAACTACGATTGAAAGGAACGTATAATTTGAGGTGGGTCCTTGCTGGATTTGTTTATATCCATCCAGAAAATCGATTTTATCCAACAGCAACAGCGTATTCAGTTAGTGCAGGACTCCGCTGTCTTGCACGTTTAGCGGTATCAACAAGTTCTCTGACCGTGACCAGCAGTGCATCCATTGTCTCCGGCGTAAAAGAGGGTTCGCCATCCTCCGGACATACCCATGCCCAGACATTCTGGACTCGGACAGATATGCCATCCTCATTGTATTCAAACACGGTCTGTTGCCATACTTTTTCTGTATTATGTTGTGTGCAAACTGGGGATGGTTTAGGGGTCATAAGTTATCTCTTTTTACGTCTCCGACGCTTAAAGGCTGGCGGTTCCCATTGCCCTTCATCGGGAATATAAGCTGTCACAAATTCAACATAGACAGGATCAACATATTCACAAACAATATGCAAATAAATTGTGGTGTTGTCTAAACTGGTATGTCCACAAATTAAGACTCGCTGTACGTCGAAATATTCTTCGATTATGGTACCACTGAGAATCGCTTCAACCATGTGTTTACGTTCAAAGCCCTCTTTCAGAGCATGTTGGACAGCATGGGGTTTTATAAGATAATCGCCTTCGCAAATTCGGTTACGGATGATTTGTATGTTCACTTGATAGACACAATTTAGATGCGATAATACATTTTAGGGTATAAGCAATATAGCTCTCTATGCTAAACGCTAAACCTCTATCGCTTTTTAGCGATACGGACCCGTTTATTGCCCCAGTGAAATCATATCATTTTAAGTTTAACACATCTTTCACGTTTTAGCAAATTAATACCTGCAGCACCCTCCAGCGAAGTTTTGACAGGACTTATGATGTTGTGGTATAATTCTTATAGTTCGTTACCGAGGCGACTCATGGCGGGCATCTTTCTACCATATTTTTCTTATCCAACTCACATTAGATTAACAAACTTTAACAGAGGAGTATCAATGAAAACGCGTTTAATCTCCATCGGTATAAAACCCGCATTTCTCCTATTGATTAGTATTTCTATTTGAGGAGTGTCATTACTGGATGCAGGTGATTGGATAGCCAGCAGTGCGTCTTAAATTACTAAACCTTGGACAATTTTTGAAACCTTCAAGGAGGACTAAAAATGGCGAAAGCCCTCTCACTCGTAGCCTACAACGATTTAGAAAGCCAAGTTGAAGCCCTTGAAAGGGATGGTTATGTTTATTTCCCCGGTGTGCTTAATGCTGAAGAAGTCGCCGAGTTGCGAGCCACCATGGATCGATTAGAGGCGATCCCTGAGTGCTTGGATCGGCATCAAACGCCTCAAAATGGCGACACATTTCTCAACAAAATCATCAACAACTCGTTTAATCGGGATCCGTTGTATATTCAATTCCTTGACAAATTACCGATTATTGAAGTCGCCGAGGCGGCACACGGTGAGGATTGTCACTGTATCGGTATGCAATCGTGGATAACAGGGCCCGGACGTCCGGATCAAGGGCTACACACGGATTGGCTGCCGATTGGTCTACCCCCAGAGATTCGTTCCGACCCACGCGTCAAAGTCCCAATCTTCATCACTACCGCCCATTACTACCTCAATGATATGTATGAGGAGTTGGGACCGACGAAGTTTGTCCCGGGCAGCCATTTCTCTGGGTGTTCTCCAAACGGGGCGACCGAGTGGAACAATCGAGGCGAAGAGAGTATCCTATGCAATGCGGGGGATGTGGTGCTTTTCCGTAGTGAAGTCTGGCATCGGGGTTCTGCCAATACGAGTGACGAAACCCGTTACCTCTTGCAGGTACACTATGCCATGCGTATGATTACACAGAAATACCCACCTTATTTGAACAAATTTCAGTTTGACGAATCTATCCTTGGGCAAGCGAACTCTCAGCAGAGACGGCTCCTCGGTGATCATCGACCGAGTAACTATGATTGAGGTTTTTTACAATTATGATAGACTCTCATATGTAACAAAACGTGAGTTTGATAATTAAACGTGGATTGCAGAATAAAACACCTACAAGACGCTTCAATTTTTATTTTCAAACTCACGTTAACAAAGGCAACCTTCATGAAACACTTCCGACTTCTGCTAACGTTTTTGATCCTAATATTAATTTCAGTATCGTCTCTTTCATCCATTGCTAAATTCGATGTTCATGTTATATATTTTAAGCCAACAGATGCTCCAGACATAGATCATGAATACCATGATAAAATAATGAAAGATATTCAGAAATATTATCAGTCAGAAATGACACGACATGGGTTTACTGATAAAACATTTCCATTGGAAACAGATAAAGATAACAACCTTATTATTCATACTATTAATGCGAAGCATAACGGCGATCACTATTTCAGGAGTGATATGTTTGATATGTTTAAAGAATTGATTGAGCCAGAGTTTCCTTTCAAATTTAATAATCTGCAAAATTGGAATTCTCGTGATAATGTGCATCTCATTGTTGTTGGAGGAGTGCGGATGGACAGGAATCTGCTAGGTACACAAGGTATGGGTTTTACATGGCTTGCTGGCAAATGGGGTGGCAATGCTACTGTAAACATGAATTACATTAAAGAATTCCCTAATCATTATCTTGGATTAGTTGCGCATGAACTTGGTCATGCATTTGCGCTTGATCCTGGACATAATAATGTAGCAGAATCATTAAATGGTAGGGTAGTAGCATGGGGTAATACAACTGAGGAATGGGGTGATAGAATGCGGATGCTAAAGGAAGAAGCAGTACTATTAGATAGTCGCCCGATTTTTAGAAAAATCACTCTGCAAGAAGAACCTCCTAATGTTATCACTGGAGAAGAGCCTGCCGATATGGACAGTATTTCACAAGATTTGTCTAACATAGAGGTTCTGATGTATACAGGGGCTGTGAGTTGGATGAGTCTTGATGATGCCAATCGGCAATCTCAAATGGCAAAGCAATTGCTTGATTCAAAAGGGATTCGAGCCGAAATCGTTCAAACCGAAGATGCTGTTAGAAACTGGATGCTTCAAACAACTTCAGATGGTAACGTGGATGTTTTAATTCTTTACGGGATCCTACCAACTTCTATTTATCCGTTTCCTAATAGTCAACCGGACGGTTCTGTGGCAGAAATTTGGATTGAATCAACTGACGGAAATACTATTCTTAACCATGGTGATTACTTCGGTTATGTTGACAACAACGGTATCCAAACTTTACAAGACATTATGGATATTCCACATATCACAATGTGGGACTTTGGGTTGGAAAATAATACGCCAATGGTAGTAACGAAAGATGGCAAAGAGATTACCCCAAGTCTTACAAATTTTAAATCCGATAGAGCTTTTCACCTCGATGAACTTACCGGGGATTGGTTTGCCGAAAAGGTTCTTGCGAGTAATACAGGCACCTCGCAAGCCACCAGAGCGGATCCAGTTATTGTGCGAGATGGTAATCGAGGAAGGATTGGTATTGTTTATCAAACCTTTAACGAGGTAAATCCTAAAGGCAAGGTTGTTGCTGAACTCATTGCCAACTTCCTTTTAGAAAATAGGGACAAAATTTCGTCCCCGTCTGTTGAACCAATTGTTGATAGCGATACAGGAGACCCGTCAAATACAGTGGTGAGTCTCTTGCCTATAAGTGTACAGTCCCCTAATATCGGTCAACAACTCAAGTTGTCCCTAAAAATCGCTAACGGCGAAAATGTCTCAGGCTATCAAGCAACCGTGTCGTTTGATACGACAGCACTCCGCTATGTCTCAAGTACCAATGGTGATTTTCTGCCCGCGAGTGCGTTCTTTGTGGAACCGAAAGTAGCGGGTAGTCTTGTCAAGCTGAACACAGCGTCTCTCGCTGGAGAAATCAATGGGGACGGGACTCTGGCAACGCTTACATTTGAAGTCGTCGCAGTGAAGGCATCCATTTTGACCCTTTCCGATGTGCTCCTAACCAACAGGACAGGGGAGACGTTTGTGCCACAGGTTGAGAACGCGGAGGTAACGGAATCCACCGGACTCAAAGAAGATATAAACGGTGATGGCACTGTCAACATCGCTGATTTGGTATTAGTCGCCTCAAATCTTGGGAAGACGGGTCAAGCTGCTGATGTCAACGGTGATGGTGTCATCAATATTGCTGATCTCGTTTTGGTCGCGAGTGCATTGGACAATAGCACCTCCGCACCTTCTCTACATCCCCAAGCCTTAGAATACTCACGGCAACAGATGTTAAACTCTGGTTGTCACAGGCACAGCAATTGGACCTCATGGATACAAAGGCACAACGCGGCACCCTGTTCTTACACCAACTCCTCGTAGCGTTGATACCGAAAGAGACTGCCCTTTTGCCAAACTATCCGAATCCGTTCAATCCGGAGACGTGGATTCCGTATCAACTCGCCAAAGATGCAGAGGTGACGTTAACGATCTATGCGATCGATGGTTATATCGTCCGACGATTCGCACTCGGACATCAACCCGCAGGTCTGTATGAGAGCCGTAGCCGTGCAGCGTATTGGGATGGTAGAAACGAATTCGGTGAGCCTGTGGCAAGTGGTGTCTATTTCTACACACTTACCGCAGGAGATTTCGCTGCGACGCGGCGGATGCTTATCTTGAAGTAGGTCCAATTACCTTCCAGTAGTCAGAATGAGAGGGATGAAAAATAATGAATAAAACTTATGAACATCAGGATAAGCCTTTTACACCAGAAATTGCGGCAGAATTAATATTCAAGACCTACGCAGGAAAGCCCTCTGTTAATGACCGTGACCTTCCGGAACAAGTTTATCAAACATAAGCATTATGGTAGATTGCCACCAGAAGTACGTCATCCGTCGAATCCGAATTGTTCGGACATCCGTTTTCACGTTCGTAGATATGTCAGTACAGCACTTTGGACGGGTCATCCGGTAAAAGAGGTTGTTTGGCAGGCCGTACTGGAATTCACAGACGGAGATGAAAATGTTGTATTCACAAACCAAAATATTAAATCGGTCTGTTTGAGGAGGTATCCTAACTTCAAAGAGAGGAACGTGGAGGCTCAGATCATCTCAGACTGTGTGAATCACCCTTCACGCGATCATCATTATCATCCCGAATCTTCGGAGGATAGATATTACCGGGTCAGCCGCGGAAAATATCGCCTCTATCAAACTCACATTATGTAGGTTGGGTTGAACGGGAATCTACTAAAAAATTTTACAAAGAAATAGGCTTCAAGTTCATCTATAAACCTGAAACCACCAAAGGGCAAGTGAAACCCAACACATTCTTATACCGATAGCACTTAAATTGTTGGGTTTCGCTATACCTATTCATATGCACGGATCATTGAAAAGTAGGATCCTCCGTAGAAATAAAATGCTTTTGGAGTTTCACCGCTCTACCCAACCTACGTTTACACTTGGATTTTTATTTTCTTACTCACGTAATCGGCAAAAAAAAATGAACACACACGTTACGAGTGAGCAGATTGAATTTTACCGTGAAAATGGGTTTCTGGTTATTGACGATTTCTTGAACGGTGCCGAGTTGTCATCGTGGCAGGATGCTGTTGACGAGGCTGTCGCGCAATTTATGAAGCGTGATGATACCTACCACAATCAGAAGGGAAAAGACAATTACTACAAGAATGTCTTCGTGCAATGCGTCAATTTGTGGAAGACGAGCGAGAAGATTAAACAGTTGATTCTCGATCCTGAGTTGGGTAGACTGGCAGCAGATATCGCTGGCACTTCGGGCGTGCGATTGTATCACGACCACGCCATGGTTAAACAACCCTGGGCAAATCCAACGAACTTCCATGTCGATAATCCTTATGACCCATTCTATTCACATCAAGCGATCATGTTTTGGATAGCCCTCGACGATACAACAGTCCAGAACGGTTGTTTGTATTTTCTGCCCGGTACACACAAAACGAGCAACTTTGAAATTGGTGGAATCCTCGGACAGACGGGAGTCGGCGAACTGTTCCGTGAATATCCAGAGTGGGCGGAGATTGAACCTTACGCCGCTGAGATGAAAGCCGGAGCCGGTGTGTTCATCAGTGGGATGGTCGCGCATGCGGCGGGACCGAATATGACGACGCATCCCCGTCGTGCGTTTGCAATGCTATTTATGCCGGAAGATGCCACATTCAATGGGAAGAAAAGCGCGCTGCCCGATGAAGTGTTTGCGAAGTTGAAGACTGGCGACGTGTTGGCGGACGATGAACATCTGCCATTGGTTTTTTCGCATAGTAGTAACGTGAGTTTGACATAAGCGCGTAGGTGAAAACCCAAAACATTCTCACATGGGCGGCGTTGGATTGTTGGGTTTCGCTGTGTTTATATTCATGAATGTGTCATTGCAAAGTAGGCTTTTCTTGGTAAATTGAAGGATTCTTGGTCATTCACTGCTCTACCCAACCTACGCGGATTGCGTAAGTCCCATTTATTTATGGATCAGGATTTCTAAAACAGATCCGAAATGCCGCACACGAAATCGACCCTATCCCCATCAAAACCGCCCTCATCCGTCGGCTGGCGGTCTATAGTCATTGGACTTCTGCTCATCCCGATCAATTGTTATTGGATTACCTATATTGAACTCGTCCAATATTCCGCACAACCTACCATCGTCTCGCTTATTTTTACGGTTGTTTTCAATGTGCTTGTGCTGATCGGGCTCAACCAAGTATTCAAGCGGTTCCTGCCTCGACTAGTACTATCTCAAGGTGAACTCCTGGTCATCTATGTGATGTTATCGGTTGCATCGGCTACTGCGGGACATAGCATGATGGAGATTTTGGTCTCCACATTGGGGCACGCTTTCTGGTTCGCAACGCCAGAAAACGATTGGAAAGATCTGTTTTGGCGGTATATCCCGAGTTGGCTTGCCGTGTCGGACAAAGGCGTTCTTTCGGGCTACTATGAGGGAGATTCTACGCTGCACACAAAGCAGCATCTGTTGGGTTGGTTAACACCTGTGCTGAATTGGTCCGCCTTCCTCTTTACCATGCTGTTTGTTATGGTTTGTATCACCGTCATCGTGCGGAGACCGTGGACGGAAGATGAGAAACTGGCGTATCCGATTATCCAACTTCCGGCTCGGATGACCAGCGACGGTTTCTTTACGAATCGGCTGATGTGGCTCGCTTTTGGACTGACAGTGGCTCTCGATGTCGTTAACGGTCTCCACCACGTTTTCCCTGCGATACCCTCCGTATACGAGAAAGCATACCGTTTCAGATTCACAGAGAAACCCTTCGCCGCAATGGAGTGGCTGCGATTGGGGATTTACCCTTTTGTTTTAGGTATCGGATTTCTGATTCCGTTGGATCTGCTGTTTTCGACATGGTTCTTCTTTTGGGTGTGGAAGGGGCAACAGGTCGTTGGAAGTATTATGGGTTTGGAAGGGACGGGGTATCCTTACGTCAACTATCAGGGATTTGGCGCGTATATGGGTATCTTCCTGATTGCCTTGTGGAGAGGTCGGCGTTACCTACAGAGTTTGCTGGGATCGAAAACCGACTTTCTTAATGACAATAGCCCGCAATCTGTAGCTCGTAACGAAGTGGAGGGCGGATCTACGGGGAGTCCCGTGAAGACACACATTCGCCAGAACGAACCGCAAGGTATAATTAAAAAACCGATGTCCCCCCTGATCCTTGTCCTTGCACTTATTGCTGGTGTCGCGTTTCTGACCTTTTTCTGTTTGAGAGCGGGTATGTCGCTCTGGGCGATTCTCGTCTTTTTTGGACTCTATTTCGCCTTTTCAACGGCGGTTTCCCGAATGCGAGCCGAACTCGGATCGCCAATGCACGACTTGCACTATACAGGCCCCGAACGGGTCATGGTTGCCGCTTTAGGCACGCGTCCGCTGGGACCGAATAATCTTTCGATGTTCTCTTTTTTCTGGTTTTTTACGCGTACCTTCGATTCGCATCCGATGCCCCACCAACTTGAAGGTTTCAAACTCGCCGCAACGTCAGGAATCCAGAGTCGTTTTATGCTATTTGCAATCCTTATTGCACTGTTTGTCGGCATCGTTTCGCAATTTTGGGCACTTATATCTATACCCTATCGGCTCGGTGCTTTACACGAGATGTCCCGCGTGCCAATCATATACGGGTCTGAACCGTGGACGCAGCTGCAAAGATGGTTAGCACATCCGCTTCCGCCGGACTATTGGGCGTTAGGGTTTACCGGAATTGGCTTGTTGTTCGCGCTTTTCCTTATGTTGATGCGAATGAAGTTTTTCTGGTTCCCTTTCCATCCCGCAGCGTATGCCGCCGTGTGTGGGAGTTGGGCGGTCAACTACATCTGGTTTAGTTTAGGGATCGTGTGGGTGCTGAAATTGGTTCTACTGAAATACGGTGGACGGAATGCCCATCGAAGGGCGATGCCGTTCTTTCTGGGATTAATATTGGGGCAATTCACCGTTGGGAGTCTGTGGACAATATTGGGCATGGTGTTTAATATACCGACGTATGGAATTTGGCCGTAGTGCTTCATCTATAACCTATCTCATAAATCGTGGGAGGGGTTTGCAACCCCAATTTACCAGATCCGCGGTCGGGTAAGACAAAATTGTATTTATCAGGACTTACGCAGTTTTGATCGCAGCACGCGCTGTGAGAGGGAGACTCCTAAAAAAAGAAAGCACAAATGCTCTCGTGGCCCAACCTAACAGGTTCTGCTACAAAAGAGAAGCAGGCGTAAGTCCTATTTATAAGCCCCACGCTACTTTGAATTTTGAGATATGCTCGTAAGAGTGCGACTTATCGCACGTTCAAGTAGACCATATTTGCTGTGCTTTGTAACGCAAACTTTCAGTTTACGTTCCACAGGAAACCCAATCTAACAGCGTGATATTCAAAGGTGGAACTTGCGTTGTGTTATTGCTTGATTTTTTGGGGGAAAAAATATTATCATAATTGAGAAGATATTTCGTCGACTGGAGTAGCAAAATTTGACCGCAATGAAAATTGGATTTATCATCAATAAATTAGAAACCGAACGCCCAGGGTTCACGACAACGCAACTCGCCATGCAGGCAACTAACATGGGACATCAAGCATGGATGATACCCGTCGGAGATCTCGCCTACGATCCAGATGAACATATCCGCGCACGGGCACGCAGGGCACTCCGATGCAATTATAAGTCGCTGCAAACCTACTTTAATGACCTGCAAAGCGAGCGCGCAAAAACAGTGCGTATTACCGTCGATGAACTCGATGTCTTGTTGCTACGCAACAACCCTGTTGACGATGCTGTCAATCGACCTTGGGCACAAAATATGGGAACCGTTTTCGGAAGAGTCGCCATGCAAAAAGGCGTTATCGTTCTTAACGACCCTAACGGACTCGCAAAAGCACTCAACAAAATGTACTTCCAGTACTTTCCTGAGCAAGTCCGACCCCGGACCCTAATTACCCGCGACCGAGACGAAATCAAAGCATTTGCGAAAGCACAAGGCGGAACAATCGTCTTAAAACCGCTACAAGGCTCCGGGGGGCAAAGCGTCTTTCTTATGAGACCTGATGACCTTCCCAACATCAATCAGATGATTGATGCCGTGAGTCGGGACGGATATGTCATCGCCCAAGAATACCTTCCCGCAGCCGAAGAGGGAGACACGCGTCTGTTTCTCATGAACGGCGTGCCGTTACGGTATCGCGGTAAATATGCTTGTTTCCATCGGGTCCGCACCGGTGGCGACATGCGGAGCAACATCCAGGCAGGTGGCGAACTCCAACAAGCGAAAATCACTGGTACAATTCTTGAACTTGCCGAAATGGTACGTCCCAGACTCGTGCAAGACGGTATGTTCCTCGTCGGTTTAGATATTGTCGGAGACAAGCTCATAGAGATTAATCTGTTCAGCCCGGGTGGGTTAGGAAGCGCGCGGAAGTTTGAGAAGGTGAATTTCAGCATCGCTGTCATTCAGGCACTTGAGAAAAAGGTACAGTACATGAAATATTACCAGCGAAATTTTGAAAACGCGGAGATGGCAGTATTATGAAGCGTCGGTTCCATATTTGTAGCACAAACTTTTATAGTGAATCCGAAAAATAGATAGGCATTTCAATGGACCACTAAAACAATAGGACTCTACCGCTGCTGGCGAGGTTCCTAACCCCGCCAATCGTAATCTCCAATTCATTCTAAAATCTACCATAGTTTGCGCCTTATAGGACAGAATCCAAGTTAATCAGGACTTACGCAGTTTTGATCGCAGCACGCGCTTTGAGAGGGATCCTTAAAAAAATACAAATACTCTCGTGGAAACCCACCCTAACAGGTTCCGCTACAAAAAAGAAGCAGGCGTAAGTCCTATTAATTTTAAAAAATAAACGCACCCGACTTCAAATTACTTTCGGAGGCTAAAATCCAATGCTAAAACAATTGATTTACACGACACTTACCCTTGTTATCATAACAGGTTTACTCTTTTCGACATTCGGACATGATGACACCTCCCCACTTCTGGAAGACGTCAACAAAGACGGGACCGTCAACATTCAAGACTTGGTGTTTGTCGCTGCTGCCTTCGGACTCCCCGTAGACCATAACGCTGAGCACAATCCGGATGTCAATCGAGACGGAAATATCAATGTCTTAGACCTCGTGCGCGTCAGCAACAGGTTTGGCGAAACACCAAAATATGATGATTCTACCTATCATGAAATACAGGATTATATCTTCGATAAAAGTTGTGTTAATTCTGCCTGTCATGGTACGCCTGCAAACGCCGGTGGCTTGAATCTCGCCTATGATCACTCCTATCAGAATTTAGTTGGCAAAACACCTCGCAACCCCGCCGCGGCGGCAGCAGGAATGAAGCTGGTTGACCCCGGCACCCCAGAGAACAGTTTTCTTTTGACCAAACTCATGGGCCCGACAACCCCCGAGCTCGGTGCACGCATGCCCTTTGCTGCAGGCCGACTCCATGATGGAAAAATCGCAGCCATTCGGACGTGGATCGCCGCAGGCGCACCTGAAAAAGAAAAACTTGCCGGCATCGGAGACCTCGCCGTGCTTCGCGACCCAGAGGAAACTTTTGAAGCACCCGCGTCCCCACCGCCCGGACAGGGATATCAGCTCCATTTACCCCCCTTTAAGATTCAACCCGGAACAGAACGCGAAGTCTTTTACGCAACCCAAATCACCGATGAGAATGGACAGCCTCCACAAGGTGATATTTTCATCAACGGCTTTGACATCTTCTACCCAACAGGCAGTCATCATTTCATCCTTTATCGCGCCACAAGGCTCGGATTGCAGCGCGGGCTCCTTGAGAAAGGCAGCGTCTCAGGCGTAGGTGTCAACCCACAAGATACTTTCAGAGTTGTGAATCCAGAAAACCCGCAAGCTACCGGGCATGTCGCGCAATTCGATCGTTTACCCGTCATCGGATCGCAGCGTGCTGAAACCGCAATCCGATTCCCCGAAGGTGTAGCACTCCGCATAGCAGGCGACACCCTCTTCGACATGAACTCACACTACGTCAATTTACTCGGAACAGAAACCCTCATCGGTGAAACTTATGTCAACCTTTACACACTTCCGCCAGAAGAAGTGAAATACGAAGCAAGAGGTTTGGCTGTGTCTAACAAAGACATCGATGTTCCCCCCGGAACAACCCGCGTGATCGAAGATGAGTGGCTCTTTTCAAATACGGTAAGCCTGTTGGGACTAGTCGGATACCCAGACGTTACAGAACTCAACGTTTTTCAACTGACCTCCCACATGCATCGTCACGGCGAACTTTTTGAAATCTATCGGATTTCCACAGGCGAGTTATTACATCGGAGCGTCGCTTACGATAACGCACCGCTTGATATGTTCGATCCACCCTTGAAATTTACGCAAGGCGATGGACTCCGTTTCCAGTGCACCCATTCAAACTACGATACAGATGCACGCATCCAATACGGATTAACATCTGAAGACGAGATGTGTATCATGTTCGGGTTCTATTACATTCCAATAACAATCAATGAAAATTAAAAAAATTCAGGCATTTCCACTTGCCTATCCAGAGCCACACTACAAAGGTATCGAACGTTACATCACGCTCGCTCGCGTGGAGAGCGACGACGGTATCGTGGGGTGGGGGGAGTGTATCTCACAGTTTCGAGAAGCAACACTCGCAACAAAGATAATAATTGAGCAGGGATTTGCACCAATGCTTACGGGTGAAGATGCTTTAGATGTGGAACGGCACTGGCATAAAATGATCGACCACATCTGGTGGTATGGTCCTGAAGGCATCGCCGCATTCGCTGTCAGTGCTGTGGATATGGCGTTATGGGATTTAAAAGGCAAGGCACTCGGCTTGCCTGCCTGCCAACTCCTTGGGGGGCAGATCCACGACAAAATCGTTGCAATGGCATCGATCATCTTCGATATGGAAGACTTAGATTGGACGCTCAACGAATTTCGGGGGTTGCGAGAACAGAACTACCGCGTCGTTAAAGGCGGTTGGGGAATGCGACCAGAGGCGGTATTCGGTCTTGATCGTCAGCGGGATGTTGAGATGATTCGTCGCGTGCGTGAAGTGATCGGGGACGAACTTGAGTTTGTCATTGATACACCCGGTCACCGTCGCATTTGGGATGTCCCAACAGCGATTCAACGCTTCCGGGATCTGGAACCCTATCGACTCAAATGGATTGAGCAACCCCTACCACCCCAAAACTTTGACGCGTATGCGCAGCTGCGGGCAGCGGTCATGACACCCATCGGGACAGGTGAGGATGAGTGGGATATCGAAAGTTACAAACGGCTCATCCAGTCGGGTGGTGTCGATATCGTACAGATTGATCCGGGGCGTTGCCATGGGCTTACCGGCAGTCGACATGTTATCAAACTCGTTGAGGCAGAGAATCTTCTGTTCAGTGCGCATTCATGGAGTAGTGCCTTGAATACCGCGGCGAGTCTGCACATGCTCGCGAGTTCACCGCATGCGGATTGTACGGATTTTAAGCCCCACGAATCCCCAATGCAGCATGAATTGGTCAGCGATCCGTGGGTACAAGCGGAGGGTTATGTCGCTATCCGAAATGTCCCCGGACTGGGCGTCACGGTGCGTGAAGACGTTGTGGAAAAATATCTGTTCGGATGACAAATGGCAATCAGCAGCTTGTAGGTTGGGTTGAAACGAAGTTGAAACCCAACTTCATACTGGACTCCATTACATCGCTTTCACGATGCCTTTGATGTAGCTTCCGTCTCCACCCGTTGCTTCTTCGAGGAGTGCCGGATAATCCTGCAGTGGGACGATGTGTGTTACAAGCGGTCTTAGGTCAATGTGACCACGCTCGAGGAGCCGAATCGCTGGTGGAAATGTATCCCGTATCTTTGCGCCCGGTGACGAACTCACCAAGTTAAACCCGCCGCCATGCCACTCAGAACCGTTGATTGTCACTTCCTCTCGGATCCAACCGAAGAGGTTAATATGTCCGCCTCTGCGAACAATCTTCGTCGCGAGATTTAACCCTTGCGGTTTGCCAGAACAGTCGAATATTACGTCAATTGGGCGTGCCTTCAGTTCTGATACCAGTTCGGAAGTATCAACTTCTTTAGGATTATACGCGAATTGCGCACCAAGCGATTTCGCCAAGTTCAACCGATCTTCGACGATATCAATAGCGATAAGGTCATGCGTGTAGAATTGGCTCAGTGCCTGGACGAACATAAGCCCCATAAAACCGCACCCGATGACTGCAACGTTGTCAGCGGGTAGCAAAGGTGCAGTGTCCAGCCCCGTTACGACACATGAAACTGGCTCAACAATCCAATATTCGTCGGCGAGGTCTGATTCTGGGAGTACATACATACGGTCGGTTGTGCAATTCTTAATACCGTCGAATCCCAACCCTGCGCCTGTAACACGCATCCCTTCCTCAAAATCCCGGACACCGCGCCCAACTTTTGTGACATAGCCAACACCTTCGTGACCGGGCGGTGCTGTACCACCGTCACGAAAGGTTGCTAAGTCCCACGCACAGATCCCACATGCGGAACTCTGAACCTGCACTTCACCCGCTTGCGGATCGGATACATCAATATCAATAATCTCGACCCCACCGTTCTTTCCATACCTGATTGATTGCGTTTTCATCGGTTTGACATGCCTTAGTGTTGTCCGTTTCAGACGGTTTTTCCTATTTCCGACTCACGTTAAAAGGTTGAAAAGGCTGAATTTTGTAAAAAAAATACCTAAGGGACATTTTAGCCCTTATGAGTCGAGAAGTCAAGAGATTTTTTCAGATTTTCGAGTGGCATCTTGAAAGTGAAAGTAGGTCGTGCTATACTTTAATGAGTCGTAAGGATGTCGTGAAGTGGGTCCATAAGTTTTTCGAGTGGAGGCATTTAATAGTGGCGACGTTTTCTCTAAAAGGTTTCGTTAGGGACGTAAGATACGCTCCTTGTTTCAGCCCGGAAACACTCAATGTGTACAATATAACGCAATTTGATGTAAATCAAGCACAGTCTTATAGACTAATTGACTTGGGAACATCAGGTAATAATCTCGCTTTTTTAAAATGGGTTTCGCCGAAACGAACGCGCTCGTATCCTTTTGCACGGATTTATAACACATATCATCTTAATACGAAAAAAGTTACGGTTATCCCAATCATTAAGGATGAGGGAGCAGGTACACAGAACAATGATCGAATTAACTTCATCACATTTTCATGGATGAATCTCCTAAACATCTATATCATTTTGACATGGTATGAGGATGCAGAGAGAAAAGCAGGTACAACTGACCGAATTACCAATCAGATTCTGAACGTTGAGAACGTGCGTGAAAAATTGTTTGAGATAAGTCGGTATCAGATGAGTGCCCTACACTGGAATACGACCCACTTCGAGAAAGACTTCGAGTCAATTTATCTGAATGCAGTTGATGGATATAAGAAAATATCTCAAAAAGAAAACGTTGCCATTCACAGTCCAAAAAACCATATCCAGACGCTTGAAAAATTTAAAGCGGACGGTTGTTTCAATTTAGGATCCTTCAAAGAAGCAAGCCTCCCACGCTCATTTGAAGCTGCCCATAGAGAATCTGTAACAACACATATCTTAGAATCCCTTGAGGAAAATACAAAAGGCGTTTTCCAAATTTCAAACTATCTTGGTGGACAGTACTATCTGACTGCCGATGAAGTTTATTGGGAAGGTGGTCAGTTAGTTGTACAAGAGTCCAAAAACAGTAGCACAGGAAAACTACCATCTGAAGATGACATCAAGGATGGTTTATTCAAGTTAATTCTTTTTGCGAATATGGAAGAAGTAGCGATTGATCAGAGAACAAACATCCAATGTATCACCCGATTAAAACTCACAGGTGATCTTATTGGCAGCCTTTTCTTACCATCTACGTCAGAAAATATATTTAACTTCTGCGCGGAAAATCGCCTGACACAAACACACCAGAAAAGAATTGTGTTGCTCGATCAAGAAGCGAGTCAAAACAGTAAACTGCAGGTATGGATAACAGGTCGTCATGGCTAAATTAGCAAAAAGTCCACTCCGATATCCAGGGGGTAAATCCAGAGCCCTAAAACAGATTTTGCCGCGGATTCCGGTGAATATGACTGAATTTCGGGAGCCCTTCGTCGGTGGCGGTTCTGTCTTCTTTGCCATCCGAAGCCTCTTTCAGAACCGTATCCAGTCCTATTGGATTAACGATCTTAATTATGATCTCTACTGTTTCTGGAAACAGGTAAGAGACAATGCCCCGGACTTGGTCGAAACACTCATAGAGACGCACACAACAACTACAGACGGCCTCGCCCTATTTGAGGCACTAACAAAATCAAAAGATAAACTAAACCAGAACCGAGACCTGCTCTGTGAGTTCCAGCGTGCAGTCCGTTTCTTTATATTGAATCGTATTACCTTTTCCGGTGTCGTGGATTCTGGTGGATATTCACGATCCGCGTATGAGAAACGTTTTACATCCTCCTCTATTGAACGTGTGAAGAATATCGTCCCGCACCTCTCCGAAATCAAAATAACCAATCGAGATTACACTGACCCACTTTTCGACGACGGTGAAGATGTGTTCATTTTTTTGGATCCACCCTATTGGAAAGCAACTGAATCGAGATTGTACGGTGTGCGAGGTGAATTGCATGTCGCATTTGACCACTGGCAATTTGCTGAAAATATGCGGAAATGTCCTCACAAGTGGTTGATTACTTACGACGACTCGCCTGTTATCAGGGATCTATTCAGTTTTGCTGAGATTCAGGAATGGACATTGCAATACGGTATGAACAATTATCGCCAACGGAATGCTGCGAAAGGCAGAGAGTTGTTTATCAAAAATTATTGATTATCTTTACTGTTATCAGATTCGATGAGGTATGGCACCTACCAGTCGGTTTTCAGAATGTAGTACCGCCAAAGGTGAATAATAAAAGAAGAGTCGCAATAAATGCTAAAATAGCGTACCCAACCAATGCTCTAAACCGAATTTTTTCAAAAAGAGTGAATCGACTTGCCTGCTGATATTTACCAGTTGGTATGTGAGCCATCCCGTCGGCGAAGATGTGGTGGTTCCGCAAATTTGAACGTCTGTGACGTTACGAGCTCTTCATCAACTTCAACACCCAAGCCGGGACCGTCCGGTACCGGTATAACCGCACCTTCGAGCTGGTGTTGCACGGGAAACAGATCTTCATCATAATGCCCAGATGCTTCTGTTGGGGAGACTCGGATTTCTAACCAAGCGAAATTGGGAACAGCCGCCGCCAGATGAACCGTCGCCGCCGTGCAGATGGGACCCAATGGGTTGTGAGGCATCAGATCGATGTAATGCGTCTCAGCCAAGCTCGCAACCTTCATCGATTCCGTTAATCCACCGACATTGCACACGTCAAGTCGGGCAAAATTTGTGATACCGCGCTCCAGATAGGGGAGAAATTGCCACTTACTGGAAAATTCCTCGCCAATGGCGAACGGGACATCGACCATCGTCCGCAGGGATTCATACGCCTCCGGGGTCTCATCTCGGATCGGTTCTTCCAAAAAGTCAAGTGTGCCAGAAGGCATACGTTGGCAAAAAGATGCCGCTTCCGCAACGCTGAGCCGGTGATGATAGTCGATGCCGAGGACAGGTTCAGATCCGATGGCTTCTCGAAGTGCCGTCAACCACTCTGCCGCGAGGCTGATGGACTCGCGTGGCTCAAAAATGTTCTCCTCACCCGGCTTCGCACGATGCAACACGTTTGTTCGGATGACGTTCCACCCGTTCTCAAGCAATAAATTCGCGTTCGCAATTAATTCCTCAACTGTAGCTGCGCCCGTCGTTGCGAAGCACGGAACAGCGTCGCGTTGCTTGCCACCGAGCAGTTGATAAACCGGCACGTTCAACGCCTTCCCGACAATATCATGGAGTGCAATGTCGATCGCTGAGATCGCTCCGGTCAATGCCCGACCGCCCTCAAAATACTGGCTCCGGTACATCTCCTGCCACAATCCACCGATCCGCATTGGATCGCGTCCAATCAGGAATTCACGATAGTGTTTAACCGCTCCCGCGACAGCCAATTCTCGACTCGAAAGTCCGGATTCGCCCCAACCATAGATGCCTTCATCGGTCTCCACTTTGACGATGTGTTGATTTCTGTGTCCCACCCAAACAGGGTACGGTTTGATGTCGGTAATTTTCATGATGTCTCTCCTACGCGGACTTTGTACTGGATTCCTAATCCTTATACCAAATTGCTTGGCACCTGTCAATTGGTTTTCGTATTTTTAAACATCAGCCATACTTGAATCAAACAAATAGATATGTTAAAATGGCAGAAACAGAAGGGAGGCATTCAGATGGCTAACGATCACGTTAAAATCGCGGCATGTCAACTGCTCACGGGCGAAGACGTTTCCGCCAATACCTCAAAAGTGCTTCAGCAGATCGAAACGTGTGCAGAGATGGAGATCCAGATTGCGGCGTTCCCCGAGGGATGTCTGTTCGGTTACTGCTGTCGGACAGATTATTGGGAACATATCTCGCCACAGGTTTTTAAAGAGGCAGAGGCAAAAATCGCCGAAGCCGCACGTCGGCACGGAATAGCCGTTATTGTCGGATCCGCGCATCACGATGGAGAGAATTGGCACAACGACCTTGCGGTTTTCGATCAGCAAGGGACCCTCAAATACCGTTACGGCAAAACCTTTCTCGCAGGGGAGAAGTGGTGCACGAACAACCGCGGTCCGCTACCGATTGTGGAACTCGCTGGTGTTGCGTGTTGCTTTATCATCTGTCACGATGTACGTTATCCAGAATTAGTTAAGTTACCCGCGGCGATGGGAGCACAACTCTGTATCTTCTGCTCTTGTGAGGCGGGGTTGCTATCGGAATATAAACTCTCTGCTTACCGCGCAATGCCGATCTCACGGGCGACGGAAAACGGTATCTATCTCCTGATGGCGAATACACCTGCAAACCCCGATGACATCCGCTCACCCGGATCGTCGCATGGCAATTCGAAGATCGTGCATCCAGATGGTAATGTCATCAAAGAGGCAGGATTTTTCGGAGATGACATCGTTTTGGCAACAATAGATCTCTCGCGGGCAACAGGTTCGCAGGCGAAACGGACCTGCAATGAGGACACTATCCTACGGGAATGGTTCCGACAGGGATGTGAATTTGTTGTGAAAGTCTAAAATCAGCAAAACATTTATAAGGGATAGGATTCATGCCAAATCACACTGTTCAAATCCGAGCCGCCCGGCTCGTTGATGGGATAAGTACATACGCTAAAAACGACCAAGCGATTCTTGTGACTGACGGCCGGATTGATGCCGTTGGACATCACGAAGATATTGCGGAACAGACACCACCTGATGCGGAAGTTATCGACCTTGGGGACGCGTACATCACGCCGGGACTCATTGATGGTCATACACATCTGAGCCTCGCAGGTGATGGTCGGAACTACGTTCAAATGTTCTCGGAAACTGATGAGATGATGGTGCTGACCGGTGTAATGAATCTGCAACGCCATCTCGCCGCAGGGATTACGACCCTTCGCGAACACGGTGCGAGGAACAAGGTAGGATTTACACTCAAGGAAGGGCTTGAACGCGGTTATATTCCCGGTCCCCGTACTTTGGTGAGCGGACGACCGATCACTTGCACAGGCGGACATTTCCACATGTGTAACGAGACTGCAGATGGTGAAGCAGAGATGCGACGCTCAGTTCGTCGCTTGGTTCACGAAGGCGCAGATTACATCAAGATTATGGCATCGGGTGGGGGAACCGCCGGAACGATTCCCGGACGCGCCAGCTACTCAGTTGCTGAGTTGCATGCCGCCGTTCACGAGGCACACCATTTCCATCGGCTCACGGTGGCGCATTGTCGGGCAAAAGAATCGATGGTGCGAGCGGTTGAGGCAGGCATAGATCTGATGGAGCATGCGGAATTCCTCGACCCAGATGGCGAACTCCGGTTTGATCCTAAAATTGCCGAGATGATGGCGGAATCCGGCATCTGGATTAGCCCAACCCTTCAAGCATGGACAGGTTATCCTCGCATTGTTGATCTCCGTGCGAAACGTGACACCGATACCATTTCCCTTGACGAATTAACCGAATTGCAACGACTTGAAACGCGCGCAGAAGGACGCCTTGATGTGATGCGACGTATGCTTGACTACGACCTTCGTGACCGAATTGTCCCCGGCACCGATTCAGGTGTTGGTCATCTCGCTTTCGGTCATCTCGACTACGATTTACAACTGCTTGTCCAAGTCGGATTTACACCGGCAGAGGCACTCATCTCAGCGACCCGTATTTCTGCCGAGGCGATAGGAATGACAGACGAGATTGGGACTATCGCACCGGGCAAAATCGCTGATCTCGTCGCCTTTGAGACTGATCCGACAAACGATGTAAATGCGTTTAGTCGGGTGACTGCGGTGTTCCAAGCCGGACAACGGGTGAAATGAAGCACAACCCAGCTCAAAACTCATAGATGTCTGCACGTCGTTTCGCTACCTTGTGTCGCACAAGTGCTTGGAGTTCCTCCGGCATTCGCTCAAACGTTTCAGGAAGAACGGGTTGATGACCGCCCTCACGCATAAGATTCCACCAAGGTGGATAGTAGGCGATATTCAACGCCATACGGTGCTGGTCGTCGGTTGTGTTCTCGCCTTGCCCGTGCCACGCCCCACCGTGCCATAATAACACGGAACCCCGTCGTCCACAAACGGACACTGGATGACTCTCTGCAATATCGGATGCCGAAGGTCTCCGCCGGGCGCGATGACTGAATGGCACAATGAGCGTCGCACCGTTCTCAAGGGTAAAGTCCGTTATCATCCAGATCGAATTAATCATCCACGGCGTTTCAGGTAGACGCGCTGGCAAGTCGTGTGTCGAATCGGAATGGATACCGCCCTGTGGCGCACGCGGCTTGACCCATTTCGTACACGCTTCACCCAATCGTACGTTATCGCCGAGAAAATGGCGGACGACCTGTAGGACTTGCGGGTGTGCGATGCACTCCCAACACATCTCATCGAGGTTAACCACACCGAAAAGGGTTTGATACAAGTCATCGTTCGGGTCCTGGAAGGCAGCGCGATTTGCTGGATCGCGATGAAATTGGAAGTACTTCTCTGCCATCGTATCCGCTTGTGCGGCGGGAATCGCATCTTCAATCAGACAGTAACCAAATGTTTCGAGATGTTCTATTGCGTCTTGTTGTGGCATTTACAGAACTCCTATGCTTTGGGATAACCAATCAATATGGTAGATGTGTTGAGATGAAGCGTCTCGGCTATTCTGCCACAATCTATCATGTCAAACAAGCAGAAAAAATTAAGGATTTACTTATGAAAGGGAAAAATGAAGTCGAAACTGGTGAATGGAATCGGCTTGTAAAGGATGCTTATAACTCGCTGGAGTTTTTGGTCACAATGCATTACCTTCGGCAATACCTCCCTGAATCAGGTAGGATTTTAGATGCAGGGGGCGGACCAGGGCGTTATGCACTTGAACTCTGTCGGGCAGGCTATGATGTCGTTCTTATGGATATTGACCCAGCATACACGGCTTTTGCTGAAGAAAAAATCGAGTTGGAACCGAAATCTGTTTCGAGTCGATTAATTGCGTCGGTTGTTGGGGATATACGAGACCTCTCAGATTTTAACACGAATGACTTTGATGCGGTGTTGTGTCTCGGTGGTCCGCTAACGCACATCAGTGATGAACCTGAACGAACACAGGCAATCTCTGAATTGGTTCGGGTTGCCAAGCCTGGGGCGATCGTCTGCATTGCCGTTGTGGGTTATCTCGCAATGCTGCGGACGGTTCTCAGTCGGTTCAGTTATGAACTGATAACACCCGCGTACTCGGAACTCATACAGGAAGGAAAAGGGAATAACCTTGTTGGCGACAGTCTGTGGCATTTTTTTCGGGCTTCTGAACTTCAGCAGCTCGCTGAATCGTGTGGGTTAATCACACTGGAAATGGTGGGGTGTGAGGGACTTTCAACGGGATTACCTGAAGCTACCAACACGGTGGCAGAAGACCCGGCAAAGTGGAAACGTTGGGTCGAGTTGGTCTTGGAAACAGCATCAGAACCCGCCATTGCGGACATGGCAGCGCACATCTTGTACATTGGTCAGGCGCGCTAACCCTCATTTCTTTTTATTACAGAACACCAACATAAATCTATTATCTTCTATTTGCTCTACCTTTTCTAAAGCAAGGTGCTTCTCGATAATGTACTTCGCAAAAGCAACCGTCCAAAAGACCCATGGTGCCGCGTAAACACCTTTACCGGGAAGTGTGATGTGTCCTTCCATCAGCCCCGTCTGGACATCATATCGTTCTAAAAGGGTTTCCTCACCCGCTCTCTTGACTAATTCATCGTGCATAATGACAACGAAAATACCGTTATCCGATAGAATCTCTTTAAGCTGAACTGTTAAACTCTCCAACGTCTGATAAGATAAGTAACCATTATTTTGCGGAAGTAGCGCGAGGTCGAAAGAATTCTCTTTGTAAGGTAGCGCTGCTATATTCCCGATATTGAATTGACATCTGCTTTTTCTTTTCTGTGCGACCTCTTTTGCGTGGCGGAGTGGAATCTCTGCAAAGTCAATACCTGTTGCTATGGCTCCCATCTCTTCCATAGCAAAGGTATACCGCCCTGCATTGCATCCTAAATCTAATGCGCGCATGCCGGGCTTTATCAATTTAGGTAGGTGATTTTTGTATCTGTCAACGGCAAATTGTGATCTTGGGTTATCAGGGGCAGTCGTAGCGTGGACCCCTGATACATTATAGTGTTTCCGTATCGCATCAAATATATTCATACATTTTTCCTTCTTCAAATATGGCTTGCGTTGTAGGATACGATAGTGTAAATTGGTTGGGTAGAGTGTACCAACATTTTGTCATAATTCATCACGTTGGACAAGAAAAATTTACTATATTGACGTGACTTAACCCTGTGACGGCACACGGAGTGTGCCTATTACTATTGATCGAATTCACGTTGTAGTAAGGAGTTCTGCAAATGCTATCAACCGAAAACATGGGAGGCGTTGTCGTCACTCCAAGCCAATTAAGCGAGATGCAAGCGGGTGACTATATCCTACACGCCCGCGACGGTGTGCTGAATAAGGTAGAAGTAGAGAAAACCCGTATGCCTTTGGACCCACAGGCGCATTACCAAGGATTGAACTTCGTTCTGGCTCCCGATAGCACCATCTATGCGGTGCAACAGACCATCATCTCCAAGTCCACGGATGGCGGCAAGCGTTGGGAACATCTCAACAGAGATCCGTCTGCCTTCGGTTTCAACGGGTGGTTATTGCAAGCCAATAGACACGGACAATTAATCAATGTGAGTCAACAGGGTGAAGAATCACCAATCACTGTTTGGCTGTCTGATGATGAAGGTCAAACGTGGGAGCAAACGAGCGAAATAGATGTCACGCCGTTTAAGCAGACCGTCGCTGGTTCAAGTGTAACCCGACTGAGTGATGGCACACTCCTTCTACCGATTAAAAGACGAGACGATCCATTCTACGAAGGGACGAACCCAACTTACGTCTTCGTTTCGGACGATGATGGACACACCTTCTCGAACCGCTTCTTCTTATCGAACTACGGCAACGAAGTCAACATTGCAGAACTATTCCCCGGAAGATTGTTGGCAGTTGTTCGGTATCAGCCGGGACCGCCAGATCAACCCCACACGAACAAGACTGTTTTCCTCGCCGATTCGGTAGACGGTGGCGGCACATGGACAAATCTCCGTCAATTGACCAGCGTGCATGGACAATGCCACGGTGCGGCAGTTGGACTTTCCAATGACAGTGCTGTTGTGGCATACGACCACCGTTATCCCCGCGAACTCGGTAGTGGCAGGGCAATGGTAAGCGACGATAATGGCGAGAATTGGTCCGATGAAGTCTATTATCTCTGTCACGGGCATGTCGCTGGTTTCCCACGACATATTAGTTTAGACGGGGAAGAGATACTAACCTTCATCGGCTCTTGCTACGGCGATGTTAGCAAATGGGAAAATGCCACGGGAAACTCCCACTTCTGCGTCATCCGGTGGCGACCGGTTTAGGACCAAGATTATGAAAATTACTGGATTTGAGACGATACCGATTCAAGGTCGCGCAATGGTGCTGAAAATGTTCACCGACGCAGGGATCATCGGCTACGGTGAACCCATGAACTACGAACATTGGCGCGTTGTCGCCCAAGCCGTGGACGACATGGCGAAATACCTTATCGGCAAAGATCCGCTACAGATTGAGGATCATTGGCAGGCGATGTATCGGTCAAGTTATAGCCGAAGTATGCCAGTGTTGGTCGGGGCACTGAGCGGTATTGAAATGGCGATGTGGGATGTATTCGGTAAAGTCGTCGGGATGCCGATATGGAAACTGCTGGGAGGTTCAGTACGTGAACGGATCCGCGTCTATACCGGTATAGGAGGCACAACACCTGACGAGTGTGCAGAGAGTGCTAAGAATGCAGTTATGTCAGGATTCCGTGCGGTGAAGATGGGAGCTGCACCACAGCCCGTGCGGTTTGTGGACACATCGAAGACGATTGATGCGATGGTGGCGCGGATAGCGGCAGTCCGAACAGCAGTGGGTGACGAGGTAGATATCGCTGTTGACTTGCATCGGCGTTTAAGTCCGACGATGGGAATGATTTTGGTGAAAGAGTTAGAACCATTCCGGTTGTTGTTCGCTGAAGAGCCGTGCCATCCAGAAAACAACGAACCCTTGCTGACGCTGTCTCGATCAACGACCGTGCCAATAGCGACCGGTGAGCGGCATTTGACACGATGGGGGTTTCGAGAGATAATTGAGCGAGAGATGTGTGCAATTTTGCAACCGGATATCCGACACTGCGGCGGAATACTGGAACTGAAAAAGATTTCAGCGATGGCGGAGATTCACAATATGGCGATCGCCCCACACAACGCCGCCGGTCCTATCGGCGTTGCCGCATCGGTACATGTAATGGCGACTGTGCCGAATTTACTGATATGCGAGGGTGGACACCGACGTGGCGAAGGACTATTTTCGACCCCTTTGGTGTTCAAAGACGGATTCATTGAATTGCCAACAGCCCCCGGTCTCGGTGTGGATATGGACGATGCCGCTATTGAAGCGATTCGAGATGAGACGTTTCGGTTACGTGGTATGTTCTGGCACTCAGACGACGGGGCTTTCGCTGATTATTAACACAATCGGCTCGCCTTTCATAACGTATTATCCCGATCGGTGGGACGTGTGGAGAGGTTCGTTTTTGGCGGTATATCCCATGAGATATATCCACAACGCGGGCAACGCATCTCAAGTTCAACGAGGTTTCTAACAGTCCCCGTCCTTTCGGGTTTGCGCCGAGTTTGACATTGTGGACACCGAACAGCACGAAATTCATCCACATCGCTTTTGCCGAAATAGGCACCTACCTTAAAAAGAGCGAGCAGCAACACCACGATAAAAACACATATAAAGCTAAAGATGAGAAAAGGCAAGAGTGTTGGCATGTTGCTTTCCTCAAAACATGCATTAATCTTGCAACAGTATTAGCGGCTTCACCGAGTGCTGACGAAAGGTTGCTTCTGTAACGGTATCCTCAAAGAACGGTTCAAAAAACGCGTCAGCAAGGTCCAAAAACGCTGGTAGATTGAGTCCCATATAATTTCCCGATGCGTCGTCACATTCAGCTACAACCTGTCGCAATTTATCGCGTCCGGCAGTAGAAAGCGTGCGTAGCGGACGGAGCATCCGTGTGTGATACTTGATGAAGGCTGCCGACACCTGAATTAACCCTTGAAGGAACAAGCGATACGTGTCTTCTGCTTGGTGCCACAATCCTTCCCACGCCTCATGTGCCTCCCACCAATAGGCAAAGTTGTAGAGATCCACACCGTACAGGTAATCTTCGTTCTGTCTCCACATCTCTGGTGACAAAGGTTCAGCATCGTGTTCCTCTTCCACCCCGTAACTATGCCCACGTGGATCGCGAATCGGATGCGGTGTGACGCCCGGTATATGGCGATACGGTGGGAACGGCTTTTGCGGACAATACCGATGCCAACTTACATCAAAAGGTTCAGGATTTTTAATTTTTCCTTGCGGAATTATGAACGGAGTTGACTGCTTCACTTGCTTGGCTCCTATCCTCCCTCCAAATGTAAAGCAAAGACAAATTATGCCATTTAAGGAAACCTAATTTCATTACGGGCTTGCGGTTTTTGATGTATCTTTAATTCTGTATCCAAAGCAATAGCCTGCAACAACGGCGCAGGCGAGTCTACGTAAAGGCAGTCCAAAGAACCAACCTACGACCGAGCCGCAAGGAAGAATTAAAAAACCTTACGCTCTACCGATCCCGATGTAATGAAAACCTGCCGCTCTCGCTTCTTCTGGGGAATAAACGTTGCGTCCATCAATGAGAATCGGAGTTTTCATCTGTTTGGCGAGTCTACGGAGTTCAAGTTTGTGGTAGAGTTCCCATTCCGTAACGAGCACGAGTGCATCGGCATCGTAAGGAAGTTCGTATACATCTTCCGTGAAAATCACTTTGTTATCTTCAGTTTCGCCGTTCCCACTTAAGGCGCGATGTGCATTTCCAATAGCGATCGGATCGTGTGCCCGAACCGTCGCTCCCGCGGCAATCAGTTCACGGACAATGTCAAGTGCGGGTGCTTCTCGAATGTCATCCGTATTTGGTTTGAAGGCGAGTCCAAGAATACCAATGGTTTTGCGTTTGAGTGTGCCCAGTGTACTGCGCAATTTTTCGATAACACGGTCCCGTTGGCGGAAGTTGATGGTGCGGGCGGCTTCCGTAATCGGCATCTCGTATCCAGACTGCGCTGCGACCCCTAACAGAGCGGCGGTATCTTTCGGATAACAACTACCACCCCATCCGAGACCGGCTTGAAGAAACTTATTCCCAATACGTCCGTCCAGTCCGATACCGCGTGCGACTTCTGTTACGTCTGCCTCAACCTCCTCACAAAGCCCCGCAATTTCATTGATAAAACTAATTTTAAGGGCGAGGAAAGTGTTCGCCGCGTATTTAATCATTTCGGCACTGTTCGGATCCGTTGTCATCATTGGAGGCAGATGGTAAGAGGATGGACGTGGAAACTCGCTCGGTGGATCAAACGTCTGTTCGAGGATCGGTTTATAGAGGCGACGCAAAGTATCAATCGCTTCATCGCTGTTTGCCCCGACGACGATCCGATCTGGATAGAACGCACCCTGCAACGCCAACCCCTCTTGCAAAAATTCCGGGTTTGAAGCGATGGAAATGTTCCCTGGAATTCCACGTTCCGAAAATACCTCCGCCACAACTTCAGCGACACGTTGATTCGTACCTATCGGGACTGTGGATTTGACAACAAGTGTGTAGTGCCTATCCGGCAAACAGACTTGGGCGACCTCCTTGGCGGCTTGTTCCACATGTTGCGTATCCGCTTCACCGTTCTTCTTCGGCGGTGTCCCCACGGCAATCAGAATCAGCTCTGCCTCCGGCACAACTTCGGCCACATTCGGTGTGAAACGGATCGTGTGCTGCACCTCTTCCAGAAGACTTTGAATGCCCGGTTCATGAATCGGGCTTCTTCCCTCGTGCAAAAGGTTGAGTTTACTCTCGTCTTTGTCTACCGCAGCGACATCATGATTCAGGTAGGCAAGCACCACAGCCGTGGTCAAGCCGACGTATCCTGTTCCTATAATTGCAATTTTCATTTTCTGGTGTTCTGGTCTCCCTGCCGATCAACAGTTGGCATTCAGGTTGTTTATAAATTTATGAATTCTGAGGGTACTAACTCATTGCACGGCTGGTGGTTCGACGTTTTCCAACAATCTATTGATAATATCCAAGCTCGTGATCCCGTCTGCCTCTGCATTAAAGTTCGTCAAGATTCGGTGGCGTAGCACAGGTACAGCGACTGCCTTAATATCCTCATAAGCGACATGATAACGTCCTTGTAGAATAGCACGTGCCTTCGCTCCCAACACGAGATACTGCGAGGCTCGCGGTCCTGCACCCCACTGCACCCAATCCTGAATGAAATCAAGGGCATCTGAGTCAGGTCGTGTCTGCCGGTTTAATTCCACTGCGTAATCCACGATCGCTTCGGCAATCGGCACTTTCCGGACGACCTGTTGTATGCGCAACACCTCTTCTCCTGTGATCACAGATTCTATCTCCGGTTCATACGCCGCAGTTGTTGTCATCACAATCTCTTTTTCGGCAGTTTTATCGGGATAATCAAGGGTGATATGGAACATGAATCGGTCGAGTTGCGCTTCGGGTAGCGGGTAGGTGCCTTCCTGCTCGATCGGGTTCTGCGTCGCTAAAACAAAAAATGGGAGTTCCAACGGATACGTTCTACCGCCTGCGGTGACTTGGTACTCTTGCATTGCTTGTAAAAGTGCGGCTTGTGTTTTAGGGGGTGTTCGGTTAATCTCATCAGCAAGAACGACGTTAGCAAAGACGGGTCCGTTGATAAACCGGAAGGCACGTTTCCCTGCCTCACCCTCCTCAATAATATCGGTGCCGATGATGTCCGATGGCATCAGATCCGGCGTAAATTGGATTCGATTGAAAGGGAGTTCCAGAATCCGCGCGAATGTGCTGATGAGTAGTGTCTTCGCTAGCCCCGGCACGCCCACCAGTAAACAGTGTCCCTGTGAGAAGAGTGCGATGAGAAGTTGCTCAATTACTTCGTCTTGTCCAATAATTCGCTTTCTGAGTTGATTTAAAATATTTTCTTTCGCCCCCTCGACTGATATTGAAGTCAAGGCTTCGGCGGCTTCTATATCTGTTCCGTTCTGTGTCGCTGAGATGTCGTTTTTCATAAGAAATAGCCATCAGCCGTCAGCAGTCAGCGATCAGCAAGAGGAGGTAGCTTCACCAGAAAATCTCTTTGCTAATGATTTCCGACAGCCGAAAGCCGTTCCTTTCAATCGCTTGAGACCTTCCACATTTGGAGTCCGTCAAAATCAAAATTAACATCAATGACCCGCGCGCCGGCTTCTTCAAGCTTTTGACGGACGCGATGTTCACGTGTAGGTTCGCAGTAAAATAGTAGGCATCCACCACCACCAGCACCACAAGCTTTCCCACCGATCGCACCGTGCGTCATTGCAATTTTAAAGAGGGATTCTATCTGTTCATTTGTGACAGAGGGGTGTAACTTCTTCTGATTCTGCCAATTTTGGGTGAGGAGTTCGCCGAATTCGGTCAACCGACCGCGCATCAGTGCTGTTTTTGTGGCTTCAGCAGTGGCTTTGAGGGTTTCCAATGCGTCGCGGACACTCGGTTGCCCGCTTTCATAAGCATCGGTTACGTTCTGATGTATATTACCAGAGAGACGAGATTTTCCGGTATAACAGAGGACAAGATTCTTTTCAAGTTCGCAACGGATGTGGGGTGGAAATTTCAATGGTGAGGTTTTGACCTCCTCCCCCTGAAACTCCATAAAATGAATTCCGCCGATTGCACTTGCATAGTGATCTTGCTTTCCACCGAGAATACCGAGTTCATGACGTTCAATATTGCTTGCGAGATCTGCATACTCATAAGGAAGATAGGTCGCTTCCTTAAGTGCGCCAAGCACACCGACGAGTGCGACTCCCATTGCAGCGGAAGTGCCTAATCCACTTCCCGGCGGCGCGGTGGACTGAGTAATCAAGTCGAAACCGCCAATCTGTATGGACATTCGTCGCACAGCTGCCTTGACTAAATCAATATTCCCATCATATTCAAGTTGACGTATATCGTCGGCTTCAATGAATGTATCAAAATCCGCAGAATAGATACGAATGCTTTTATCCAGAACGCGTTGGAGTTCAACAGAATCGTCGTCTGCGACTTGGCGTTCACAGCGGAGGGTTGCATAGGCGTATCGGTTAATTGCCCCATTGACGACAAGCCCTTTTGACTGTTCGGTAAAGAGGGCTACATCACTCCATCCGCCAGCAAAGTCGATGCGGACTGGGGCTCTCGTTCGGATTAACATGATGAGTCTCCTGACATCAAGTTTTAACCAACGCTCTCGGAAGGCGTGCCTGTGATATAAATGATGCAGACAAAAGAATGGAAAGGGCACCTACAAACAATACAAACAAAAAATTATGTCAATAACTGCAGGCGATCGCGTGGTGTTGGAATACGTTGTGAAGGTGGTTTCCGTTATGGAAAAATCCACAGAGACTTTTGTCGATAGGCGTAACGTGAAAAAGCCGCAGGCATCCCTCAATTAAAAAACGAGGCACAGCCCGGCGGCTTTTCCAGAAACTAAGCGAGAGAATCGCCAGTTTTAGCCAGTAGCGTCGCGAAGTTTCTTACCAGCTTTAAAAACGGGGACTGTCTTCGCTGGAATATTAAGTGGTGCGCCAGTCTGCGGGTTGCGACCCGTGCGAGCTGGACGATTTTTGGCTTCAAATGTTCCAAAACCAATTAATCCAACAGAGTCGCCATTACTCAAAGCGTCGCAAATAGTCGCAGCAAAAGCATCGACAGCGGCATTCGCATCTTTCTTGCTAAGACCTGTTGCTTCAACGATACTGTCGACAACATTGCTTTTCATTAATTTTGCCATGTCAAATGTTCCTCTAATTTTTAGTCCGATTCAGAAAATACTTACGTTTTCCGAACAGTTCAGAAAACGAGATTCTCACGCCTCGGACTCAAAATGGATTTAACAAAAAACTAACAGTAATTATATTATACTATACAGATATAGATATGTCAAGATAAAATTTGGTTAGCACCAAGAAAGTTAACCTGAATTACAGGAAAAAGCCTACGCTCAACCCTAAATGACTCTATTAGAAATAGAGAAGATCTAACACGGTTAACTTGACATAATACATAGGTCTCTTAATTTTAATACCACAGACTTCAGTATTTGTCAAGTTTTTTCTCTTTTTAGGCAGCAATTCCGCTGTAACACGGCATTCTTTACCGAAATATTTGCTTAAAGGGCGGGTTTGTGGTAAAATTATACAAACCTTACTAAATCCTGCTTGAACAACATAATAGAGGAAAACATCAGAAATGAGTGAGAGTTATCGTGTTGCGGTTGTAGGGGCAACGGGTGCCGTCGGTAATACCATGTTGCAACTTCTGGTAGAGCGATCGTTCCCAATTGCTTCCCTTAAACTTTTAGCATCGCACCGCTCTGCCGGTGAAATTCTATCCTTTAAAGATGATCCCATTGTGGTTGAGGAACTGACACACGACTCGTTTGAAGATGTGGACGTGGTGTTCTCATCAGCAGGCGCGTCTGTCAGTCGCGAGTTCATTCCCACAGCTGTAGAAAAAGGTGCGCTCGTCATTGACAATACGAGTGCCTTCCGTATGGACGCTGGAACCCCTCTCGTTGTCCCGGAAGTCAACATGGATGCTGCCCGCGCTCACAATGGACTCATCGCCAATCCAAACTGCTCTACCATCCAAATGATGGTAGCACTTAAACCGATCTACGACCTTGTCGGCATCAAACGAATCGTTGTTTCCACCTATCAAAGTGTTTCTGGTAAGAGTGGACGTGCCGTTATGGAACTGGTTCAGCAAACGACTGAAGCACTCGAAGGCAAGCCCATCACCTTAGATAAATTTCCACATCAGATGGCATTCAACGTCGCATTCGATTGGCCCTTCTTAGACAGCGGGGACAACGAAGAAGAAGTGAAAATGATCAATGAGACTCAGAAGATACTCGCAGACGACACGATTGGTGTTTCCGCTACAACCGTCCGAGTTCCAGTCTTCTTCGCGCATTCTGAATCGATAAATCTTGAAACACACGAGAAGCTCACAGCAACCCAAGCGAGAGAGTGCCTTGCCACTGCCCCCGGTGTAAAAGTTGTGGACGATCCCGACAGCCAGCAATATCCACTCGCTGTTGATGTCGCAGGGACAGATGAAGTCTATGTAGGTAGAATTCGCGATGATGCTTCCATAGAAAACGGTTTGAATCTCTGGGTAGTAGCAGACAACCTCCGCAAAGGTGCTGCGCTGAACGCTATCCAAATCGCCGAAAGTCTGCTGTAAGGCTGTCAGAAAGATATGGAACTCGACCTTACCATGCTGCCGGACTACCTACGTCAACGACATGCTGAGATCGGCGTGTTTGAATCGGAGACGAAACTCCGTATTGAAGAGATTGGCGATGGTAATCTGAACACAGTCTATCGCGTCTCGGACGCTGTGAATCCAAAGCGTTCAATCGTCCTGAAACACGCGCCACCCTACATTAAGATATTAGGACCCGAGTATCCATTATCCATAGAACGTTTGACTTACGAGTCCCGTGCGCTGGATATCTACAACCAATTCGCAAGTGGAACCGTCCCTGAACTGTATGACTTCGATGCTGAAAATGCGACCATAGCAATGGAGGATCTCCGGGATGCCCAGGTCCTGCGCGCCGACCTAATCGCGGGCAGAGTCGACACCACTATCGCCGAACAGATTGGGCGATTCATGGGTGCCGTACATAGCCACACCTATGTCGAGAACCTTGATAGCACAACCGCACAGCACTATAGACAGCAATTTGCGAACACTACCATGCAGTCGATAACTGCCGATTACGTGTTCACTTTTCCGTACACCGAACATGAAACGAATTTCTGGACTCCAGGATTAAAGCCCGATGTCCAGCGATTGCAAGCGGATACGGACTTTCTGCAGCAGGCAGAAGACCTCAAACAGATTTTTTTAACGGCACAGCAAGCCGTAATCCACGGCGACCTCCATACAGGAAGCGTTCTCGTCCAAAACAACACAGCGAAAGTGATTGATGCCGAGTTTGCCTTTTATGGTCCCGTAGGATTTGACCTCGGATTGTATTGGGCGAACTATCTCTTATCCTATTTTTCGCATCAAGACACCGTGAGCGTGCAGTCCGCACTCAAAGCAGCGATTGCCGAGACGTGGCACACCTACACGCTCGAATTCAGGACGGTTGATGAGACGTTGAAGGAACGGACGTTGCAACGAATCTTCCACGAAGCAGTGGGGTTTGCAGGACTGGAAATGCTGCGCCGTCTTGTCGGTGCCGCACACGTCAAAGATATAGAGGGTATTACTGATGTATCCAGAAAACTACGTGTAGAAAGGGCAGCCCTTCAATTCGGATTAACACTTGTTAAACAGCACCAGTCCTTACGAGATATGCCAGTGATCCTCGCTATGCTTTTTTAATCAGGACGGTGCGTCGGTCCTTATCAGAAAATTGCGTCAGTCCTATTATTTGTCGGTACAGTGGTTTTTGTTAGTCCCAAACGCGTAGCCTACAACATCGGCGCAGGCGGATTTAGAGAACGCCCGTCAAAACCCAAGCGTCCGTTGTTCCTCCGCAAGGTAAAATTAAAAAATATGAGAGACTACTACGAAATCCTCGGCGTGAATCGAGGTGCCACTCCAGAAGAAATCAAAAAAGCCTATCGCAAACTCGCAGTCCAGTATCATCCGGACAAAAATCCGGGTGACAAAGCGGCAGAAGAGAAATTCAAAGAGGCATCGAACGCGTATTCAGTCCTTTCCGATCCTGAAAAGCGACGGATGTATGACATCCGTGGGCACGCGGGCGTTGAGGGTATGGGTTTTGAAGGTTACCGAAATATGGACGACATCTTCAGACATATCAATCTTGACGATATCTTCGGACGCGGCGGATTCGGTGGATTTGGTGGATTTGGCGATGCATTTGGTGATGCGTTCGGACAGCAGCGTACCACTGCTCCGCCTCGCGGACGCGACATTCGGATGAACGTCACTGTCCCTTTCGAGGATGCTGTGTTAGGCAGCATGAAAGAGGTCAATGTCCAAGGGAAGCCTCTCAGGCTCAAAATTCCGCCGGGTATTCAGGATGGAAAAACCTTACGTATTCAAGGCTATGGAGAATCCTTCGGCAGCGGCATTTCGGGCGATCTGTTGGTGACAGTCTCTGTACAACCGCATCCGACACTGACCCGCGAAGGTGCAGATCTACTCACAGATGCAAAGGTCTCTATGACGACAGCGGCGTTGGGCGGTTCCGTTCGGGTGCAAACGCTAACAGGGGATGTGGATCTAAAAATCCCGCCCGGGGCGCAACCGGGACAACAGTTCCGCTTAAGGGGACGAGGTGGGGTAGACCCCTCCGGCAGAAAAGGAGACTTGCGGGTGCGGTTGATGGTGGAAATTCCGAAATCTTTGTCTCGTAAGCAGCGGAATCTCCTGAAAGAATTCGATAAGACGTTATAAAAAAGCGTCTGTCTTGGAAAACAACTCTAACGATCGACGAAAAAGGCACAGAATCGAAGGCAAACTCAAAAAACCGATTTACAAAGGAGAAGGAATGATCTCATTATCAGAACGGAGTCAAAAGGTAACACCATCGTCCACTTTGGCGATCACTGCGAAAATCAACGCGTTGATCGCAGATGGCGTAGATGTCGTCAAATTCGGTGCGGGCGAACCCGATTTTGACACACCCGATTATATCAAAGATGCCGCAATCGCCGCACTCAATGCGGGATTCACAAAATACACCCCTGTCCCCGGCACCCCTGAACTTCGAGAAGCGATCACAGAGAAATTCAAACGAGACAACGGGCTGAGTTACAAACCTTCCGAAGTTATCGTCTCGTGTGGTGCTAAACACACCATCTATAACATCTTTCAAGCCATCTGTGATCCGGGCGACGAGGTCATCTTCGCCGCACCCTATTGGGTCAGCTACCCAGAGCAGGTCAAACTCGCCGGGGCAGTGCTGAGCGTCATTGAGACGACACCGGCGCAAAACTTCTGCATGGCACCCGATCAGGTCGAGGCGGCTATCACCCCAAAGACGAAGGCGATCCTCGTCAACAGTCCAAGCAACCCGACTGGCACAACGTATGATCTGGATACGCTCAAGGCAATCGCCGACCTTGCTGTCAAGCACCAAGTCTATCTCATCTCCGATGAAATTTATGAGGCGTTGCTCTACGATGGAGCGACACATCAGAGTCCTGCTTCCTTCAACGAAGAGACCAAGGCGATTACCTTTGTTGTCAACGGGATGTCCAAAGCCTACTCGATGACGGGGTGGCGGATCGGATATACCGCCGGTCCTGAGGATGCTGTTTCGGCAATGTCGCGTATCCAATCACACAGCACTTCAAATCCGACATCCATTGCGCAGAAAGCCGCTGTTGTCGCACTCAATGAGCCACAAGATGCTGTTGAAGAGATGCGGAAAGCGTTTGAGGAACGCCGAGATGTGATCTGTCAACGTTTTGATGAGATTGAGGGAGTCAGTTATGCCAGACCCCAGGGCGCGTTCTATATCTTCCCCGATTTTTCTGCACATTATGGTAGAACGCTTGGCGGGAACAAGATCAAAAATTCAATGGACATAACCGATTATCTGCTCAATTCGGCAGGTGTCGGTGTTGTGCCGGGAGACGGTTTCGGTGCTGACAATCATTTGCGACTCTCCTTCGCTACTTCATTGGAAGAAATTCATCGCGGACTGGATCGTATCAAAAAGGCGTTAGCATAAACATTTTTAGGTGCGACTTATAGCATTATTGACGTTGTGGATGTTATAGACACGCCTCCAGAGAACTGGTAGGCGTGTCTTTTAGGGACACATAGGAGATAGAATCGTGGCAGAACAGACGACACCGAATCTCGTCTTTGTTATTACGGATGACCAAGGTTACGGCGATTTGGGGTGCACCGGAAACCCTGTTATCAACACACCGAATCTGGACGCACTCGCAGCAGAGAGTGTGCAACTACAGAATCTGCACGTCGGACCTACCTGTTCACCAACA
This sequence comes from Candidatus Poribacteria bacterium, assembly GCA_012271015.1. GTDB lineage: Bacteria > Poribacteria > WGA-4E > WGA-4E > WGA-3G > WGA-3G. The sequence continues at coordinate 14,861 of JAAXHD010000315.1, read as the reverse complement.
CGAGCAGGGATTATGACGGGGCATTATTGCAACTCCACGGGGGTATGGCATACCATCGGTGGACGCTCGCTGCTCCGTAGCGACGAGGTCACGATGGCAGACATCTTCCGACGCAACGGCTATAAGACCGGTATGTTCGGAAAATGGCATCTCGGCGACAATTACCCCTTCCGTCCACACGACAGAGGTTTCGATGAAGCCCTCTACCACGGCGGTGGTGGCATCAGTCAAACCCCCGACTATTGGGGCAACGACTATTTCGACGACACCTATTTCCGAAACGGTTCAGAACAACCGTTTGACGGTTATTGCACGGATGTCTGGTTTCAGCAAGCAATGGCGTTCATTGAGAGACAGGCTGAAGGCAATCAGAACCGTCCGTTTTTCTGTTACCTCTCCACCAACGCGCCCCACGGTCCATTCCGTGTTCCCGATGCCTACGGTGAGGTATACCGACGGAAAGGCGTGGAAGGCGATCGCGCGAATTTCTGGGGAATGGTCACCAATATCGACGACAACATGGCGAGACTCCGATACCACCTCCGAGTCTTGGGGCTTGAGGAAAACACGATCCTCATCTTCATGACAGATAACGGGTCCGCAATGGGATGCGACTTGGATGCACAGCAGTTTGTCAGAGCTGGTTACAACGCCGGAATGCGCGGTAAAAAAGGATCGCCGTATGAAGGTGGACACCGTGTGCCGCTCTTTATGCATTGGCCCGGCGGTGGTTTCACTGAAAAGCACGAGGTGCATGAACTCACCGCAAATATTGACCTACTTCCGACGCTGATAGATCTTTGCGATCTCGAAGTCTCCTCAAACGCACACTTCCACGGCACCAGTATCGCACCGTTGCTGAGAAATGAAACGGAGACGTGGGAAGAACGGGTGATCGTCACCGATTCGCAGCGCGTTGAAAATCCGATTAAGTGGAAAGATAGCGCGACGATGTCGCAACGGTGGCGGCTTATCAACGGAACCGAATTATACGATATACAAGCCGATCCCGGACAACAGCACGACATTGCTGACGAACATCCGGAAGTCGTCGCGGAACTGCGTGAGCATTATGAAGCGTGGTGGAAACTGGTTTCGGAGCGGTTTGATGAGGATTGTCCGATTGTCATTGGGACACAAAACGAACCCGTTACATGCATCACAACCCACGATTGGCACGGAGAAGCACAGGCATGGAATCACGGGATGATTCGCCGCGGATTGGAATGCAACGGCTATTGGGCAATTGAGGTCCCTGAAGATGGAGAATATAGTTTCGAGTTGCGGCGGTGGCCCCTTGCTGAGGATAGGGCGATAACGGATGGCATCCCCGGTGAGCATATCGATCTTTACAACGGTGGAAAGGCTTTGGCACTCAAAACAGCACAGATTCGTATCGGGGATCAGTCTGACACGAAAACAATTCTTCCAGAGGCGAAGGGTGTAACGTTTACGTTCAATCTCACCGCCGGTCAGACGCGCATGCATACCGAGTTCGCCGACGAAACCGGTGAGTTGGCAATCGGGGCGTATTATGTGTATGCGAAACGGGTAATTTGAAGGAGTTACTGATAGACAGGAGAGGTTGCAACGCGGGAAAATAGGTGGGCGAGTTCATCCATTGACACACCAAGGCTCTCTTCAAGGTTCTTTTGCGTTAACCTAAGTTGTTGGACACCAAGGCTCTCTTTAAATTCTTCCTGCGTCAACCCAAAGTCACGATAACCCTGAATGATGGTTTTTAGGTACCATTTTGAAGGTGCTTCAACATCTTTCTCATACGACTCCCGCATCCTGTAAAACATGACCCCGTCTTGGTAATACTTACCGTAATAGTCGGGATAACCTTCGTAGATATCAAGGGCTTCTTCGTGGTCCTCTGTAATCTCCCAGAGTCCACCGTGGACCGTACACTCCTCCGCAGGGATAATATCAGCGTGGTATTTGAAAACAAGGCGAAACCCATCAAGTTGAAACTTCCCTACGTGCGTTACACCCGGACACCGCTGTTGCATGTGAGAGCGGTTCATGTTAGACCCGTATGCGAAATATATCATAGGTTTGTTTCTGCAGGGTAAGGTCCCTCTGCAAAACAGGGGACCTCAAGGTTGTTACTGCCCCTTCAGTCTTCCCCAGAGCACCGGAAGTTTACCTGAGGGTTCCACAGCAAAGGCGGTGTGATAGATGCCTTCGTTCATAATACCCTGAACTTCATCTTCGGTAAGCCCATCGTTAAAGAGACCGACTTCATCCATAATAGTGGCGGAGAGGAAACCGGTTCCTTTGTCAGTCGCGAGCCACGCCGTCTGCTCCTGATCTTGGAGTTGGAACTTCGGCACCTTTTGTGAGACTTTCTCTTCGCCGTTGATGTAGATCGTACAGTTGTCTCCGTCGTAGACATTGGCGACATGATACCAGGTTCCATCTTTGACCGTCACGCCACTGGCGACATCCCAAGTGTTCGTCCAACTACGTAGGAGGTTGCCACCATTTTTGTAAGGGACATAGCGGTTGTTACTCTGATCCCATATCGAGAAGTAGTTTTGTTGACCACCGATGTCGGTGAAGTTTATCCACAGGGTGAAGGTCACTTTGTCTTCGATAATACCTTTACCGAGCGGAATAGTGACCGTTCCGCCCTTCTTGATTTCAAGGGCACCATCGACCTTACCCTTTGCCCATTCGCCTCGCGTAATCGTGCCTTTACGTCCGTTTTCAGAGATGTCTTCAGCGACATCGCCCTTACCTTCGTCCATCAACCAGATACCGACAATCCTATCCGGATCAATCTCGGCTTGACTATAACTGACGACCAGACTTAATGCGAGTATCGTGCAGACAAATACTCTTGTTTTCATGGGTTGCGCTCCTTTTTTGGTCCAGAGAATCATGACCCTAAATTGTTTCTACTGGCAGAAATACAATCGGTATGTTAATTACATTAGACTGATCAAGTATATTGCAAGTTTAATCCGATTTCCTGTTGTTCTGTTTCCGGGAATATAATTTGACAACGGATGGAAATTAGAGTATACTATAATTGCTTGCCGGGATGCTGAAATTTGGTAGACAGGCTAGGTTCAGGGTCTAGTGTGCATTATGCGCGTAAGGGTTCGAGTCCCTTTCCCGGCATCTTCTTTAATTGTGCCTTGCGATTAAACGACGGGGTTTGTGCTTTGACGTTTTTCGCTCAAGAGTCGCCTGTTCGCTTCATTCTCTTTGCAACGTCTCCGGGACCCACCATAGGAAGATACTCACCGCGAGATAACCGATGCCTCCCAACGCAAAACCGGAATAACTCAATCCGAACAGATCAGCAAGGTTACCGACGATAACCGGTCCTGCCGAACCGCCGAAATCTCCCGTAAGTCGCCACAAACCTAAAAACTCCCCAGTTCCCTCGCGGGGTGCCAAATCTGCCCCGAGTGTCATCATCGTTCCCGAGGCGATGCCGTTGCCCATACGCATTAAGGTCGCGGCGAGTAGTAACCATGTGAATGTCCCTGTAAAGGGCATCAACACCATGCCCGTGGCAAAGATACAAATTCCCGGTACTGTCGCATATCTCCGACCGAACCGATCCATCATGTGGCCAGCGATTGGAAACATTGACATATCTACCGCTGAGGAGATCATGACGACCGAGCGAATCTGTTGCGTCGTCAACCCGACCACCTCATCCGCATAGAGTGGAATAATGATATTGCACCCGCGGCGCAACGTCTGTACGCACACCTGCCCTACCCCTGCAGTGGCGAGCAGTCGCGCATGCTGGCGCGAGATCTCAAGAAGATGTTTTAGGTAAGGAGTCCTCTTACCTGCTACTTCGGTTGTGGCGCGCCGCGTCCCTGGAATAAAGAAAAAACAGAGGAAGAGGTTCAGAATTACGATGCCAGCATAGATGAAAAAGGGGAGACGAAGGTTCACCCCAAGAAAGATAGAGCAGAACTGCCCCGCAAAGGTGCCCATCCTGTTCACACCGCCAAACAGTGCAAGTGCTCTCCCACGATTTGCTATTGGGATCACATCCGTCATATATGCATGCCGAGCGAGCATCCACAATGCGTATCCAATGCCACCCAGTAGCTGTGCACCAATGAGTTGGAAGAAATTCCTCGCCATTCCCATACCCAATGTTGATAGTCCTATCATGACTAAACCGAGCAACATTGATGATTTGCGACCGAGTCTTTCCACTAAAATACCAGCAGGAATATTTCCAAGCACACCAACAGCAAGGACAACCGTCGTCAACGTATAGGATAACTCAAACGATTTAACGTAAATCGAGAGCGTTGGTGAGACAATGCCGCCTCCTATTGCCAATAGGAACGCTGGAATATAGATGGGAAGGATTAGCGAGACTCGGCTAAAGTTACGGTTGTTCAATTTGGATAACTTTCAATTTTTAAACAATGAATTCTTGGGTATCGTTCCACGCGCCTCCGCAGTGTCCCTTTCCGGTAACGGACTGGAACCTTGGGCGGAGGTCTGGTATCAAGTGAAGTCAGAAACCGTGGATTTCCTGAAGCGGATTAACTTCACCGAAAACCACTGCGTAATGTAATGGAGCAGTGCCCAGGAGCCCATAGTTAAAAAAACGCGTCCGTATAACATGTATACGTCGCTTCATCAAACAGAACAAACTGAATGGAGGCTGGTGCGGTGTTGCTCTGTTCCACGAAACTTCTCACCGCGGTCAGTGCAACAAGTGCGGCTTTCTCTGTCGGGTAGCCAAAGATACCGGTACTAATAGAAGGGAAAGCGATGCTCTGAACACCGTTTTCTACAGCAAGTTGGAGGCTTTCTTGATAACAACTCGCAAGCAATTCAGGTTCACCCGACTTCCCATCTTGCCAAACGGGTCCCACAGTGTGAATTACATATTTTGCGTGAAGTTCGCCCCCCGTTGTAATAACCGCTTTGCCGGTAGGACAGCCGCCTTCACGTGAGCGAATCTCCGCACAGGCTTGCTCAATTGCATCGCCACCCGCGCGACGTATTGCCCCGTCCACACCACCACCACCGACCAGTGCACCGTTCGCCGCGTTCACGATGGCATCAACCTGCGCTTTGGTTATATCACCTTGGATGAGTTCTAAGTCGGTTTGGGCAATCTGTGTTTTCATTTTCTTCCTCCTTTAACGATTTCTCTGGATAAAACCGGCTCTGTGCAGTTCCTGTAAAATGAAAGGTTCTATAGGCATATCACTTTGTAGTTGTGCATAGCCAATCCCTTGGTCGGTACAGAAGCGTTGCAGTGTTTCACAAAATGTCTGTTGCTGAATTTGGTATTGTGAGAGCGTTTCCGGATTAATTGTGATGGCTCTCGTCTCACCGGTTTCGGCATCCTCTACTAACCAGTCTTCTCCGGTAGGTGTGTTTTCCAAGTATACCTGTGGGTTCATCTCCTCTGGACTCATCAGGTGAATAGCTGTGAGCGAGAAGCCGCGTCCTGCGAGAAATTTGAAGCCCTGTTCATAACCATTCGGGTCCAAAAAGTCGGAAAGGACGACGCCAGCGCACGGGTGGCGTTGATACATCGGAAGCTGCCTGAGACATTCCGTCAGCCGCGTTTGCCCATGTGTTGCAATTGTGTTCAAAACCTGTGTGAGACGTGAAAATTGTGATGTGCTCGATGCGGGTGGCAGTGCCGCCGAGAGCCGTTCGGTGCAAGTATAGACGGCAACACTATCCGCGTGTCCTAAAGCGATATAGCCTAACGCCGCAGCGATCTGTTTGGCACACGTTAACTTGGTTGGTGAACCAAATCCCATAGAACGACTGTTATCAATGAGGAGGGCAAGCGGTAATCCCTCGTCGGCATGGAAGAGTTTGATGAAGAGTTTCCCTAAGCGAGCGTAGATGTTCCAATCGACATGCCGTAGGTCGTCGCCGGGTTCATAGACCCGATAATCGGCGAACTCCATACCTACACCACGGTTCGGACTCCGTCGTTCACCTCTGAATTTACCTCGAAATGAATGGTTTGATCGGATATGGAAGGGTTCAAGTTGTTTCAGGAATTGCGGTGTAAGCATTTTTTTAATAATTCGCAAGGCGTTAAATGAAGGGGTTAGGGCATTGACGTGCTTATGTGCAGAGTCGCCTGCGCCGTTGTTGCAGGCTTGCGTCTCCAGCTATAAGGTATTTGACACATTTATCGGAAATAGGTTTATATGAGTTGGATTTATTCTAAAGATGATTTAACTTTCAGTGGGAAGTCGCGACTGGGAGGTGGTTCCTACAAGGAATGCTACCGTGTTAGCGCAAACGGTCAATAGTCTTTCGATAGCGGGCTTCCATCTCGGATCCTTGAGACTGTAAGTACACCTGTTCCGACCGGCGCGCCGCCTCGGTTGAAGGGAGAACTGGGATATCAATGTCTGCTGTACTGATTTGGTCGTTGCCCCATTTGTAGGCGACAATTTCACCTTTACTGATGATGAGGTTCATCCCGACATTCGCCTCTACGATCGGCACACCATTTTCACGCGCTCTGGCGAGCACGGCGTGATTCTGTGACTTGCCCTTTGAACCGTACGACGGAATTAGGAGGAATTGGGCACCGTCTAAAACCAGTGTGCGCGCTATCAGCGGATTCCACCTGTCGTTGCAGATTAAAATGCCGGCACGTCCGAAAGGCGTATCAAACGCACGAATCGTTTCGCCGATGCAATTGAAGTTCCACGACGGATGCGTCCCTTCAGCGAACTGCGTTTTGTGATAGGTGCCGCAGATGTCTCCACTGGTATCAATAAACACAGCGGAATTATAGACGGAAGAGGTCCCACACCGTTCAGCGAACCCGAAACAGAGACAGGTTTTGAGTTGACGTGCCAATCGACGGAATCGACGGATATACGCGCCATCAATCGGCTCTGCAATTTCAAGCATCGCCTCTGGTGTGGCTTTGCCTTCAATGACATCCATCACGACGTAGCCCTCCAAAACACCCTCTGTTGCCAAAATCAACTGTGGAGCGTCCTTAGCGGCTTCAACGAAGAAAGCTTCCAGTTTCTCAGCATTGGAGGCTTTATCCCATTTGGTAGGTTTCAACGAAATTGCGGAGACTTTGATCGATTCATACATTTTTTAATTATCCCTTGCGGGAGAACAACGGAATTAGGAATTTGACAGTTTTTGATCAGCATCCGCTTGTGCCGATGTTGCAGGCTTGCGGTTCGATTTTAAAAAGAATGTTCAGAATACTCAAGAACCCGCTCGTAACGAAGTGGAGAGCGGACCAGGAGGACATAAATTAAAAGCCTATTTCGGATAGGCGGTGTCCAGAGAGAGAATCGCGTAACTGGTTGCCAGGACAGGTAGTGCCTCCATCCAACGACTCTCATCGTTTACCCAGAACCCATCGGGTTTCTGGACCCCGATCAGTTTCTCTGCGAGTTCTCGGTACCAATCGTGCGAGATACCTTTCGCGTCCATAAGAACGGGTTCACCGTAGAGTCGTAACGCCTTTGCCATTGTGTGATAGTTGTAGTATAGACCCTGTGCGCCCATGCCGTAGTTTTCTTCCGTTGTGAAATTTTGTTTGATCCACTCGACAGCCGCCTGCACGCGTTCATCGTTCTTATCTACATTGGCATAGATGAAACTCAACAACCCGGCATACGTCATACTGGCATAGGAGCGCGGGCTTCCCGCGGCATCCGTGCCGGCTTTGCTCTCACCGTCAGGCGAATAGATAAATCCACCATCGTTGCCTGCCCACGACTGATCATTGCTCTCGCTCCGATTCTGTGTGCGTTCCAGAAACTTAATCGCCTTGTCCCAAACTTCTTGGTCGTCGGAACCACTCTCTTTTAGTGCTTGGATGGCAAGGTTCAGGTTGGACAGATCGTGCACGGTCTCACGGCTTCCGTAACCGATCCCACCGTAATAGACGCTCTCCTCATCTGTGACCTGCAGACTTTTCAGGAAACCTTGTGCCCTTTCAATAATAGATGCATATTCCGAGTTACCGGTTGAGGAAAGTGCCATTACCGAGATAGCGGTATTGTAATTCGGAAGTGCGGGTTGCATCTCGATGTTATAGATCGCACCGTTGGGTTGTTGCATCCCAATCAACTGCTGAAGTCCCTTCTGGATAAACGGATGTTCTGCCTCCAAGTATTTGTTCTGAGGATGCCGCAAAAAAGCAGTGAGTGCGAGAGCCGTTATCCCCGGATGATTGGCAAATAGTCCATCTTCGGCTTGTTGTCCCTTCAACCACTCCAACCCACGGTCAATGCTTGCAATGACCTGTTCATTTAGTTCGTGATATTCCGATGCGCCTGTCTCATGATGTGCAGTTATACCGTTCTGTACGACCGCAAACGTGAGGAATAACACCAGTATCAATCCACGTTGCATTTTCATTTTCCCTCTCCCTTTCAACAAATTTGTTTACGTGAGTATTTAGCAAATACAATGCCAATGCTGAAAGCCTATTTCCGCGTGAATTCTCGGAATTCAGCGGAAGATTGCGTCAAAAACTGAACGCCACTGTCCATAATCTGAACAATTGGATTAGGATCTATAGGCGGGATTTCAAAGTGTGTAAGAAATGTCTATTCTGCTACGACCGCGTCTGCCTCAATTTCCACTAACATTTCCGGTTCAATCAAGCGACTGACTTCGACCATGCTGGTAGCGGGGCGAATTTCGCCAAAAAATTTACCGTGTGCCACTCCAACTTTCTCCCAGTCGTTGATATCCTTCACATAGATACGTGTGCGAACCACATCTTTCAGACTGGCACCCGCAGATCTGAGCGCATTTTCTATGTTGCTTATGGTCTGCACTGTCTGCTTGTAGGCATCTCCTACACCAACGATTTTGCCGTTTTTATCTGTCGCTGTCGTTCCTGAAACATGGACATATTGTCCTATCCGGACAGCCCGTGAGTAACCTACAATCGGTTCCCATTTTGTTCCCGTTGAAATGTTTTGTCTTTTCATTTTGGAACCCTTCTATATCCGCACCGTCTCTCCACTATCCGCAGACTGCATCGCCGCGTCATAGACCTGCATGAGCTTGCGGATCTCCTCAGGTTTGACAACCAGTTCCACACCTTTGTTCAGTACGTCCGAGATGTTCTGATAGTAGGATTTCCATGTCGTTTGGACGCTTTCAATGACGAATTCTCTGTTCTCGCCACCCGCTTCTGTCCAGACCTTGGCATAGTTTTCGGGATCCTGCTGCGCGGCGTCGATATTGCCGGCTACCATCGGTCCCTCCTGCGGGTCCAAGCCGTATTTGATTAATCCACCCAAATCTCCAACGATATACCAGCGCGGTTTCTCCGCTTTAGCAAGGTTACCGATTTCAATCTGGTATCGCACATCGTTCTCGAACTTAATGATGAGGTTAGCGTAGTTGCCGATATCGATATCCCATCTCGAATTATAGTGAACGTCACAGTACACAGATTCAACAGGTGCCGTTACGAGTTGTAGTGCCTGATCCACGAAGTGTGCGGGCCAATCGTAAAGGATGCCGCCGCTTTGACGCTTGACGCCGCGCCAGCCGCGAGGCGGTCCGTATCGCATAATTGCGACCTGAAAGAGGTAAGGCGTTCCGAGTAGACCGTCGTCAATAATCTTTTTGACGGTGTTGTAGTCCCAATCCCATCGGCGATTATGAAAGACACTAAGCAGAACGTTGTTCCGTTCACTCGCGGCAATCATCGTGTCCGCTTCGGCGGTGTTCATCGACATGATTTTGTCTGTGACGACGTGCTTACCGGCATCCATTGCCTTGATGGAGAGTTCAGCATGTGTGTCGTGCGGTGTTGCTAATACAACGAGGTCAACAGCGTCATCTGCGATGACTTCGTCGATCGTTTGGTACATCCGTACGTTTGGGTATGCGGTGCGTGCCGCTTCACGGCGTTCAGTATCCCGTGTTGCAACCGCATAAAGATTCAGTCCATCTGCCAATCCGACGAGATAGGTATGAAATGCGCGTCCCGCATATCCGTAGCCAATAACGGCTGTATTCACCATTTTTTAAACGATTAGCCTCCATGTTTTTTAAGTTATCAAATCTGGTTACCGTCGCTCCAGATTTCGGTGCTTTTTTTTAAGAGTGAATGATGGTAGCCTGCAACAGTGGCGCAGGCGGTCAATATCCAAAAACCGTTGTTAGACCAACCCCTTCAGTTTACGCCTTGCGAATTATTAGAAAAATCGTTCAGGGTCCAATCGTAGTCCAAATAGCGAAGCTTAACGTCTGTCGATTCCAAATATTCTGCGTCTTCGGGTGGTAGATAATCGGCGAGAAAATCTGCCACATCGTCGTACCCCACCTCGAAATCGTCTTCATACCATTTGAAAATTTTTGAAACATAGACGCGGCGTTTTGAACGATCAATCCGAACCTGTTCAGGATTCCGAATAAAATTGAGCGTTGCGGTTTCAAGACGCTCCTCAAGCGTCTCGGCAGCATAAGCACGGTTCCATAAAGGTGGGCAACTGCTCGAAGCGCATACAAGCACGAAGTGCACACGCGGATCCGCAAACTCTGTGCGGATAATGCCGTGTTCAATCTGATCGAGTGTATATATCTTACCGGCAGTTTGGAACTTCAGCCGAGAGAAAAAACCGTTGAAGAGTTTGACTTTTCGGACGCTCGTTATCGGATAGTGGTTAACGACACCTTTAATGACGAGTGCATTGTAGGCGTTAATCCAGAACGTCAGTCGTTCATTATAGGACAACTCCTCTGGATTCGCGAAAGCCAACAGATCCAGATATGCTTCAAATTTTTCAGGGTGCGCCTTCAATTTTGTATAATTGACCCGTCCCCTTTTATCCACATGTTCTTGCAGAACCTGATCAAACAGTTCATGCGAAAATGAGGCATCAGAGTTCGGTTGCTGGGTGCGAGAATCCGCCTCAACGCGGAAGTGGTAGAGGAAGAGAATGCTACATACGGATAAGAGTAAGAGGGATACAATTAGAATACGTTTTTTCATGTTTTTAATTATTCGCAAGGCGTTAGATGAAGTTGTTCTTTTATTGAAAGTTTTCTCTCATATCCGCTTGCACGGTTGTTGCCAGCTACTGTCTTAAGCTAACTTTCGTAACCGTAGTCTTCCGTTTTTTAATTATTCGCAAGGCGTTAATGGTACACCAAAGTTTTAACGCACAGGCTTCTCCCGCAAGGTTAAATTAAAAACTGTTCTAATACGTCTCGGTCGATATCAATACCCAATCCGGGTGCTTGTGGAACGTCAACGTATCCATCAACGGCATTAATCGGTTGCTGTGCCAACGCCGTGCGGAGACGGTTTTCGGTCATATCAAATTCCAACAGCGAAGGGATCGGGTTGAGTGCTTGGGGTGCATCTGGAAGCGTCGCTTGCCAGTGCAACGTCGCCGCGAGGCGGATACTGCCACCCCACATGTGGGGCAACACCCGAACGTAGTTCGCGCTCGCCATGGCGGCGATTTTTCTGCACTCTGTAAAACCGCCTGCAATGCTCAGATCGGGTTGCACAATATCCAATCCCCGTTCCTGCAGCAGGTCTCGGAACGCCCAACGTCCCTTCAGCATCTCGCCACCAGCGATTCTCACCTTCAGTGCGTGTCGGATCTCCCGATAGCCTGTCACATCGTCACTCGTAATCGGTTCCTCATACCAGAAGAGGTCGTAGTCCAGAAGCTTCTGTCCGACATCAATCGCAGTCCCGACATCGTAGCCGCAATTCGCGTCAACGGCGAAGAGAGTATCGTCCCCAATGGCGCGTCGAACCGCGGCAACGTTCTTCACATCGTAAGCCTCACCGAAACCGATTTTCATCTTGACAGCGGGGAATCCTGCATCGACGTAGCCTTTCGCTTCGTCCATCAACGCTTGGGTTATGTCGGGTTTGTCTTTCTTGAAGAGTCCACTGGCGTAAGCCGGGATCTTCGATCGGAACGCGCCGCCGAGGAGTTGATAGATCGGCATGTCGAGTGCCTTGCCCATGATGTCCCAGAGTGCGATGTCTATCCCGCTGAGTGCGCCGATATCACCGCGCATCGCCTCCCAAATCCGTTCCGTTTCAAAAGGCGATTGTCCAATCAGATGCGCTTCAACTGCTGAGGCGGACGGAGCGCTCACGCCTTCACCCCAGCCGGTAATGCCAGCATCTGTGCGAATTTCGACAACGACGGCGGTTCGCGTGTTCGTCCAACCGCGTGAGTTCGCGAAGGGTTCAATGAGTGGATAGCGTAGGTTGTATGTTTTAACGTCGGTGATTTTCATAATTTCGGTAGTTGCAGTGTGGTGTTAGACCGTCCTCCATGTTGTATTGAGACCCCCAATTTATTTCTATCTTACCATATCTACACATTTTTTGCAGGAAAAAGAAGATAGGATAGCAATCGGCGGTCAGCAGTCGGCAATCAGTGGATTAGCCATCAGTTGTCAGCAAGATCGCGAGCATGGGGAAATCCGCAGAAATATCCAAGCAAAACACTCGCTTCTACAGACCAACAGTCAGCAATTAGCCGTCAGCCCCGGAGGGGCGGCATCTGTGTAGAAATATGTTCTGATAGTTATCTTGAACCCCGTAGGGGTGACATCTCTGTGAATGTGAGCATACATGCGTAGAAAAGATGTGCAATTTTCAGAGTATTCAGAGTAAAACTCGGAAAGTGATGAATTGGGAAACAGGCTATAAACATACGCAATGACTGGGTTTTAGGCAGTTTTATTGAAGGATCTTTGAGGATTTACTCTGAAACTTTATGAATCGGCAGGCGTCGGGATTCGGAGATCCCTCCGACAGAGGGAGTGGTCGCGATTGGGAAATCGCTCCTACAGAAGAGGGTTATCAGCGGTCAGCCGTCAGTTTTAGGTTGCCCCATGTTGTTGTGAGTTTGCCGCTAGGTGTTATGGCAAATCCACCACTGTTCGGAATGCTATCGCCGGTGACAGTAATGTTATCGAAGCGTGCCGTATAATTCGCGAGACCGAAACCCACACCACCCGTCCGAAAGTCTGGAAAGTCCTTAAAGACTTCAATTTCTCTGAAAATCTGAAGTTTCGTAGGTTTCATAACCTGCTCCTCATTAATCCAAAAGGTAAAGATATCGCCTTGGATACTTAATTTTAAATGTGACCATTTGTTCAATCTTAAGAACGGATGTGGAGCATCGTGGAGAGGTGCGAATGACACACCGTGCAAATTACCAACTACACAATCTATCCGTGATTTATGAATCGGAGGTTTATCACCAATTATAACTACTGGATCATGAACACTGCAGTAAACTACCCAAGTTCCCTCGACCCGCGCAGCAATCGAAATCCCTCCGATACCATGTTTTTTCAACGGCTTGACATCAAACTCAACGGTATAGTCTTCCCATGTGCTGTCCCCGGTTATCAGCAAACGTTTAAACGTTTCACGACTTACGGCGTGAAGTTCACCATCAACAACTTCCCAAGAACCCTCCATCTTATTCAACTGGACGAGTTCCTGCCACTCCACTATGTCCCCATTATTGAAGGTTTCCAGAAATGTGCCTGACCATCCAGAAGAAGGCAAAAGAAAAAGGACAGTGACAATACACATAAATTTCATCATCAGTCTCCTTCAGTTTGTGATTAGAAAGTAAATTTTGGGTCTCGGAAACCACACCTACTACTGTTCTTCAAGGGAGACATGAAACATTCTGCCGTGTTGGGTGGCAATGTAAAGTTTGTTGTTGCTGACGACAAGGAAACCAACTGCATCTGGAACACTTGGAGAAATCTGATGCCATCTCTGACGGTCCTCCAGACGATAGACACCAACATTACTGACACCATAAACATCGGTATGATCGACAGCGAATCTATCGATGACGAGACGTTCACCCATTTCATCGGTGAGCACACGCCAGTGTTCGCCGTTCTGTGAAGCCAGGATGCCTTCATCCGTTGCGACATAAACCGTTGATCCTGCAAAAGTTATTTCCTTGAAACGGGTAAAGCGAAGCGGGAGGATAGGTGTGATGTCTTTCCAACTGTTTCCTCCATCAAGTGATTGGAACAAATTACCGTCCCGCTTACCTACGTAGACGGTCTCCCGTGAAGCGGCTAACTTGAAACCTCTATCAAGTCTGTTCTTAAGGGATTCACTGGTATCTATTAACCCGGTATCTATCCACTCCGAGTCGCCGGGTTTCCACCTGAAGAGTCGGTGTTTCCATTCGGCGTAGAACGTCTGTCCACTGACTGCGAACCCGCCAATTCGGTTATATTCTGTAACTAAGGACGCTACTGCTGCTGGAAAGTCCTCGTTTTCTTCACTATTACCTGACAAAAGTTCCCGTTTGAGTTCTTCTGTCCATTCCTCCAACTCAATAGACGAGAATTCCCGTTCAAAAGTGGGTGCCCTTTGAACCGGGACAAATGTGTTGTCACCTACAGATAATTGAAAAAGGCGTAGGTCGTCTTTTCCGGGAGCAATTCCATAAAGAGCGTCTCCAGCAGTTTCTAACTGTGAAGCGAGAGAGAAATGAAGCGGAGAAAACTCTTCTTCTATCCCTTCACGTTCCTGTTTAGTGGAATCAATTCCAACGGTTTCCCACACCTCGCCCCCGTCAACTGACTGGACGATTCCTCTATCGGTCCGTGCATAAAGTCTATTGTTGACCGTGACAAGATCCTGTATTGTTGTTTCCGTTATCCCATTCGTAAATGGATGCCATGATTTGCCGCCATCGGTTGTGCGATGAATACCAAATGAACCGCCCTTGTAAAAAGTGTTCTTGTCTGCCGTTACGACTCCTTGTGGTAAAAACGTTTCGCCGGTGTTCGTCAGAACTACCGCACCCAGTGCTGTACTCCTAAAAGGGGATTCATCTAAAATACGGACTGGAGACCCC
>JAAXHD010000079.1 GCA_012271015.1 Candidatus Poribacteria bacterium | reverse complement strand
GTTTTGGGTTAGACCCTGCAATTCCTGAAACACATCCTGTGCCTGCTTGACGGTATTACAAACAACTAATACACGCTGTCCTTGCCTGAGACGTTCTTCAATCAACGGAATCGCATTGTGGATATTTCCATCAAGTAACCGCACTTTGTGTCGGGTGAATCCGTCCCGTTCTTCGGGAGCCATTTCAACCTGTGAGGGATTACCAAGTGCTTTGCTAAGCATGTCTTTGAGAAATTGTGGCATTGTAGCGGTCATGATACAGAATTTTGCGGCGTAGTCTTTCCGGAGTCGCTCTATCATGGTCAAAATAAGTGCGGTTGTGTGCGGGTCATAAGCATGGATTTCATCGAAGATAAAAAGTCCTTGGGACATTTCTGCCATTTGCATCTCAAACCCGCGTATACCAAAAAAGGCTTTTAGGAGTTGGAAGGGAGTTAGCACTTTGTAAGGACGGCAAATTTTTCGAGTCAGATGTTGTTGTTCTCGAGCTGCCGCTACAGCCGCTTGATAGGTGTACTCCTTATCAACAAGTTGCTGATAAACGAAGTAGGCGGCTTTACCATGCAATACGCCGATTCTGTTGTCAGATACGAGGTCCTTCAAGCGATTGTACATAGCGTTGATGCTGGCAGTATATGGTAAAACATAGAAGACGCGATTTCCGAGAGTTTCGCTCTGATTCTCATGAGACCAGAGAAGGGCAGCTTCAGTTTTGCCGGAACCTGTCGGTGCGGAGAGCATGAGTTGGTCGTTTGTTTCACCTGTCTCCTTTTGGAAGGGTTGCCATCCGAGAAACTGCCGTCCTTTTTTCGTTGCCTTCCTTTCAATATGCTGCGTAAGACACGACTCTAAATTGGCAAGTGTTGTATGGATTTCATTTTTTCCGGCAGAAGCGAGATGGTCACAAGCAATCATACACCCGCGGAGTAGCATGCCATAGGTGCGGTGTAAGGGGGTTAATTCACCGTCTTCAAAACTGTTTAAATAGGGAGCAAGATATTCTCGGTAACCGCTAATGAGTTGATCGGTTGTGGCGACAGGTGTCCAAGCGCAGGTTTCAGTAGGACACCAATGCGGAACAAGTTCCTGAATTTCTATAAGAGCCTCCCAATTCGGTGTAAGTTCTGAAATTCGCTTTTGCCATTCCTGATAGCCATACTCATTTTCTTCCCAGCATGGGTATTTCTCCACGAGTGTTTCAATATCTTTATGATGCGTCATAATTGCCAAGGCGATTGCCTGTCTTGCTTCCTGTGGAAGTTCGAGAGTAACAACAAATCCAGTGGATAGGATTTCGTGCCGATAGTTCCAACGTTTTCTGTCAGTAAGTTGATTTTGGAAACCGACCGCGGCTTTTCCGAAATCGTGAAGTGCAACAGCGTAAAATAGGTGTTCAAAGAAATCAGGATTTCTGGAAACCTCAGTTAAGAACGGCATCCGTTCTCGTAGGCTATTATATACGGTGAGGCAGTTCTCTGTATGTTGACGAAGGGTTTCCTCTTTTGGAATGCTTTTGGCTAATAACGGGATCATATCTGTTTCCCCATACTGTAGGTCGGGTAGAGCACAGCGAAACCCGACAAAAAGAACGATCTATTCATTACCGATATCCGAATCAAACACAATTTCTTCACTCGTCCCCCACATTTCATCATATAAACCCAATTTGACATAACGATGAAAACTGGAATATTCCCAATCCTTTGGAGCGGTCACTAAACCGTGTTTAACCGGATTGTAATGTATGTATTCAACATGCTTGATAAAATCTTGATTGTCTCGGATGGTGTGTTCCCAAAATTTGCGTTGCCAAAAAGCGCGCTCTCGTTTGCTTTGTCGTGATTTGGAAACAACCCCTTCATACTTGTCTTGACAACGACGACTGAAAAATCTCTTGATTAACCGCCACCGTACTGAGTAATTATAATCATTTTCAGGTAAAGTCCAGATGCAGTGCAAGTGATCCGGAAGGAAAACAATAGCCTCAATTTGTGTTGGATGTCGCTGCAAGGTATGCCGAAATGCTTGTCGTAGTAATTCTACATTTTCCGGGATACAAAGGAAACGTCTCCTATTATGGGTGTTAACAGTGAAGAAGTATGTTGCGCCTTCGATTTTTGATCGGCGATATCTCATGTGTATTACCTTTATTTTTATTTTAAGGTGTGTCGGGTTTCGCTGGCGTTCTACCAACCTATGACGTGTATAGTGTCGGGTTTCGCTGGTGCTCTACTAACCTATGACGTGTATAGAGGGTCGGGTTTCGCTGGCGTTCTACCAACCTACGACGTGTATAGTGTCGGGTTTCGCTGGCGTTCTACCCGACCTACGAACTGTGTAAGGATGGTTAGAGATCAAAAAGTGGTATCTGGTTTCCGTTCACGTCTGGAACTTCATAATCTTTGTTGACAGGTTTCCTGCTTTTCTCAATTGGGACTGTGAAATCTCCAGGGATACGTTCGTGCAAAAATACACCCCAATCTTTTTCAGAATCGTGTAAGACATTGCCACTGTACTTTATGGGTTCAGTAACGAGACAAAAAGCACGCGTACCACATTGTCGACGTGGTATTTCCGCCGTGAAGTGTGTAGGCAATGCCTGGACCTGTCCATAAAGTTGTGGATCAGGAAATGGCATTATTGTGTTTTGATAAGTCGTTTCCGACCGACTTTCTAATTTAATTTCATCTATAGATTTGACAGTTGCTAAATCCGAAGAACGTCCTAAAAGTAACGGGTAGCGTGGACGTTCAAACGCCTCTCTCAACCAGATTTCAGGTGTATAAAGATAGAGTTCCGGCTGAACCAAGAATTCACGTCTATTAATATTCGACTTCGCATCTAATTTGCCTCCGAACTCATAAACGGTTTCCAAATCCACTGCCTTTCCTCCACTATGAAAAACAAACCCGATTGCGGCATCGTGTGGCGTAACCCAATCCCCTTTCGCTGCGGTAAGAATTCCATATAAAGCAGATAGCGGTGGCAAGGGTAGTGTGGGTTGGAATCCGCTAATGAATAACGGATTCCGAAACGATGAAACCCACCCCGTAATATGAATACGAAGTACCTTCATGGTGAGTCTCCAATATGAGTTTCTAACCTTTGTGCCAGTTGGGCAATCACTTTATTGGGTGAGTCGTAAACGATTTCGCATGGAAGGCTTGTGTCGTTTGCTAATCCACGTAGATCTTCATCTAACTCATCCATGAACCCACTCCGTCTACCAATGTAAATTGTGTCGCAAAACCGGTCCGCGTAGTCATCAATAACTTCGAGGAGTGCTTCAATGGATAATGCCCCGACTCCATTTCGCTCAACCATCAAATTCATGAAAGGATGATTGCCTCCGTCAAGGACGGAGAGAATAATCAGTTTAGGAGTGACATCCGTGAGATGAGAAGTTAGTTTTGCACCGCCACTGAGAAGAGGAAGTGCTTCAAGGGGCTGTTGGCATCGCCGAACGCGAATTTCCTTAGGAAGGACCCATGATGAATTTTCGTCTTCTTGTGTCCCACCGGCATCTTGGATAGTTTGCACATAACTGGACGCGATGTTTTTATACCCAGTCCTATTAACATCCGAGAATGTGCCAACTGCGCTAAGGTCTAAGGAAAAGATACCTTGTAGGACACAAGAATAAAATTGGTGTTCATAAGGTACTGGATCGCCTTGGTGCCGCGCCATGACCCCAAAATCATTGGTTGGGATTTGTGGTGCAATGGAAATAAGCGGTGAACACTTGAGAGGAGATAATCGGGTTACCGTTACGTTAACCCGTTTCTTGCCTTGCATTTCGCTTTGTGCTCGCATATATCCAAAGACATCATCGTCGTCGTAAGTTACCGGGTCTGCAGCAGTAAAAGCGATTTTTTTCTCCCGTTCTATTGGCGAACTGTTCCATTCGTCAAATTCTTGATCAAGGGTGGTGCGCCACCAGTTGCGCCATGCTTGCCCGGAAACGTAAGGATAAGTATCCCGGCCTTTCTGAAGTTTCTTAACGGTAACAATATTCTCTGTTGCCTGAGAAGCTTCCGTACCTGCATTGTTCAGGGCAGAATAGGGCGTGTCAATTAGGGTTAATCCAATAAGGTGTTTAGACATGATCAGTCCTCCTCATTTATTCGGTATCAGATATCTCGTCTGCATCTAACGTAGCATCTTCGTCAAAATCGACAAAACCTTTTTCTTGTAGCCAGTTGTGGAGTTGTTCATAAACCCGAAAGAGTAGCAAGTCACGAGTCTCCCGCCAAGGTGTGGCAGTAAAGTTGTCACTTGCGGGAAAGAGATGCTCCACATAATCATCAATCGAAAAGAGAGGTTCTGGTGCTCCTTGTTGAATTCTGTCCCGAATCACGTAACGTAGAATATTACGACATTCACCGTAGCTTTTAGCACGCTCTAATTGTGTAAGTCGTCTATCGCGTCCAGATTTTCGGATGCACTCGGCAACCAGATCGCCAACCTCCTTGATTTTCTGCAGCTGTGTTTGTTCCATAGTTTTAATCTCCTTTAGATAGAGAGAAAGTAGTTCCCAATTCCCGCGCAGTTTCCGGATCCGCTTGTTTAAAAAGTATCCGAGGATTGAGATGTCCTGCAACAGATTTTCATACACACGGTTTGTGCGGTTTTTGTAATCTTCCTCGGATTCTACTTTATCCCAGTTAACTTTTACGTAAGCACTTCGGACAATTTCCTGCCATGCAGTTTTAAATGCACTTTGGTACACGACGCGCAAAAATCTAAATAGCGGGGCAGGCATGAAAAAGACTTCAAGTTCAGGTCCCTGGTTGTAGTTTGTGAAATAATACACCTGCATCGCGATATTCTCATCGGTTCGCATCTCTTGAAACTGAGCCATTTCCTGTGCCATATAAAACAGTCCGTTACGCGGATTTGCATAACCGGGGTTATAACACCCTGTCCTATCCAGTTGAAGTTGCTGTTGCCGGATATCACCAACGCAAACACGCACCCAACTTTTAAGTGCCTTCCAGGAATTGGAATGCAGCGTAAGAAATTTTCCACCGGTTGCTACAAAAGTAAGGGGGGATAATTGAATAGCTAAGGCACAAGCGGAACAGTAACCGGCACCTTCAGCATAGGATGAAAAGAAGTTAGAATTTTGCGCACCGGTTAAGGGAACATGTGTTCTTGAAAGCCATGTATTTGCTGCCCGTCTCCCACATCCCATACAATCACCAGTTTGTCCCAACTCAATAACTGTTTCCAAGTAAACTTTACACTCTTTTTTAAGTAATTCGACCTGATTTTGTTTTCGGTACGCCGGATTGGTCAATACGCTATTTGGGAAAATGCCGTGTAGATTTTTCCAACCGGCACCCGTTTGCATTATCGGAGCCACATCATTAATAACCTCCTCAAGATCCTCAGCGTTAATCTGTTCCGGTTGAACTCTACGCCCTAACCATTCACAGATACCGCAAACCCCGGCATCAACGAAGGGATTTCCCATTAATTTTTCGTAAATTGGCATAGCATTTACTTCCTTTCAAAAACGTTATATAACATTATACTTTGTTTACCAATAAAAATCAAGTAAAAATTTATTTAGACTTCCGCCATGCCGAAGCCGGCACTGTTTTTGTCGCCGAAACCGCACTCGTAACCTGTCTGGATCAACAGGTTGGATTGTCTCCGTGAGTGGTTAAGCATTCCTTATTCCACAACGCCCCTACCGATAGGAATTACAGAATCTGTTATGGCGACATCATCATCCAAGCCGTCGGTGAGATCTTCATCTAGCCATAAAGCAAATTGTGCCCCTCGTCTTCGCCACCCTGTACCATGTGGGGACCAGTCGTAATAGATTTCCACAACTCGGATCGGGCACTTCCTGTCCAACAAGTTTGCCATATACAGGAAAGCTTTCATTTCTGCATCTACCCGCAGATAAGGTATAAGATCCCCCACTCCGAATCTCGCTAGATAGATAGATACGTCGTTGATTCTATCAACGCAAGAAGTAATCACACCAAAATGATTGCAGCCATAATCTCCATGTCGATCAAAGGTCATGTCCATGATTCACCCCTCCGAGTTTAATTTTATCCTGATTACGCAACATTACATAGGTAAATTATACCCAAAAAAACGAATTTGTCAAATTTTTCTAATAATATCAGCGAAGCAACTCGAATTCCAAACTGGTTCGATTAAAAAAAAATAAGACGCTGCATTACACAACAATACATATTTCTATTCCAAAATTGGCTCGATTAGAAGGTTTCTTGAAATCTTGAATTTATTATATACGATTCTTACCGAATGTGTCAAGACATTTTTAGACGCGTGAAACCATCTAATTCACCCGTGAAAGGGAATTCCGGTTCCCAACTTCATATCTTCTACAATCTCGCAAATTCTAAAATCTTGATTCAGACAACAATCCCGCCAAGAAAAAATCCGCGAAATCCCTATCACCACGATTCAGGCCGCCAAACTATCAGCCATCAGCACATTCAGAGTTGATCCTCAATCCATTCATCTCCATGGGCAGGATTATAAATCAATCCTTTTTTGATGTCCAAACAGAGATCAAGGTATTCTAAAACCATGTGCCCAACAAGAACAGGCAACTCCGCAGGCAGATCTGCGACTTCTGTTGTGCCATCTCGTTCTAAGACGGTGTAGCGGACCTCTGAATAGACAGTACGCGTCACAATGCCATTCGTGGTTTGCGCGCTTCTATACCTGACAGGGGTCAAACCGAGTTGTTCGATGAGCGGTTGCGGTAATGATAAGCCTGTTGCCCCTGTATCAACAACCGCATCTTCGACAACCACGCGCCGGATTTCTTCGGGTTTAATAAGTCCCGCTTCTGCTAAAAATTGATCTTTCCGATTCGCGAGCACAATTCGGGTCGTATGTTTCATTTTTAGAACCTCGTTGAAAATTTTAAATCAGGTGTGCACATTATAACAAACATATCAACATATATCAAGGAAAACTGACATTCAAGTTAGATGTCTACCATCCCAAAACCAGCACTGTTTTTGTCGCCGAAACCGCATTCGTAACCAGTCTGGATCAACGCGATACTCCCAGAAACATGGAACGGACACATTATTCCCTTTATTTTGATGCCTTTGTAGTCTACGAGACGGGTGACGCGTCCCTGCCGCCTGTTGATATAATTCTCATCATAGCGGAAGGTTAGGGTATCATCATGGGGAGCGCGCCCGTGGATTGCTTGGTGTTTGCGGATGAGGTTCTGTCGGATGAGTTCTGACAAGGCAGGATCGTCGGGGAGACAGTAGTGCATGGCTTGTTTGCCATTACGCTCGCGAGTGGTGGACATTACGATGGGAGAGAGGCATCGGAAGGACATCTCTGACTGGAAACGAGGGATACGTGGCACGGTTACGTCTCTGATTTGTAACGCATGTTGACCGATGGATAGCCTGCCCCCGGTGAGCAGGGTATCAGCGAAATGAGATAAGAACCGTTCGACTGGAGAGGAGATGTACCACGTCAATGTTGAACCGAAATGGATCGTCGCACCGGTGATGCGTCTGCGTTCTGCCATGAGTTGCGAGAAGGTGAAGAGTTTGAAACGTTTCTCTGCCGCAGCGTAACCTTCCTCATGTAGAAAAGAGGCGTATTCGGGATCGGATTCGGCGAGAAACCGGTAGATGACACCGGCAAGCGGATAGTTGTAGTTGATAGGAAGGCTGATGCCGTCTCCAACATCAGCCAAGATTTTGATACGCATGGTGGGACCTCCATTTAGAATGGTAGTCAGTCGTCAGCCAGCAGTAAGATCGCGAGCACAGTTCGCTCTCACAGAAGAATGGTAAGTAACGATCAATAAATAAGAGTCGGGAATCGGAGTGTTTTTGCAATGTAGTACAAGGAATGGATTTAGTCGATTCCCGGACTAAATCCGGTGTTTCTTCCTCCTAGAAAGAAATGATTTAGATTCCCATCCGGAGGGCGACGGCTGCGAGCAGGATCAGCAGTGATACGACTCCCATCAGACTCGATATGACTGACATCTGGGAACGGAGCGGCTTCACTTCTGGCGGGAGTTCCTCAAGTGTTGGGTCCAAATTCTCAACGGCTGCTGCGAGTCGGGATGCGAAAATCATACTGTGCAATACTGTGAGAATAATCAGCAAAAAGAAAAGTCCGATTTTGATGATGAACGTCCGCATAAACGCACTAGAAATCGGAGCGAGGGAGGTGAGGTCGAGGGCATCGAAGAGATTGACAATGCCTGTGAAAAATAGTACACCGATACATCCCCATACGATAGGCTCAAACCGTTTCCCTATCTGTGTCAAGAATAGGATGCGTTGGACAGGTGGTAGGCTCTGTCTGAAGTAGGGGACGATTACCATCGCTAAAATCATGTTGCCGCCGATCCATACAACAGCGGCGATAACGTGTAGCCAACGAGCGAATAGCCAAAATATGTCCATTTTTTATGACTCCTTTTTTGGGACGGATGTTGAAGAAATCCGAAGTGTCGGGAATCGGAGTTCCCTCCTACAGCGGCACAAACTAAAAGTTTATGCTAAAAAGTCGGGAATCGGAGTTCCCTCCTACAGCAGATTTGTATCTATGCGTCGTGTGCGTTCTGAAGGTTCTCAATTTCGTTAATAACTGTCTCGGCGCGAGCAATCAATGCATTTCGTGCGTCCACGGACAGCGGCACAGGTGCGAATCGATGGTAATCACACTTCGTGAGCAGATCGATAATCTCCCTAAGAATAGGTTCGGAGATTCCAGCGTGCGTGCATACCTCGCGCGCTATATCAATATTCCGCTGTGACAAGTCGAATATATCCTCAAGATACTGATAAAGCACGTGTGCAAGTGCGTTGGCGAATGTTGTCGCATTTTCAGGGGTGTCGCTATTTACAAGAGCGGAAAGTGCTTCGCGGGCTTGTGAAGCGGGTGTCACGGGTTCTGTATCTGTATCCTGTGTTCTTCGATTTCTGCGTCTCTGACTGTCGGATGTATCTGTTCCAGTCTTGGCATTTGGTGTCCTTCGCGTAGGTATCACAAATCCGGTGCGGTACCAGAGATACCCTCCTATTCCTAATACCACTATCAGGAGTGCGAAGAGGATTGACCAGAGTCCCCATGCTGAACCATCTGTCTCATCTTCAACCGCGTCGTTCGGATTCGGACGCACAGAGACAGGGATAGGTGCCGTCTGCGTTGTTGCGTAAACCGCACGGCTCGGATTGAAGTAGGTATATTCGATGGTGGGGATGTGTAGGACCCCTCTTTGAGAAGGGATTAGGGTGTAGGTGTATGCCAAACTTGTTGGTGTGGAATCCTTAGTAATCTCGGGTCCGTTCACAATCACTCCAGGTATTGGTGGGAGTTTGGGGGCTGTGATCGTTTTCATGTTACCACGTCCAGAGACACGGACGGACAACATTAAGGGATTTCCCGCTTCTACCCAACTACGTGCGACCTGAGCAGAGATTTGATATTCGCCGATTGCTCCACTGAATTGTTGTAGTTCACCAGTCTCCGGTAGCGGTTGCACAGTTAACTTCAGCGGTTTCGTTTTCAACGTTTTGCGACCGCTGCGCAGCGGGAGAACCAGTTCTGCGGGTTCAATAATGAGCTGCCCTGTTTTTTGTGGGTATAACTGACGGACATGTTCTTCAATCCAAAACGTTTTTCCGCGAATCTGTCGCGTTTGAGACGGAGATGTTGATATTTCTTCAACTCGAAAATCGGAGAGTGCTGGGAGTAAGGGAGTTGGGGACTCTCGAGTCGGAAGCACGGTTGTATAAAGGTAGCGGAAGGTGTAAGTCAGCGGGGCATTGAGATACGGTTCGGATGTATTCACCTCTGCTTCAACTTGGTGAATGGCGTTGGTTGAGACATCTATGTATGTGTCGGCACCGCTCACCCGAATCGAGCCTGGATTTGCGAAATAGGGAGTACCTTGATATGCAAAACGGATATCGGATAGAGCGAAGTCGCCGATGGCTTGTGGAATCAATTCATAAGCCCACGCCATAGAAACCGCGATTTTGTCTGCTTCCAACCGTGGTGTGGTTTCGGAATGCAGGGGCACCGCAAGGAACGCCGGTAGGAAATTGAACTGCGGTGCTTCAATATGTTTGATGAAGGTCTCCCCTGAAATTGTGAGGTCCAACCGCGCCCTCTCGCCAAATTGGATGTGCCGAGGACTTACTATAGCAGCGACGTTAATATTAGTCTGTGTGGACTCACGCTTCACGACTCCTTGAGCGGTCGCGAGAAACGGAAAATGCATCAAGAGGAGATACACGAAAGCAGCCCCAGAGATTTGGTTAAGCAGTCTACCAATCCTTTTCACGCCGATATCCACTTTTGCGCTGTTGTTGTAGTAATTTTCGCCGTAGCCTATTTTCATTCTCACTGAAACGTTCTAAGAGCCGAAGCGCTTCTGCCCTACCAATGTTGTTCGGCTCGGTTTTCGGGGCAGTGCTACTACTCGATTGCTGTGCGAGATCTTCCTGTTGTCTTAAGTGTTGAAGTGCCAGTGCGAGGTTATGTTGGGCATCAGCATCTTGCGGGTCTAAGCGAAGAGTTTGCTTGTAAGACGCAATTGCGCCTGTGAGGTCGCCGACTTTAAATTGGGCGTTTCCTAAATTATACAAGATACTTGATCGGTTGAGAATACTTTCAATCTGTTTGGCGGACTGTTCGGAATGCCTTGATAGGGATGTCTGAAATGTCCGTGCTGCCTCTCGAAACTTACCCAGTCTATAGAGTGCAGTCCCCAAGTTATAGTGTCCAACGGAATTGTCAGGTTGGTCAAGCGTTGCCTGTTGAAAAGCGGCTTGTGCTTCGTCGTAGTTTCCACGCCCATAAGCTGCGTTCCCAACTTTCATGGTGCGGCTCCAACCGTCTATCCATCCGATGAGGACAGTAACGAGAACAGTTATAAGCGAGCAACAGAGCATTTTGTTCAACATAGTTTTATTGTAGCAGATATTTTTGGATATTTGCAAGAAATTGCGAAAAGTTGCCAGTAGAATAGCAATCAGCCGTCAGCAATCAGTAAAAGTCGGGAATTGGAGTTCCCGCCTACAAAGAGTCGATCAATAGTCGGGGAGCAGTAGTATGGTTAAAAGCAAGAGAGAAAATAAAAAAAGGCGCGCTTAGAAAGCGCGCCTACGATAAGAGCAATAGGTCTTATTGCCGTTTGATGTCCGCCCAGGTTGTTGTCAATTTCCCAGCGGGTTCAACGGAGACAATTATGTCTTGGATTTCAGCGAAGAAACTCGACTGATCGGTTGCATCTTTGGGGTAGATGGTAACGGCATCGTGCGTTGCATCGTCAAAGTGCAAGTTGAGATAAGCGGCACCACCAGATTCACCGCACCGGTAAAGAAGAACGTTGGCACCTTTTTGCAAATCAACTTCAACGGTGTGAAGAATCGTTTGATTCTTGCCCGTCCACCTGGTATTGTTGTACCATTTTTCACCGTTAATCCAAATTTGTGCCCAATCATCGTGTGCGGGTGACATTACGGCTTGCATATCGCTCGGTGAATCAATAACACACATCACATAGGTATCGATATTATCGGCAGGACCATCCCGGTTCATATTGTGATCGTTTGCGACTTCGAGTTCAAAGACAGTCCACGCACGATCGCCTCCGTGGTCGTCGCCCCATTCCATATTGATGTCTTGGGTCATGAGCAAACCGTCAATCGTTGATAGGGAAACTTGATTCAGTTTGCCGCCGCTTCCTTCCTCAATGAGGTCTATCGAACCAGAGACTTGGAAGGTTCCATTGTTTTCGTAGTTTCCTTCGGGACCGTACCACTTGCTGATCCATGTATCTACACCACTATCATCTTGTCTCAGATTGTCGCCATTGGGTTCTGGATCTTCTAAGAGCATGTCTTCCGCCAAGGGACCGCCGGTAATCGCGTTCGCCTGTGCAAAGACAAGTTGTGAACCACTAACAATAAGTGTGAATACGATCGCGATTGCGAGTGTAAAGGTATAAAATCTTTTCATTCTGTATCCTGTATCCTTTTTTCGAGTTTAAAAACTAAAGTGCTTAGGCGGCATCATGATGCCTCCTAAGATACTTTAACTAACTATAAACGCTGAAATTGCGTTCAAGATTACAATTCAAATTATTATACCACGTGGAGATAAATTTGTCAAGGAAGTTGTAGAGCAATTAACTAAGGTTTCAATACACGGGCTTCCTCAAATTTATTGACTAAGTAAACAACACCGCCTCCCTCAGATATACCTAAGACAATCCTTGCATTTCCATCAGGCGCGAACAGTGATAGAACACCGCCTCCCTCATTCACCATGAGAGAAGCACCGGCTTTCTCCTTAGACCCTTGTGTTGTCACAACGCCATTACCTTCTGCAACCAAAAGAGAAGCGGCACCCATTCCCTTTGGACCGTAAGTTACTACACGTCCCCCATCTCTATCCCAAGAGATATGCACTCGAGGATCCCTATCATCACCCATGACCCTTATATCCTTACGCACGATTAACTCTCCGACGGTCAGTTTATCGATCGTTTCATATCCAAATTGTGCGTCTGTATTGTTGCTCAGGTTCCCCAACATAAAACCAGTAAGGGTCAGCAATCCCCCCAAAAACATATATTTCAACTTTTCACGCATTTTCAATTGCATCGGAGCCTCCGTGTTGTAGATCATTCTATACAGATGTCGCCCCGCAAACGCTAAAATCCAATGCGAAGAAAGCTTTAGACGTGGAACTGATTGCGTTTCTACAGACATGTCGCCCTGCTGGGGCTTTGGAGTATAAATATGGATGTCAGTGAGGTAATTGGGATTTGGGTATCCCTCCTACAAGGTTTGTCAGGGGTCGGTGAAAAAAAAGAAGGGAAGAAAAAGCCCTCGTCTGAAAAGAGTAGACAAGGGCTTATATTTCCTACTTCAGCTGCTTAATATCTGCCCACGTGCTTGTCGCCTTTCCAGTCGGATCGACTGGCAGAACACCACGAACTTCATTGAAGAAACTTTTCTGGTCCTTCGACTTTTGTGGGTAGATCTCGCATAGTCTGTGCGTGTCTTTGTCAAAGTGCAAATTGAGATATGCGGCACCGCCGGATTCACCACACCGGTAAAGGACGACATTCGCGCCTTTCGTCAACTGGACTTCGATGTTGTAGTGCACTATCTGTGCACCCCCTGTCCAGGTTCGATCGTTGTACCATTTATCACCATTGATCCAAATCTGTGCCCAGTCGTCGTGTGCGGGTGACATCACAGCTTTCATGTCTTTGGGTGCCTTAAGCACACACATGACATAAGTATCAATGTTATCGGCGGGCCCATCTCTATTCATATTATCTTGATTTGCGACTTCAAGTTCAAAGACTGTCCAATCTCGGGTACCGCCGTGCTTCTTATCCCACGCCATTTTAATGGTCTGCGTCAATTTCAAACCTTCGACCGTCGAAAGTTTGGGTTCCGTCAGTTTACCGTTGGTGCCTTCGTCGATAAGGTCCCTTGTCCCAGAAACTTGGAAGGATCCATTGTTTTCATAGTTTCCTTCGGGGCCGTACCACAGACTGATCCAATCTTTAACATCGGCGTGGTTTTCGCCCAACTGTGCGGCGGCGGCTTCCGCGCGCCAGTCTTTCTCTGGTATCGGACCGCCCTTAATATTGACTTTGTGCTTCTGTGCGAATGCGAGGTGAGAAACACTCACAATCAGTGCGAACATAATTGCTATTGCAAACGTAAACCGATATACCCTTTTCATTTTTGTCTCCTTCGTATGGGGTAAATGGTTGAGATCGCTGAGTTAAAAACAGTATAACCCAGATTCGTTTGTAGGTTATGTAACGTGGAAATAGCCCAACGCTACAATTTGGTAACATAGCATTTGTTGCAAAATTTGTCAAGAAAATGTAAAAAAATCGGAACTCCAAAGATATTCGGTTTTCAGTTTGCCGCAGAAGCGACGATCTGGGATAGAAAGGGTTGTTCTATTTGCGTTTAAGGTCTCCCCAAGTTGTTGTCAATTTTCCGACGGGATCAACAGCGAGTGCGCCAGCGATTTCGTTGAAAAAACTCCTCTGATCTACCGCTTTGTCCGGATAGATTTCAACAGTAGCATGCGTTTTATCGTCGAAATGCAGATTCATATATGCATGTCCAGCGGATTCACCACACCGGTAAAGGAGGATATTCCCCCCTTTCTTCAATTCAATTTCGATATTGAAGTCAACTTGCAGTGCATCACCTGTCCACTGAGAATTATTGTACCATTTCTCGCCGTTGATCCATATCTGCGCGTGGTCGTCGTGTGCTGGAGACATCACGGACTTCATTGCTTGGGGAGCCTTAATAACAAGAATACCATAGGTATCAATGAGATCACCAGGACCATCTCTGTTCATGTGATGAGGGTTCGTAGGAATAATTTTAAAGACTTCCCAGTTTCGCGTTCCTCCATGCTCCTTATCCCACCGCATATCAACAGTCCAGGTTTTTTTCAAGCCTTGAATCGTCTCGAGAGTTTGGGCTGCGTCAGTATACCTTTGGAGCCTTCCTCGATGAGGTCCTTTGGTGCGGAGGCGAAGAACCCACCATTGTTCTCGTAGTTGCCATTGGGTCCGTAATACTTCGTGATCCAGTTTTTGTTTTCTGAATGGTCCTCGTTCAGCTCTCCGGCTGGATATTTCATCCAATCTCCCTCTTTTAGAGGACCCCCTTTAATATTGACTTTCCCTTGCGCGAGTGCAAGGTGAGAGATACTCACAAGCAGCGCGAACATAATGGCTGTCGCGAGCGTGAATTGATAAAACTTTTTCATTAGAAATTTGCCTCCTTATAGATAGACAA
The DNA here is from genome assembly GCA_012271015.1 of Candidatus Poribacteria bacterium. Taxonomy (GTDB): domain Bacteria; phylum Poribacteria; class WGA-4E; order WGA-4E; family WGA-3G; genus WGA-3G. Next base: position 8,802 of record JAAXHD010000079.1, on the reverse strand, counting down.
TTCACAAGGAAGTAGCAGGTTTTGGAAACTTGTTTGTTTGAGAAAATATTGAATGAATCTACGTGTGTAATCCGGATTCACTAAGAAAGTTGCCCTTATTAAATATCGTAAATTTTTAGCGAAAATTTGTCAAGTCCGTAACGAGAAATAGGCAACTCGGTTTTACTATATCAACCAACATAATAGTGAGGCAAAAAATATGGCGAATTGTGGGCAATGATAGCACCACAATTCGCCATGTGTAAAGATGGGCTAAAAAACACGCCTATAGAAAGGGTTGTTCTATTTGCGTTTAAGGTCTGCCCATGTTGTTGCCAATTTTCCGGTGGGATCAACGGCAAGAACGCTTCTAACTTCATCAAAGAAGCTCTTCTGGTCCTTTGCTTTCTGTGGGTAGATATCGACTTCCTTATGCGTTTTATCGTCGAAATGCAGGTTCATATACGCATGCCCACCCGACTCACCACACCGATAAAGGACGACATTCGCGCCTTTTACCAATTTGACTTCAATATTATAGTCCACCTGCAGTGCAGCACCTGTCCAACGAGAATTGTTGTACCATTTCTCGCCGTTAATCCAAATCTGCGCGTGATCATCATGCGCTGGGGACATCACGGATGTCATGTCTTTGGGTGCGTCAATAACGCAGATCGCATAGGTATCAATGTTATCGATGGGACCGTCTCGATTCATGTGGTGTGCATCCGCTGGATCGAGTTCAAAAACTGTCCAATCTCGGACACCGCCGTGCTTCTTCTCCCACGCCATTTTAATGGTCTGCGTCGATTCCAGGCCTGCGACCGTCGAAAGTTCGGGTTCCGTCAGTTTACCCTTAGTACCTTCATCAATAAGGTCTCTCTTCCCGGAAACTTGGAAACTTCCATTGTTTTCATAGTTCCCATCGGGACCATACCACTTCGTGATCCAGTTCTTGTTGTCCGAGTGGTCTTCATTCAGTTCCCCGGCAGGATCCTTTAACCAATCTGCTTCTTTTATGGGACCGCCTTTAATATTGACTTTCCCTTGCGCGAATGCAAGGTGAGAGATACTCACAAGCAGCGCGAACATAATCGTTGTCGCGAGTGTGAATTGATAAAACTTTTTCATTGGAAATTTGCCTCCTTATAGGAAGATCCACAATGAAACAGCAGATTTTGAAAACCTATCTGTTTCGCTAAAAGGTTGAGCAAATCTGAATATGTAATCCGGATTTGCCACATAACTTACATGTTATGACACATCATAAATTATCAACGAAAATTTGTCAAGTCCGTAACGAAAAAATATTGTTGTAGTATTGTGGACGAATTATGGATAGGCATCCAAAGCGGTTTGCCATTTGGTGAGTTGCGAGACGCGCTGCTGCGCATCCGTCGGTATTTCAAGGGGTCTGCCACGAGTATCAACGACCAACCCGACAACACCGCCCATCACCTCGGCTTCAACGGGGTGCCCATTCCCGACACCGACATCGAACCGTCGTGATGGCTGGAGTTTCAATGTTGCTTTTGCGCCCAACGGAATCGGATAAAGCCGGAGTTCGCCGTAGGGGACATCTTCGGTGATAGGTGCGTTATTCGGGGTACGCACTTCTATTGAAAGGCACGTTTCACCTACCTTTGCAACACCGACCGGGGAGATAACAGCGCCCAAATGGATAAGGCAATCCCGTTCAAAAACATGCGTTGCGGCTTCGGGGTTGACCTGCGCTAAAACCCCGAGTTGTGGCATCATGAAGATGCTATCAACGGCGAGATGGGTTATGCCTTCAGGTTGAAATGCGTCTATCATCATGAGCATGGCTTGCTGTCGCCGCGGTGCGTGCGATAAAACGCCACCACTTCCGACAAGCATATCCAAAGAAAGCATGTCTACAAGGGTTTGACCGCTTTCCGCTTGATCGAAGGCTTCAGAGATTGTCCGTTGTTGCTGAACCCCGCGCAATTCCACGGCGAGTTGTTTGTGCTGTTCAAAAGCGAGTCGGAGTGCCTCACGTGCGATCGCTTGTTCAAGAATTAGTTCTTGTAAGGTTTGGGGAATTGTGGTTGGACGAATCATCTTGTTCTTGATTCGGTTGCGGAGGTCGCCGACCTCAATGTCAAACGGTACCCAACGAAGGACGTTTTCTAAACCGGCTTCAGCGAGGACATTGGAGACGCTGTAACTCATACCGAGATTGGCACTCACAGTGCGGTTAAAAATAGATTCCGCTTCTCTGTTCTGAAAGACAGAAAACACATCCGTTGTTGCCCCGCCGATGTCAACACCGACGACTTCAATATCTTGTTGTTCGGAGACTGTTTGTATTATCTCACCAACTGCCCCGGGTGTCGGCATAATAGGTGCGTCTGTCCAGTCGATGAGTTTTCTGTAACCCGGAGCGTGTGCCATAACGTGTTCGAGGAATTGGTCCTGAATCTTGTGGCGCGTCGGCATCAGGTTTTCACGCTCTAAAACCGGCCGGAGGTTATCGACTATCTCCAACGCCATTACGCCTTGCAGCCGTTGTGTAATTGACTCGCGTGCGTCTATGTTCCCGGCATAAATAAGCGGAAGTTCATAAGCGATGCCTAAACGCGGTCTCGGACGCGCAGCAGCTATAATCTCAGCCAACTCAACGACGTGTGAGGTAGTCCCTCCGTCAATACCGCCAGATAGGAGTAGCATATCGGGACGTAGATGCCGGATACGTTCGATTTTTTCGTGGGGGAGCCGTTTATCGTTGGAGGCGATGACATCCATAACGATTGCACCCGCCCCGAGCGCGGCACGCTCCGCGCTCTCAGCCGTCAGATTGCGTACGACACCCGCTACCATCATCTGAAGTCCTCCACCGGCACTGCTGGTTGAGATATAGATGTCGACACCTTCATCTCCGCGTTGTGGTTTGAGGATCACACCGTCGTTGAGAAGTTTGCGTCCTGCGAGTTCTTCAACTTCAGTAATGGCATTGATAACGCCAGCTGTTACATCCTCGACAGGTGCCTCGACTGTTGTAGGTGCCTCACCCCGTACGATGAGTTGGTATTCTTCACCCCTTTTTTCAATTAGAATTGCTTTCGTTGTTGTGCTACCACAATCCGTAGCCAGAATAGAGCGGATATCCTCCGCTGGTTTGTTCATAATAGACTCTGTCTCCGTCTTTAGTTTCTCAATCTAACATGTCACGATTCGGAGATCGCTCCTACAAAGGTTCGTACCTAACCCCGATGCGGTTAGAAACCGCATCTACCCGCAATGAATACAGATTAATAGCCTAACTGGCGCAGATATTCTCGGTTCACCGTCATGCGCTCGAGATCCGAACGTTCCTCAAGTTGTCCGGGACATGCGGTAACCCAGCGGTCATAATTGAGTTCCTCGAGCGTTGACATGATACCGGGGAAATCCATGACAGTGCCAGCACCCACATCCACCCAGTCTACATCGTACGAGTTGCCATCTCCACCCGTGTAGCCTGCATAATCCTGAAGATGGACATAGACGAGAACATCGCTATAACGTCGGATGGATTCAATCGGGTCGTATCCCCAGAGTGCGGAATGTGAGACATCTATACACAATTTACACTTTCGAAGGAGACTCATATATTTTGCCCAGTCGTCGATAGAGTCCACTGTGGTATTGGTATGGATATGGTAACAGACATCTAATCCGTATTGTCCAGCATATTCTGCCCACGCTTCGGAGACATCAGCGAGTGCGGCGAGGTCTGAATTATTCACCGGACGTCCCTGAGGTTTTCCCGCGCCCATGAACATGAAACAATCGGCTTCAACTTCTGCGGCGAAGTCAATACGCCGTTTGTTGAGTTCCATCTGCTCTGTGTCCTTGTCAATCGGTAGTCCGCGTGCTGTTACGGCGGCGACAGGTAAATCCGCATTCTTGCATACCTGTCGAATGTGTTGTGGCGTGCCTACCCAGTCCAAGGATTGCCGCATCTCCCAACCGTCCCATCCGGCATCTTTCAGTTGCGTCAACAATTCTTCAAAATCTGGTGTCTGCCAACGTAATGTACTATATCCAAATTTGAAACCCATGCTGTTTCCTCCTCGTTTGGCTATTGGCTGTCGACTTTCATCCATCAGTTGTTGTAAAGTTTATCCTAACTTGCAAAATTTACGGACTTGCAAACTTTCTACTGACCCTGATTACTGATCGCTGATGGTTATCTAAAGTATTATACCACAATTTCAAAAAAAATCTATTGCTATATAACGGAAGCCTTTGCTAAACTATATCCGTAAAATTCAGGGATATTCTGTAATTACCCATTTTAAGGAGAAAATATGGATAAAGTGAAACTCGGTTTTATCGGAACCGGCGGCATGGCAGGCGCACACATGCGCAACCTTAAAGACGACTTTGAGGACGTTGAATTTTGTGCCATGTGTGACATCTCGGAAGACCGAGCAAAACAGCGTGCCGAAGAATTCGGTGGCAACGCTTATAGCGACTACCGTGTCATGTACGACAAAGAGGAATTGGACGCGGTCTATATCTGCACACCGCCCTTTGCGCACGGTGAACAGGAACGCATCGCTTGTGAGAAAGGCATCGCGATGTTTATTGAGAAACCGATCCATTCTGAGTTAGAACCCGCGATTATCATTAACGAATATGTTGAACAGAGTGGTGTGGTTACGAGCGTCGGTTATCACTGGCGTTACGGTGGCAACGCACAGAATGCGAAAGCAATGCTTGAAGCGCAGCCGCAAATTCTTGGCGCACTCGGCTATTGGATGGGGGGAATGCCCGGTACACCGTGGTGGCGCGTGCGTGCAGAATCCGGTGGGCAACACGTTGAGCAGACAACACACATCTTCGATTTGGCACGGTTCCTCGTCGGTAGCGATGGAAAGACTGTCCATGGCGTTGCGGCGAGCGGCAGTATGACGCATATTGAGAATTATGACATAGACGACATCAGCATGGTGAACATTGAATTTAAGAACGGTGCTGTTGCGAACATCGTGTCGGCTTGTGCGATGGAAGGTTTCGGTCGCGTACATCTTGAGGTTTTCACGCGCGGACTCGTTGTTAACGTCGGTGGTTCAAACGAAGTGAACCGCGGTGGAGAAACGGAACCGCTCTCGAATGAAGGCGGACAGGATAGGGATCGCGTCTTTATCGACGCCGTAAAGACAGGGGAGACCTCCCAAATTCTATCACCTTACAGCGATGCATTAGAGACGCTCCGCATTATGCTTGCGGCGAGTACCTCCTTCCGTACGGGTAAGGCAGTAGACTTGTAGAAAAAATTGGGTTACGGCATGACGGAGCGTGCCTACTACTTCAAAAAGTTACGGCACGACGGAGCGTGTCTACTATTTCAAAAGGTTACGGCACGGCGGAGCGTGCCTACTACTTTTAAAGAAAGAGAGAATTATGCCAATTAATCAATCTATCTGTTTCGGCGGCTTCAGCCGTGGCAGAGATCCAATAGAAGTCATCAAGAAAGCCGCTGAAATCGGTTATAAATCCATTGAAATGCTACCCGCAGAATACTGGTCGGTCGTCCAGGACCACGGGATGCGTGTCGCGATAATCGTAGGGCACGCCTCGCTTCCGTCCGGATTAAACGATCCGAGCAACCACGATCGGATTGAAGATGAAATCCTCCAAAACATCGACATCGCGGCGGAAAACGACATCCCCGGACTCATCTGTTTTTCTGGAAATCGAGAGGGCAGATCTGACGAAGAGGGACGTGATAACACAATAGCCGGCTTGTCGCGTGTTACGAAAGCCGCCGAGGAGAAGGGGATCAATCTCTGCGTCGAACTGCTCAACAGTAAAGTCAACCATCCAGATTATCAATGCGATAAAACGGAGTGGGGTGTTGAGGTATGCAGAGGGGTCGGTTCACCGAGAGCACAACTGCTTTACGACATCTACCACATGCAAATCATGGAAGGTGACCTGATTCGTAACATCACGGATTATAGTGACTATATCGGGCACTATCATACAGCTGGTAACCCCGGACGGCACGATCTCGATGACGAGCAAGAGATTTACTACCCTGCCGTGATGCGTGCTATCGTCAACACCGGATATGATCTCTATGTTGGACATGAATTCGGTCCCAAAGGCGATGCGTTCGATGCGATGCAACACGCTTTTGATGTATGTAACGTCTAAGTGTGATAGACACTCGAGGTTACTGGGGAAACACCCAAGCAAAAACACCCCTCCCACAAAACGTGGACATAGGGCAGGTCGCTGTACCTGCCCTATTTTTTTCTTAACAGAACATGGGTTCAATGCTATAATTGAGATGTTATGCGCGTTTTGTCTGAATCGCGGATTTTAGGTTTTTTGTTTGAACTTTGCGGTTTTATAGTAGATATCGAAATTAACCATACATATTTGTAGTATAAATTGTTAGTTTGTGCCCGTATGAAATTGGATGTGAAACCATAGCAATCGGAAATGAAACAACCACCTAAAACCAATAACGGTTAAAGGAGGAATTCAAAATGCGGAACGAAAGTAAGGGGTTACTTTTCATCTTCGTGGTTTCTATTGTGTTGAGTTCTATTGCTGTTGCGAATCTTCAGGATGGGTTGCTTGGGTATTGGCCTCTTGACGAGGCTGACGGGAAAACGGCAGCGGATTCGAGTGGAAATGGGAACGACGCAACACTTAAAGGGAACGGGGTCAAATGGAAACCCAACGATGGAAGACTTGGAGGTGCACTGGAATTTGACGGCGGTGGTGATGCCGCAGAGGATGAAAATGGCGCAGACTACATCAATGGACTCACTGCGATTACCGTTGCAGTTTGGGTGAAGTCGGCTGAAACCAAATCTGACCGAGGGTTCATCGATGGCCGCGATCCGGGTGGCGACGATACCGTCCTCTCACTACGATACGATGCCGCAGGTTTTGAAGCAGGCGGTAGTGATCTTGTGAAAGCCGGTATTACCACAACAAGTGGGGTTCAACGGCTTGAGACCTCAAGTGACGTGCAGACGGAGTCCTGGCAACACTTCGCCTTGACGTGGAGTAGTGGCAACGAATTGGCACTCTACATAGACGGTGAACTCGATACGCCCACCTTCAACAGTCCTGCAACGAAAGGGAAGTTGACGGATGCCACCAAATTGGTCATCGGCAAAGGCGAAAAGGATCAAGGGCGTTCATGGAACGGACTCATCGACGATGTACGTATCTACGATAGAGTCTTAGATGACGACGAGATCGCCGACCTTGCGGCGGGTGAACTTGCGGTTGAAGCGACTGGAAAATTAGCAACCGTCTGGGGACATCTCAAGCAGAAAGGCACGCATTCCCACCAAGATAGGTAAATCCGCAAAAAATGACCCCTGAACAGAGAGCAAGACGCAACATAGACAGTCTGCTTGAAGCAGCAGGGTGGCACGTCCAAAATCACGCTGGGCATAACACCATCGCTGCGCTGGGTGTTGCTGTCCGCGAATATCCACTGAGGGCAGATCAGAGGGCGGATTACCTCCTATTTATCAATGGAGCTGCAGTCGGGGTCATAGAAGCCAAATCGGAAGGGACACCTCTCAGCGGTGCCCTTCAGCAGGCAGAACGGTATCGAGCGAGTTTGCCGGATAACTTACGTTCCCTTGCTGGATTTCCCTTTTCGTATGCATCAACTGGGGTTGAGACTTACTTTCGGGACATCCGCGATCCAAATTCCCATTCTCGTCCCATTTTTACATTCCATACACCTGAGACCCTCTCTGACCAAGCCACCGAGTCGAGAACGCTGCGGGAGCGACTCAAAGATGATTTGCCACCCTTAGAAAGAGGAAACTTATGGGATTGCCAGTTTGAGGCAATAACCAACCTTGAGGAATCTTTGAAGGAAGCACGTCCGCGCGCCTTAATCCAGATGGCGACCGGTAGCGGGAAAACCTACGCTGCCGTGAGTACTGTTTACCGACTCATTCGATTTGCTGGGATTAAACGGGTCCTTTTTCTTGTGGACCGGCGGAATCTTGGTAGGCAGGCTCTTCGAGAGTTTCAGGCTTACACGCCTCCCGACGACAATTCAAAATTTACAGAACTCTACAACGTTCAACACCTCGCCAACAACACAATTGATCCGGTAAGTCAGGTCTGTATCACGACACTCCAACGTCTCTACTCTATGCTGAAAGGCGATCCCGACTATGAAACAGAGAAAGAGGAGGTTTCCGATTTTGAAAATGGGGAAGGACAAACACCAGAAGTCATCTATAATCCATCAATTCCTATTGATACCTTTGACGTTATTATTGTTGATGAATGTCACCGTTCGATTTACGGCAGATGGCGACAAGTGTTGGAATACTTCGATGCTTTTATTGTTGGACTCACTGCAACCCCGTATAGACAAACACTCGGCTTTTTTGACCACAATCTCGTTTCTGAATATCGCCACGAACAAGCCGTAGAGGACAATGTAAACGTCGGTTATTACGTCTATCGGATTCAAACCAAAATTACACAAAGTGGGAGCACAGTTGAGGCGGGTAGTTATGTCGCAAGACGGGATAGGCAAAGTCGGAGACTTAACTGGGATGAGTTAGATGCTGATGTTGAATATAGGGAAACACAATTGGATCGGGATGTTGTTGCTATAGACCAAATTCGCACAGTTATTCAGACTTTTAAGGAGCAACTTTTCACAGAACTTTTTCCGAGTAGGAGAATTGTTCCTAAAACGCTTATCTTTGCGAAAGATGACTCCCACGCCGAGGATATCGTCCATATTGTCCGAGAGGTATTCGCCAAAGGTGATGAATTCTGCCAGAAAATTACCTACCAGAGTGACAAACC
>JAAXHD010000272.1:4061-4591 GCA_012271015.1 Candidatus Poribacteria bacterium | reverse complement strand
GCATCACGCACAATCAGATAACCGTTTTCTTTGAAGAATTCTTTGTCTGCCGCAGTCAAATGTCCCATAGTTCTCATCCTCATTTGGGCGCGCAAGCCAAGTGTGCCTGCAAAGTGCTCTTACATGTAGAAGCATCGCTACGCGCGAACCTCAAAACCGTTTTCTTCTCTCGCTTTTTGGTAGGGCACTTCATCCAGATTTAATCCAAAACCTGGGCTTTGTGGGACGTTCACATAGCCGTTGGATATAGAATATCCGGAATCATCCAAACCAGGGGTGGTCGCATGATCCCATTCGACAAATTCAAACCGCTCCACCTTCGCTGCCAGATGGCCGGTGACATAATTCCCATAATGCCCACCGTAATGATGCGGTGCTGTGCCGACGTTCGATGTATCCAACTCAGGACCGAGTTCAAGCCAGCGTGAGAAGCCGGGGTAGAAAATATCGTATTGGACAATATCAATGAGTCCATCTTTTGCCCAGTCTACCAAATTCGGTGAAGCACTGCCTTCGCCATCAGCAATGCG
>JAAXHD010000272.1:0-4013 GCA_012271015.1 Candidatus Poribacteria bacterium | reverse complement strand
GTTTGGTGAGATTGAGATTATAGCCGTTGTTTGCATCTATCAAAATCGATGCATCGGGTCCCACTGCCTCACGTACAGCGCGGATAACGTCAATATCCCGTTGGGTTCCTTTGTCGAGCGGCATGTGCATCGCGCCGCGCCCGACCTTTATTTTGTAAGCATTATGTCCACGTGCCTTTCCTTCTAACGCTTCAGAGGCAATGAGTGCCGCCGCTTCAGTATTGTCCTCAAGATGCAAATCATCGATGTAAAGCGAAGTATCGTAACACGGGACGCGAAACGCTCCGTTTTCTCCAGAAAGCATCGCGTAGACCGGTTTTTCTACCAACTTTCCCACCAGATCCCAGAGTGGGTACTCTAACATTCTGAATTCTTCGGTGACACCGCTTTCTGAATCGAATGCATCACTGAGTTGAAATCCAACAATCGCCTGCGCCTTCTCACGAGAAATCGGTGAAAATCCGAAGCCGTTCGCGCCATCCGTTGTTGTTATACGGGCAATAGCGGGACGGACGTACAACCCGTGTTCGCCAAGCCGCGAATTGCAGCCGGCTTTGCGGGGACGTTCGCCTGTCAAGCGTGCCCATTCAATCCGTTCAATTCTTACGTTCTCCACGCTAACCAACCTCCATACGTAAATTCAGCAGTCCTATTTCCTGTAGGTGAAAAAATCAAAAACGCCGCCTGCAACAATACGCAGAAATACCCAAGCAAAAACACGCAGGCGGATATACGTAAAGGAACATGAAATATCTAAACCCACCTGACCGAACCGAAGGTATGATTAAAAATATAAAAAGAGAAGCGCGATCCTTTTGACTCATAGCCCAATTGAGGAAGCTGCGCCTTAAAAATTGGATGTCCTGCTGGAATCAGTTGCTATAATTGCGTTTCAAGGAGTGCCAGACTCGCCGGATCCAAGTGATGATAGTTCTCAATTTCGTAACGATTGCCGTCGGCATCTTTAATGAGCACCCGCCCATCTTCAAGACTGACAACATCATATCGGGTGCGCATGCCAAATGTGACAGGACCACGGTTCGTTTCTACGACCCACCGTGTAACACCGAACTCACCATCCAGTTCGTGGATTTTAGTAATCTTCGGCATAAAGTACCGTTTTTGCAACTCGGATACAAGGATTTCCGCTGACTCGCGAGGCAACTGTTTGATATCCTGAATGATACCGATTTCCTTTCCTTCGCTATCCAGCAGCGTGATATATTTGTTAGAATCGGTGAGTGGGAAGGACCGGACGGCTTCAACGTTTGTGTGACTTGTGCCGTCTGGCAGTTCAATTGTGAGTTCCTCAAACGAGTTTCGCGCAATTTTGACGTTGTGGGCATCAAGGAATTGCACCTCATCGGTAATCTTTACGGCTTCCTGCATCACGTAACTGCTCCTTCTTCTGTATCAAAGAAGGGATTTCTGGTGCACGCTTTCAAGGCACGCACCAGAACAGTGTGGTTACCTATAAGGCACGAATCTTTGACAATTCTGTCTGCTTTTCACACAAAACCGCATAAGTTCCGTCTTTGGCAAGAAGTTCTTCATGCGTGCCAATTTCGTCGACTTTCCCGTCTTTTAGTACAACCAGTCTGTCAGCGTACTTGAGGGTGGAGAGTCGATGTGCGATAGCAAATACAGTCCGACCTCGGACAAGCCGTTCCAACGCTTTCTGAATATTCGACTCAGTCTCTGTGTCTACAGATGATGTTGCTTCATCTAAGATGAGAATTCTCGGATTTTTCAGGATCGCACGCGCAATAGAAATCCGCTGTCGCTCACCACCGGAGACGCGAGCACCACGTTCACCGACCATTGTATCGTATCCATCCGGGAATTTGATGATGAACTCATGTGCGTTTGCGGCTTTTGCGGCGGCGATAATCTCATGCCGAGAAGCCCCCGGTTTTGAATAACCAATATTTTCAGCTACCGTCCCTTTGAATAAGAACGGGTCCTGAAGTACGACACCTACCTGCTGACGTAAGGCTTTTAGTTTAATATCTTGGGTGTCGTGTCCATCAATCTCTATTGAACCTTCACTCGGATCGTAGAAACGGGTAATCAGGTTAATAACCGTGCTCTTTCCTGCACCACTATGTCCGACAAGTCCAATCATCTCACCGGCTTCTGCCCGGAAACTGACACCGTTGATAGCGTTCTTTTCCGCGTCGTAAGAGAAATAGACATCCTTGAATTCAACATCGCCTTTAATGTTTTCAAGCGTGATCGCGTCTTTTTTATCCGCGACACTTGGGGGCGTATCTATGATTTCAAACACGCGATCCGCCGAAGTTGCGGCTCGGATGAACCGTTCATTCATCTGGCAGAGCGTGTAGACCGGTCTGAAGAACCGTCCCATCAGTCCATGGAACATCATAAGTGCGCCGAGCGTTAATTCACCTTGGAAAATCTGCGAACCCCCAACTAACCATATCAGAATGGAACCGGAGAAAATGATGAATTCCATGATTGGGCGATAGAGTGTCCATAACTTCGCTGCATTCATCTCACCATCGAACACCTGATAGGTCTTTTCGCTAAACCGGTTTACTTCATAACGTTCGCGTGCAAAGGCTTTGACAACTCGTACACCTGGGATAGTGCTTGCCAGTATCGTACTAATATCGGCATGCCGTTTCCATAGAACGGAAAATACTTTGCCCATCTTTTTTCCAAAGAAGATGGTAAAGAAAATAAGACATGGGATCGGAATCAGTGTCCAAGCCGCTAATTTCCAATTTGTGGCGAACATAATGACGCAGATATAAACAAGCGTCAACGAATCACCGATGATGTCTTGCAATCCGTTTGCGATGAACTCCCGAAGTCTTGCCACATCACTTGTGATCCTCGACATCAAGTTTCCAGTATCACGTTGATTGTAAAAGTCTAACGAGAGCGAGTTGAGATGTTCGTATGTTTCGTTCCGGAGCCGACGCGTGACGTTTTGACCCACCCAAGCCATCATGTAGCCTCGCACCGCAGAAGCACCCATCGTAAAGACATTGAAACTTACCATTAAGAGAACAATGGTTACAAGGTGCCCCCAACTTCCAGCGACAGGAAGTGCCAGCCAACCTGCGACACCTTCGACGATTCCAGTGAGATGCCCCCATGTCGGTGGTGGGATCGGTTCACCGGTTTCAGTTACTGTGGCACCCGTTAAAGCTGTCCCTGCCGGAAGAAGGATGTTATCAACCATCTCCTTGCTCAGAATGGTTGGGTAAAGTGATACCAACCGGATCAGCATCATCAAACCAAGGGCAGGAAGAGCGACGTGCCAGAAAGGGTACGAATATCGAATGAGCCTGAAGATGAGTTTCCGTTTTTCAACGCAATTAACACAAACGCCCGACCAGCGTGGCAACGGTTGTCCGCATGTTTCGCATTTGTTTTTATTTTTTCCCCAACCTTGCGGACGGTGTTGCTTCTCATGTTCTACATCTGGGTTCGCTTCCTGAACCAATGTCTCTAATTCAGGCGTTGCTAACTCAAACTTGGGTGAGACCCGGCGTGAGTAGCGGGCAACTTCCGTGGCATCCTCGGATGTTCTGATCTTGAGGATATTGTTACCGTACATCTCAACGATCTCAACAGCCTCAACTGAGGTGAGTGGAATCTCGCGAAGTTGATGTTCCGGGGTACCGTTTTGGTTGAAAGCGATGAGTCGTCTATCGGTAGCAATTACCCAATCTTTGCCGTAATTGCCATCGAACCGCAGATCGGTTGAGACAGCGACTTTAATTTCTTCGCCGTTTGCGAGTAATGCGTGTGCCCGATGCTCCAATTCCTCGGGCATTTCTTCTATCGTTGTTAACTCTTCGTTAGCTTGTTCATCAGGTGCAGGTTGTCCGTTAGAAGGGCGTTTCCGTAGAAAGTCCTTCCTCACATTAGATGACTTCGGGATTATCCCGCGCATAAATTAACCCCCACAGAATAATTAAAGGCGTGTTCTACCAGCCTACATTAAACAGTTATGATATTTTATTTAACGTAAAATATAG
>JAAXHD010000238.1 GCA_012271015.1 Candidatus Poribacteria bacterium | reverse complement strand
TGAAAGTTTCAAAACCCTCTTCAGTTCTTTTTGTACCGTAGGCTGTTAGTTTCCTGCGGTCTCCTATTCTGCGCGCAAAGCTTCTGTACTACCGAATTAATAATAGGACTTACGCATTCCGTCTTAAAGTCCTCCTACCCCCCTGATAAGGGGGGATATAGGGGGTTGGGGGATTTAGGGGGTTAAATCAGCAAAATATACCGTTTCCCCATTCAATTTGCGTAAATCCTGTTAATCTTCATGTAACCGAACCGAATTTACAACGATGAATAAACTCAAAAGTAGATACCACAACCCACATCGCGCGCAAAGCAACGCCTATTCCACATTCTGGTCGTTTATCTTCTGTTACCACTTCGGCTACCACTGGGAACACCACGCATATCCGCATGTACCTTGGTGGTACCTACCGAGAATACGCGAGGCAAAAGGGATTTCTAAATGAGTCTGATAATCACGATCGCGATAGGATTTGGAACGGCAACACTCCTATGGCTTTTCTTTAGACCGCCGTTCGGAAAGAATATCGTCCACCTGAACACAGACAAACGAATCGTCGCACTCACCTACGACGATGGACCGAGTCCACCCTATACGGACCAGTTGCTTGATGTTCTCGCCAAGCACAACGTCAAAGCCACCTTCTTCATGATCGGAAATCGGATTGAGAAGCATCCCGAAACGGTAAATCGGGTTATTGCTGAGGGACACCAGATAGGCAATCACACCTATAGCCATCCGGTATTAGGTTTCCTGCCGCCGTTCTCTGTTCGCCGACAAATTGAACGCACGGATGACCTCCTTCAGCGACACGGCATCGCAAAGGATAGCGTATTTCGAGCACCGATGCTGACACGGTTTCTACCCGTCGCTTATGTGCTTGCAAAACAGGATAGGGTACACATCAGTGGCGATGTTTGGAGTTGGGATTGGACGACACAGAACCCCGACAAGATTACTGAAACCGTCCTGAGAAAAACACTTTCATCTACAGGTACAGGGGCGGGTTCGATTATCGTCATGCACGACGGAAAAGCGGAAAATAAGAACGCAAACCGGTCAGGAACAATCGAAGCGACAGACCGAATCATCACCGCCCTAAAACAGGACGGGTACCAGTTTGTGCGGTTGTCAGATGTAAGTAATCCATGTACCGTAGGCTTTTAGCCTGCGTTTTCCTGCAATCTCATTGTACCGTAGGCTTTTAGCCTGCGTTTTCCTGCAATCTCATTGTACCGTAGGCTTTTAGCCTGCGTTTCTGAATCCTGCCCTGCAGCGGAACGATTTGCTTATGTACCGTAGGCTTTTAGCCTGCGGTACCGAGCCTGTAGGTTGGGTTGAACGGAGACCGACTAAAAATCGCACACAACCCCGAGTTTTCAACGGAACAGAGAAACCTGAAGTCACCCAAAACCGAGTGAAACCCAACGGATTCAACTTTAAACCGTTCAATCCTGCCCCTTCACAGAAATTTTCGCGACAAAAGCGTTTATATCGCCGATCCCACCCCATTGATCCCCAGTCGCACACAACTTAAAGCATTGACCTTTTTCAAAATCGTACGTAATTCGTCCACTTTGACCGGGGAATATACCCCAAACTCTCGCAAGGGCATCAAACGCCTGCTCGTATGCATCGCTCTCTTGACTGTTCCATTTTTCAGGATCAATTCCATCAGGCACTTCTTCTGTCGGCAGTTTTTTGTCTCCATCAAGCAGATGGAAAATGCCTATTCCGCTGTCCCTACCGACTTGGATGTCAATGGTAAGCGTGCCACCATTTTTAAACGCAGTGGCATCAATGAACACAACAGTATATTCTTCATGCGCACGTGTCGGCACGCGAAAAGTGTCTATCACTTCTCGGTACGACGTGTCAGGTGTAAGGACGATGTCACCCAGTCCAGGGCGTTTACCTGCCAACGAATCCTTAAGAAATTGCATGTATACCACAGGTTCATCCTCAGGGCGTTGCAGGTTGTCAAGAAATTCATTGAAGTCAACACTTCCCATCAAATCAAACTCGTATGAGATAACGAAACAGTCTACCGGTGAACCTTTGACCCAGCCTCTCATTATAGCTCTGGCTAAGGCATGGCTTGTATTGAACGTCTTTCCTTCCCGTTCACGTCTTTTCGCAATAGGGGCTTGCAAGCTGCCTGTACGTCCCAATTCTGCATTTTCTACCCAAGTGTTGATGAAATTTTCGTTCAGGAATTCAATAATTGCGTCTTTAGAGAGAACACCTGTCCTCAAGATTCTGCCGGTACCTCAGCACGACTCATCGAAAAGCGGACCATCTAACGAGACCGCATGTATCGGTTTCTGTTCAACAGAAGCCAGTTCAAACGCTTCCTCAAGCGATACCCAGTTAATTTTCTGGAACACATAATAACGTGATATGAGCATCCGTTCCGCTTCTGCCTCTGTGATTGATGTTTTGTATTCCACATCGGTAGGATATATACCACTCCAGAGTTGAAGTTGTGGACAATAACCGATCTCCGCGAAATAGTTCCCATCTTCTTGTTTCCAACCGGCATCGAAGTTCAGTGTTGTTGGCGGAACGAACATTTTGAAAGCCACAATTTCCCCTTGAATTCGGTCTATGACCAAATGCCCCGCAAACTGTGATGGCGTGAACTTGCCATTTTTCATGATAAATTCTGCGTGAACACGGAACGCGATTTCAGCAAGTGTATCATTATAAGCACGTAGGCATGCCCATATTCCAGTGTAATCCTCATCATCGTTTTCCAGTCTCAGTTTTGGAGTCGGATGGAGCTGCTTTAGCAACGTTAAGGCACTTTCTTCTTCTCCGATCTGCCAACATTCACCCACCGCAACCGGTTCCGACGGCAGAAACGCTTGAAAAACAGATGCGGGATACTGCTTTTCCGGTTCAGCGACCCGAAAATTCGCCAACTCGTCCCACTCTACATGAAAATTATATTGCGTGTATTCAATCGGTGCGATGACACCTTTAACGGACACTTCTGCATCACCGTCGAGGTTAAGTGCAATTTTATTTTTTAACGTTTCCATTTTAATCTGCCTCTACAGAAACTTTTGCGTGAAAGGCGTTGATGCTCCCTTTCTCATTGAACCACGTACCGGTAGCACCCAGTTTAAAGACCTTACCTTCATCAAAACAATGTCGGATTCTTCCTATCTGTCCAGATGGAATATCCCATGCTGAGGTAAGCGCGTCATCAGGATAACCCTTCGTCGGCAGTTTAGTATCGCTATCATACAGATCGAATGGCCCGCCCGGCTTCGCAGTGCCCATCCGAATATTGATGATGAGTGTACCACCGTCCTCAAAGGCTGTCGCATCAATCTCAACGACGGTATAATCTTGATAGCCGTACCTCGGTGTCCGAAGAATATCCAGTATTTCTTGTTCCGTCTGCTCAGAGTTAAGCACAACCCTCAAATCACTTGAAGCAGCACCTGAAGTTTCATCGTTAAATCCGGGCAACTTACCATCTAAAGAATCCTCAAGAAACTTAAGGTAGGCATCCTCTTCTGGGGTACCACTTCGGAAACAGGCATCAAAGAAGTCATTAAGTGGAAGTTTTCCCATCACATCGTATTCTGGGGCAATAACTAAACAATCCACAGGTGAATGTTCTTTCCACCCTTCCATGATGGCTTTTGCTAATGGGTGTGTTCTGTCAAATGTTTTGGATAGTTCCTTACGTCTTCGTGCCATGTAGGCTTGTTTTCTGGGCGTGCGTTCTAATTCGACATTGGACACCCAAACGTTAATGAAGTTTTCATTCAAGAATTCGATAACTTGGTCGTCAGAGAGGACACCTGCCCTCAAGCCTTTGCCGCTCCCTCAGCAGGACTCATCAGCCAACGGACCGTCTATTGAAATTACATGAATAAGCTTCACTTCTGCCGCTGCTCTCTCCACCGCTTGATATGCGGATACCCAGTTAATGTGTTCTGACTTATAGAAACGTCCTGCTAACACGCGTTCTGCTTCTTCTTCGGTGATAGATGTTGAAAGTCCTATCTTCTGCGCGACCTCTCGCGCCCCGGCACGGAGTTCCATTTGCGAGCAAAAACCCGCATCCGTAATAGAATAAGATGCCTCTTCGTCTTCTTTCCAACCGATATCGAGATTCACCGTGCCTGCAGGGACGGACATTTCAAAGAAAACAATCTTTCCCTCAAGTCGGTCGATTATAAGATTTCCGGCAAACTGCGAAGGCGTAAGCCAGCCATCTTCTAATCTAAACTCCGCATGAACCCGAAACGCGATGTCGGCAAATTTATCGTCGTAAGCGCGTAGGCATGCCCAGAGTCCGATCGAATCTCCCGAATCATTGTCCATATTCAGATTTAGGGCAGTATGTAATTGCCTGAGCAACGCCAGCACGCCAGATTCTTGGATCTGCCAGCACTCGCCCACTGAAACCGGTTCATCTGGAAGAAATGCTTGAAAAACAGATACAGGATACTGCTTTTCCGGTTCAGCGACACGTAGATTCGCCAATGTCTCCCACTCAACGTGGAAATTGGAGAGTGTATGCTCAATCGGTGCAATGAAACCTTTGACAGAGACTTCCGCGTCACCGTCAAGGTTAAGCGTGATTTTGTTGTTGGAAGTTTTCATGTTTAGCCATCCTGTGTCGTCCTTGGGATAATATCGTGGACACCGCCTTCACGGATACTCGCTGAAGAGACCAACACGAATCTCGCTTTTTGACGAAATTCCGGTAGCGATATCGCCCCACAATTACATAGAAGCGATCGGATTTTCGCGAGGGTCGTCTTCAAATTATCGTTCATCTTTCCTGCATAAGGCACATAAGCATCGGCACCCTCCTCGAACAATAGTTCTGGGCTGCCACCCTCGTGGTAGCGTTGCCAATTCGCAGCGCGCTTCGTGCCTTCTCCCCAATACTCTTTTACCGTATTCATACCCAGCTTTCTGAGCTTACTTGGACTTTCATCGAATCTTGCGAAATATCTGCCCATCATCACGAAATCCGCACCCATCGCAAGTGCCAAACCGATATGATAATCTTGAAATATACCGCCGTCTGAGCAAATCGGGACGTAAACACCGGTCTCCTGCAAATACAAGTCCCTTTGTCGGGCGACTTCAATGACGGCAGTCGCTTGCCCGCAACCGATGCCTTTCTGTTCTCTCGTTATACAAATCGCACCGCCACCGATACCCACCTTCACAAAATCAGCACCGGCTTCCACCAGATACATAAACGCATCGCCGTGAACGACATTCCCGCCGCCCACTTTCACAGCATCGCCGTACGTCCCTTTAATAAATCGGATGGTGTCTGATTGCCATTCTGTATATCCTTCCGAAGAATCGACGCAAATAATATCGGCGCCCGCTGCGACCAACGCTGGCACTCTCTCTTTGTAATCCCTTGTATTAATGCCAGCACCCACAACAAGTCTTTTCTGCGAATCCACGGACTCAAGCGGATTTTTCTTATGGTCATCGTAATCTTTCCTGAAAACCAGATGTACCAGTTTACGGTTTTCATCGACAATCGGCAGACAATTGATCTTGTGTTTCCAAATGAGATCGTTCGCATCTTCAATCGTAATACCCTTTTGACCGACAATCAGTTCGGGAAACGGTGTCATGAATTCGCTGACTTTAGCGTTTAAATCCACCCGACTCAATCTATAATCTTTATCCGTTATGAGTCCTAACAGTTCTCCTGAAGCCGAGCCATCTTCGGTGATAGGAATCGTCGAGTGTCCTGTTTCTTCGGTGAGTTTCACGACATCTGCTATCGTGCTATCATACTTTAAATTTGAGTCGCTGATGACGAAACCTGCTTTATGATTTTTAACTGTACCGACCATTGCTGCCTGTTCTTCAATACTTTGGGACCCATAAATAAAGGAGATCCCACCCTGTCTGGCAAGTGCGATCGCCAAATTGTGATCCGAAACGGCTTGCATGATGGCTGAAGCAAACGGGATATTCACTTCCAGAGATGACGGTTGCCGCCCGACTTTAAACTTCACCAGAGGCGTTCTCAAGATAACGTTTTCAGGGATACAATCCTTCGTCGTCAAGTTAGGTAAAAGCAGGTATTCACTGAAAGTCCGGCTTGCTTCAGGAAAAAAGTACGCCATTGTTCAATCCTCCTATCAAAAAAATAAAAATGGTTGTCGGTTGTCAGTTCTGTGGTGCGGAAATAGAACCAGTAACACATCCGAAATGATTAATCAAACTGACGTTATAATTACGGCAATTCGGAAACGATGTCGCACAACTCTGCGATTTCGTCAATAGCGATGCCCCGCCAGTTTTCTACTTCTGGTCGATGTGGATCGTAGACATCTGTTAAATCGACTCGTTTTAGTATAGGTAGCATGCCGACTGCTGCTGCCCCCGTTAATTCTTCGCCGCTTCCATCCCCAACGTAAACACATTCTTGTGGTTGGGTCCTCAATCGCTCACACGCGATCTCATAGATGCGCTGTGAAGGTTTCTTGAGCCGCTCTTCGGAAGAAAAAACAGGGACATCAATGTATTGTGCTAAGGGAGACTTAGGAAAAAGTAAAGGGACATTGGCGTTGCAGTTGGTGATGAGTCCTATAAGGAAGCCACTGCGTTTTAGTAGACCTAATGCTTCCAAAACCTCGGGATCAGGGATGATGGAATTCCTTGTGAATTCATAATTCAGAACAACGGTCTGTTCAATTTGGGTCTTATCCACCTTAGCATTTAAACGCCGACACACTTCAACAATATTATTCTCAAACGAACGGTTGCTGCCTAATGCCCTATTTTTGAAGGTTTCTCCCATAGTTTGCCAAAACTTTGGATACGGTACGTTGAGGATTTTCGCCATCTGTTCTTGGACTCGGTCATACGCTTGGCGACTGTAATTTCCAACCAATGTACCGTATAAATCGAATATAACCGCTTTGTAAGACATCTCTCCACCGGATGCTAAAGCTGCGACGATTTTATAGCAAAGCCCATAATTATTTAAACACATCAAATCGAAGTAATTCCCATCTTATTCCCCCCTGATAAGGGGGGTTAGGGGGGTTATCTTCGGACAAGTGTTCATTTATTTTCGGATTTTACTATAATAGGACTTACGCATTCCGTCTTAAAGTCCCCCTGATAAGGGGGGTT
>JAAXHD010000411.1 GCA_012271015.1 Candidatus Poribacteria bacterium | reverse complement strand
GTTGAATATCTTCTGCAAAAACTAACAGAGCGCGAACGGACAGTGGTGGCACTTCACTATCTCAGTGAGATGAGTTGCGAAGAAATTGGCGACTTTCTGGAGATGTCGCCGAACACGATTAAGAGCCGACTCCACCGCGCACGGAAACGATTGCAGAAGGAGACACCTATCGTTCGCGAGGCTTTGGGCAGTTCGCAAGTATCAGATGATCTCATGGGGGATGTTATGAAATGGATTCAGATGAATGAACCTGGTGTGGCAGCACCAGTTGGTACCTTAACAAAAACTTCGGATGGGTCGCTCTACGCAGTGATGGGTTATGAGAATATTTATAAATTGCCTGCAAATGAAAATGAATGGCAACTCGTCAACACCGATTTTTTGCGTCAAGAGACCGCAGGCGATATTCCGATTGCTGAACACGATGGCACGCTTTATATAATTCCATCTGGGACGTTGTTTGCCTCAACGGATGACGGCAAAACTTGGAATACTATCGGTCCTTGTCCAAATGGACACGTGAGGGAGTTGCTGATTACGGAAGATGCTTTTTACGTTACCCTTAATAACGGTATTTTCCGATCTGATGACGCTGGAAATTCGTGGAAAAATATGAATGACGGTTTAGACAACCGCTTCACACAGAAATCGGGGATTTATACGTTACAGTTGAGCGGCGGCACTCTGTTTGCAGGAACCTCTCTCGGAATTTACCGCTTCAATACAGGCACTTGGGAACACTTACAGTTGCCGGTGAACAATACTGTGGTGGTGCGTTCTTTGGTGGTATCTGAAGACACTATCTATGTCGCCGTAGAAGTAAATGTAATGGAAGGTGACGGAACGCCAGAGGAAAATTACCATAGGTTGTGTGACATGCGTAAAGATTCGTGGTGGGTCTTCCGCTCAACCGATGGTGGCGATTCTTGGACGGATATAACGCCCGCGGATGCCCGGGATCTTTTCATGAAAACGTTGCCGCCGATTAAACTGGTCGCCTCTGGAAAAACCGTCTTACTGATAGGTGGAGAGGAAGGCGTTGTGGCTCGCTCAACGGATTGCGGAGACACTTGGCGTTCCACAGAATCCTCCGGTATTACACAGATGCAATTTAGTGTGAGTTCTGCTGTCGCTTTAGATGAAAGCACCTTTTATACGGGGGGTATCACGGGCATCCATCGATCAAGGGATGGCGGTGAAACGTGGCACCGATTTATAGTGACCATTAGAATTAAA
>JAAXHD010000128.1:1315-1820 GCA_012271015.1 Candidatus Poribacteria bacterium | reverse complement strand
TAAAGCTAAGTTAGTAAGCAACAGCGCTGAGATTAAAAGTCGCTTGCAACAACACGGTAAACTTGTGTCCGACCTCCATCGCGTAAGAGATCTGTTAGTAGAATTGAAACGTGAAAAAAGCTTGGAGTCTGCTGAGCTTGAAAGTGATAACTGGATTGAAGAAAGAATTAGTTCGCGGAGGATTGATCTGGCCAAACTTGAATCATGTGACATGCTTCTATCTTCTGTGCCGGAGAAAATTGCCATAGCTAAAGCCGGACATGTCGATGTAGACGAGAGTGCGATTGAACAGGATTATTACGCTCTGACCGCAGACGTTCAAGCGATGAAAGAGCGTCTCACCGACGAAACCGCACAGCTGGAGAAAATGCGTCAGTTTGATAACGATTGCGTTGAATTGTTGGCTTTTTACGAAGGTCTTTCAGGGCAGATCCGCGCAGTTGATCTGGGTGCTATTGCTGAGACTTCCAGCCTTACTCATACTGAAGAAGAGCTTGCGAAATGC
>JAAXHD010000128.1:0-1071 GCA_012271015.1 Candidatus Poribacteria bacterium | reverse complement strand
TTCTTTGCAAGATCTGATCAATGACCAAGTCGAAGCTTTACGAAAGCTCGTTGCCGAGCAACAGACTTTGGAAGGCTGGTTGAAAAAGGCGGGGATTCTGATTCAGGATGCTAATGCTTCGCTGCTTGAGAACGAGGCCAGTGTGACCCTTGATGATGCTCGGATGTCAGAGAGGATCCAAGCTCTCTCCATGCTAAACACCAAGCTAGAGGAGTATCTTGCGTACAGCGAAAGTTTACAGGGAAGTGGGAAAACCGCTGAAGTTGCGAGGATGAACGCTGAAATAATTCAACTGAGCAAACAGCTGACGGCTTCGGCAAATGATTTGCAGGAGTTTAAGAGTCAGTGGAATGCATTTGAAACGGAGGCCGCGGAAGCTGCGACACTTTTCGCGCGGTGTGCTGCTGACCACTCTGCACCTGCTTCGTTACAGGAGGCTCAAGAGAAGTTAATAAACGTCAAGGTAAATAGCTTTTGTCTTTAAGAGTTATCTTCAACTGTCTGTCGTTTAGTCGTAATCATACAATTGGACTGACCAATCGCAACGGGCGCTGACAATCGAATTAACCAATCATAACTCGCGCGAAATAGGTGCAATCGGTTAAAAAGCGCGAGAAAACGCCTACCGGCAAGTCATGATTGGCTTGAACTTTGCTTCTGATTGGTTGTGTTAACTGAGCCAGCAAGCCAACTGAGAGATCCAGCTCCCAGTGGGCTTGCCAGCTTGATTGGTTAGAGCGCTGCACCGGTGTCGCGGGGGTCGGGGTTCGAGTCTTGTTAAGCCTGGATTTTTTCAGCGTTTCTTTTCGTAACTGCAAAAGTTGCGTGATGGTCATCGTTGCATTTATTTGTTCATTCCGTGGCTGAAATATATGAAATTCTTGTATTTATCATTTCATATGACAACTTTAGTTCCATAACAATTACTGCTACCACTTCCCACCTATACAGCTGGTTGTGCAAAACTCGTGCATTTTACGGTACCTGTTGCAGTAGTAGTATTTTTTTTCTTTGCCACTTCTTTGACGTAGACGACTGTGAGACACGCAGAAGTAGACAGTGTAGCAATTC
>JAAXHD010000057.1:8569-15774 GCA_012271015.1 Candidatus Poribacteria bacterium | reverse complement strand
TTGCTGCTGAGTTATTTCCTCCTAACGCTTGCAATCGCACGCCCACAGTGGGGCACCAAGCCTGAACCCGTTGCGGAACGGTTAGATGTCATGATCGCATTGGATATTTCGACCAGTATGCTTGCCAAAGATGAAGAATCCGTTCGACGATTGATCCTTGCGAAAGAGGTTATATTTTCGCTATTGGGGGAACTGGAAGGCGACCGGGTCGGATTACTCTACTTTGCTGAAGCGAGTTTCGTGGTGTGTCCCTTGACAAGCGACACTGGCACCCTCAGAGAATTCTTGGATGCGATAACCGCCGAAACTCTTACCCACAGCGGGACCCGTATCGGCGATGCTATTGAGACAGCGACCGCTCGACTGAGTTCAAACGGGAGCGATACGACAGCAATAGACCCCTATTTCGAGGGACAGCAGGTCCTGATCCTTTTTACAGACGGGGAAGACCACGGTGAAGAAGCGATCGAGGCGGCAAGAACTGCGACTCAACAAGGCGTACACATTTATTGTGTCGGTATTGGGAACGCTGTCAAACCCGCGCCTATTCCGCTTCCGCGGGATACTGCTACGGAAACCGCTCCATACAAGCGCGATGCCAACGGACAACTCGTGCTAACAGCGTTAAATGAAACTCGCCTGCAAGAAATTGCCGAAGTGGGAAATGGCAGTTATTATCATGCGAATGGGGGAATTGCGCGGTTAACGGCGGACTTAGCACGGCTCGAAAAACAGCAGTTCAGAATCCGTTCAGATGGCGAGTATCAGGAACGGTTCCAATTATTTGTGGTTGGGGCGTTAATTCTGCTTATCTGTGAGAGATGGCTGTCAGCAGTCAGCAAGCGGCGGTCAACGGGATAGAGGTCAGCAGGAATGGCTATAGACTTTCAAGCTCCGCTGTGGACGGTTTAAAGCCTCGCGAGTAGAATAACTATTTTCGATGGGAACTGACAGCTGATCGATATTATGCCTTTCTGAGCGACAATCCACCTGGACGGAAACGCATTAAGAGGATAAGAATAATTCCAAAAATAAGATAGCGGGCATTGCCAAATTGATAGGGAATAATGAAGCCAGGTCTCAGAATCTCACCTAATGATCCAAGGATCGCTGCACCTATCATTGCCCCCCTGATGCTTCCCATCCCTCCGAGGACTACCATACAGAGAATGAAAATCGACTCCCAAAATTCGAAGAAGGGGGCACTAATGTTAACTTGGAATTGTGCAATGAAGCCCCCTCCTAACGCGCCGATTGCTGCACTCACTGTAAACGCCAACGCCTTATAACGACTCACATTAATTCCCATACTTTCTGCTGCCTGTTCATCTTCGCGAATCGCGACCCAGGCTCTACCGACACGGGAATGCTGTAGTCGATAGGTGATAAAAACAACCAGCATTAGCAGGAGAATGATATGATAGTAATTGTGCCAATTCTGATTGAACACCACTCCAAAAACTGCAGGCGGTGGAATGTCACGAACCATTCCGTTCGGACCGCCAATCAACCACTCTTCATTTTTCACGATACGGAAGAGCAACTCAGCAAACCCGAAGGTGACGATCGCGAAATAATCACCCGTGAGCCGCAGCGTGGGTGCGCCACGCAACAGACCCCACAACGCCCCATTAATCACAGCCAGGGGCAACGCAATCCAATAAGTCACCCCAAGCCGTGCCATCAATAGCCCTGCCGTGTAGCCGCCGATAAGATAAAAACCGACATAGCCCAGATCCAGTTGACCTGTGAACCCACACACAATGTTGAGCCCAATTGCGAGGAGCATGTAGAGATAGGCGCGAACAACAATCCGCAACATGTAGTCGCCACTTGGGAGATCCAGGTAAATATCGTACCGAGACAGGAGAAGGGATATGGCATCTATACCATACATCAACAGCGGTAGAAAACAGACGAGTAAGCCGAGAATGACATTTTTGGGTGTAAGTTTGTCGTTCATGTTAAGCACGGGTTCCTGTCGATTTTCCGAGTAAACCGGACGGACGAATAACAATCACCACAATCATTATGATATAAGCAATCGCCAATCGGTACCCTGAGGAGATGTACCCGGCTCCAAACACTTCGGCTACGCCTATTATGATGCCGCCAAGCATTGCCCCTGTGACATTACCTATCCCCCCAAGAACAGCGGCAGCAAACGCGGCGACCCCTTTGTAGTATCCCATCGTCGGTGTAACACTTTCGCTCAAACCTACCATGATACCCGCAACGGCTCCTAAAGCAGAGCCGATAGCAAATGTTATAGCAATCACCTGATTTGTTTTAATGCCCATCAGATTTGCTGCAACTGGATTTTGGGCGCACGCCCGCATCGCTTTACCAATCTTGGTCAGGTAAATCAACCTATTTAGGGCAATCATTAAAACGAGTGCCAACAGGATAATACACACGTCCCGATAAGGTAAAGTTCCACCCCCCGGCAGTGAAATCGCATTTTGACCTTGGAAGATCGTTGGGAGAAGTTGAGTAGGAAATTGACGATCGCGGGCTGACCAAATCATTCTCGCGAGGTTTTGCAATGCAAGTGACATACCTATTGCTGTAATCAACGCCGATAAGCGCGGTGCGTTCCGAAGGGGGCGATAGGCAACCAAATCAATCAGCATTCCTAACATTGCGCAGAGAACCATACTCAGTGGCAACGCTACCCAAAACGGTATACCGAAAACTGTTATGAGCATGAGTGCAATGTAGGCACCGAGCATAAAAATTTCGCCGTGTGCGAAGTTAATCAACTGAATAATGCCGTAAACCATCGTGTAGCCGACGGCGATGAGCGCATAGATACCCCCCAGCACCAATCCGTTAATAATTTGCTCTAAAAATTGCGCCATAATTCTTTTCTTCAGGAGTTAGTTTTGTAAAGAGGACTCTAATGCCTCATCCCTTACGATGCTGTAAAAGAAAGCCCATTTCAAAATCAGTTTAAATCAAGTAATTGCTGATCGGCTGCAACAAATTGCCCATCTTCCACAATTTTCACATAAGCCGGTTTATTAACCGTATCGCCATTTACATCAAAATAGGTAATCCCTGTAACGCCCACGTAACCTTCCTCAGGTGTATCCAAGGATGCCAAATGGTCACGGATAGCTTTTCGGTTATCCCTAACAGATGCTTCTTGATTATAGGTTTTTTCAAGAGCTTCCGCAATCATTCCAACGGCATCATACGTCAATGCTGCCCATGTATCGGGAGCCATACCATGAAGTGCCTCAAAATTAGTTGCCATCTGTTGGGCATCTTCACCTGCTGCTCCAAACGTAAAAGGTGTGGTTAAATAAGTCCCCTCTGCGGCGGGACCTGCGATTGTGAGAAAATCTGGGGAATCTATACCATCCGCCCCGAAAAACTGGGCAGTGATTCCTGTCTCACGTCCTTGTTTGACAATCAAACCCGCTTGTCCATAGAGTCCAGAGATAAAAATAGCATCGGGGTTTTTGGCTTTGATACTGGTAAGTTGCGCCTTAAAATTGGTGCTATCGCGCTCATACGCTTCATCAGCAACGAGGTTAAGCCCTATCTTTTCGGCTTCTTCGACGAATGCGTTTCTTAAACCGCGCCCATAATCATCGTTATCAAAAAAGACAGCGACAGATTGGAGATCTGTCAGGACCTCGTCAATGTATCGGGCAATGAATTGTCCTTGAAAATCGTCCCGATACAAGTTGCGGAACGTCCAGTCGCTTCCCTCGCAAACGGTCACGTTCGTGGAACCGGGCGACAATTCAACGATACCCGCCCGTTTGTAAATTGGTTTGCCCGCCAACGAACAGGAACTGTTAAAGTGCCCAACGACCGCAAGAATTTGCAAATTACTAGCGATGCGTTCTGCCACGAGGCTCGCCTCTGCATCTCTGCCGGCATCATCTTCAAAAATTAGCGTCAACTTCATACCGTTGATGCCACCAGCGTCATTAATCTCTTTTTCTCGGAGCTCGGCACCGCGTTTGATCATTTCCCCAAATGCTGCTGCGTTCCCTGTAAAGGGCGCGGCTACGGCAACTTTGAGTTCTCTCTGAGCTTCCTGTTTGTCCTTACTTGCGGGTTGGCACCCCCAAATAGATACAAGCCCTACTATCAACAATATTATAATACAATTTCTCATCTTTCTTATGTACTCCGTTTATTGTGTAGGGTCATTTAGTTTTAAGAAATTATCGGATTCCCCGTCTTTTTGGAGATCCGGTGCGGTTAGAAACCGTACCTACCTGACCTGGTTCCTCAAAAACCCCCTAAAGAACGGAAAACTAAAGAACCCTGCGTATTATCAATGCGAACTAAGCCATTGAGGTTATCGTTATTCTATGGCAAGACCTGTCTGAAGTCAATTTTAAATTCCAATTTATCCTCTTTGCCATTTAGATGGACTATTCGGACTTGAGGAACAATGATTCGAATATCTGTGGCGGCACTCTCAAGTCGGTCAAAAATTAAGAAACCGCTCCGTTTCGCACCGGAGAACAGCTTTGCGCCTTCAAAGATGTGGGCCTCCATCACGATACGCCCCAACTCAAGTGCTTCGGCATCTATGTAAGACTGATAGTGACCGTAGTACGGATAGTAGCCGTAAGCGGTAGGAACGTAAGGGTAACCTCCCTGCCACGTGTTATTTTGGGAAAGATCTACGTTGTCATAGAGTGAGTCGAAATAATGGTTGGATAGATTGGCGTATTGCACGCCGTTTCCATCAATGAGGATGGCTGTATCGTCAACCAAAACGCGTCGGTTATCCCGGTTATGGACTGTAATATCGAACACCGTATAGATGGGTTCAACAGCACCACTCTTCTGAACCAAGAGATAAGGATTCACTCTCGGATCTTCGGTGAGTCCAAATAGTTCTACCTCATCAAACGGTTTAATAGTAACAGCAATTCCCTTTTTTTCGACAGTTGCTGCCCCTGACTCTGGATCAATCTGTGCGTTAAAACGTCCCGCGATGGGTTCCATATAGACATCGACTGAGGGTTGCGGTGGGACAGCACAACCTGCTGATAACGTACCTATTAAGAGAAACATACCGATTTTGCCTATAATCTGATACCGGAAGTGGATGCGATCTTTCGTACGACTCATCAGTCTCATCCTCCTATGTTACTATATTTTACGTCGCGTGCGTTTTATTGTCAACGTTTTTAATTTTCCCTTGCGGATAAATTGCGGTCTCTGAAACTTGAACTTTTCTGTGTCCGAGTCGTCCAACACGTCGTTTTGGACTTGGATTGTGTTAAACGGCTGATTGCTAGGGAAACACCCAAGCAAAAACACTGCCGACTGCTGATGGCTATTCTAAAATTCCCATTTCAGCAACGTGACGCGCTGATGCCAGACTAGCATTCCGATTGCTGTGCCAACTGCTGCCCCCGCTATCACATCTGATGTATAATGCCGTCCGAGATAGATACGCGAAAAACCGACGAGCCCAGCACCGATGTAGAGCGGAATTCGCCATTTCGGATACCGATACCCCAAAATCGTTGCTGAACTGAACGCCAAGGATGTATGTCCGGACGGGAAAGCTGGATTCCCCAAACTCTCATCAAGAGGGCGTTTCCGACCAATCCACCTCTTCATACCATACGTTACCAACCCAGTCCCGAGGAATGCAGAAGACAAAAGCCTTCCAGTCTCCTGATGTGCTTCATCACCGTAAGCCATGAGGAGAACAGAAAGTCCCATAACTGCCCGATAATGCCCAAATTCTGTTATCCCTTCCATGAGCGTCCACATCGGCTCCCGGTGTGGCGGGGCATCATAGAAACGATCAAAAAGGGTTTGATCCCATCTTGATAGAAAGTTCTCTGCATTTGCTTCTGATCCTGCTATAAGCGTGCAGAAAACCAGCGCACAGATAAGTGATGATTTAAGAGATTTAGAGAGCGTGTAACTCGTACACCGATACTGCATCGGGCAACCTGACTTCGTCTATTTATTGCATCTTCTATAATTTTATGGTAAAATCTACAATTACTTGGACTCGTAGGTAGGCAGAATTAGCAACAGCACCTTTCTTTCTACACAGATGAGGTATCCCCTCTAGAGTTTCTGCTGTTCTTCGGTGTTTAGTAGACGCTTAGGCACACGCACATCACAACGCTGAAAATGGAGATAAGAAGATGCGAATACGCAATGCCGTGGTTGAGTATGATCTGGAGGAGGCGGCAGCGATGCTGGACATCTCACCATCAGATCTCAAACAAGCGGTCAGTGCTGGACACCTTCAGTATTATTACCTACTCAGTGAAGATGACTATCGGTTCCATGAAGCGAGTCTCCGAGCGAATAAAGACTTGCTTTCGCAGGAAGGTTATCTCACTAAAGTGCTCAGCACATGTTCATCTTCAGAGACTACCACGGACCCTGACGCATCGGAAGAGGATCCACCGAAAATGGTTTGAATCCTTCCCATTTTCGTTAGTTTGTTTTAAGCCTGCCCCAAGTAGTCGTGAGTTTACCGTGTGCTTCTACTGCAGTGAGTGTTGCGCCAGCACCATTGTTCATGATATTATTGACCTCTTCCTCTGACAAACCGCGTTTCCAGATGTTAAGGTCATCCATCAATCCGGTGAAAGGTCGGTTGTTGTCGATATTATAGCCGACACGTGCACCCTGATCCCAGTCGCCTGCGATAGGAGTGGGGACGCGAGCTTTTTCCTCACCGACATTTTCACCATTGATATAAAGCACGGCTAATCCCTCAGCGCGGCTGAATGTACCACCGTAATGTATCCATTCGTTGGCTTTGTTTTCACCACCCCGGATGTCGAATATTGTTTGACCAGGACTTCGATTGAGCCAACGATAGTTTCCATCACCGCGTGCTTCGGGGTGTACAAGCCATGTACTATCGGCTGCTCGGGCGTTGAAAATCGCCATATCTGATACGGCTTCAACGTTAATCCATGCAAGAATACTCATGCCTTCGGTAGGGATGTCCTCAGCCTTAACATTGGGACCATCTAAATCCAAGAAACTACCGGATGCGAAATGGGCGGCTTTCCCGAACCTCGCATCATCGGATTGTGTTACGTCCCCATTAATCTTGCCATCGTAACCACGTCCAGATTTTTCAATGACAGTATCACCTTGAAAGTCCTCGTAATCGAAATATAGTACCAAATCCGGATCTAAAACATCACCAGATGCGTCCTGAACCTCCGCTATAAGCAGACAGA
>JAAXHD010000057.1:0-8526 GCA_012271015.1 Candidatus Poribacteria bacterium | reverse complement strand
CCGTGTGCTTCCACAGCAAGAAACGCTTCAACACCATCGTTCATAATGCCATTGACTTCTTCCTCTGTCAAACCACGTTTCCAGACGTTGAGGTCGTCCATCAGTCCAGCGAAGGGACGGTTGTTGTCAATGTTATAACCGACGCGCGCCCCATTATCCCAGTCTGGTGCAATGGGGGTGCCGACACGTGCTTTCTCTTCACCGACATTTTTTCCATTAATATAAAGTATAGCTTTCCCATCGGCTCGGCTGAAGGTTCCGGCGTAATGTTGCCATTCATTCGCCTTGTTATCACCAGCGCGAATGTCAAAGATAGTTGCGCCGCCAGGGCTCCGATTGAGCCAACGATACTTTCCACTACCGCGTGCTTCGGGATGTACAAGCCACGTATTATCACCTGCCCGCGCATTGAAAACTGCCATATCTGCGATGGCTTCAACATTAATCCACGCGACGATACTCATGCCTTCAGTAGGAATATCTTCAGGCTTAATATTGGGACCATCTAAGTCGAGAAAACTTCCGGTTACGAAGTGGGCGGCTTTGCCGAACTTCCCGTCATTGGATTGTGTAACCTTTCCATTAATCTCACCGTCATAGCCACGTCCGGATTTCTCAACAACGGTGCCGCCATTAAAATCTTCATAATCGAAGTACAACACCAAATCCGGATCTAAAACATCAGCTGAAAAAACTTCTATTGCAGGCACACAGAAAGCACCTATCATAAGTAAACACACCAGATAAGGGGTTAGTTTACACGTTAGTATTGTAAATATCGGGTTCCGTTTCATTCTTATCAGATCCTCCTTAGATGAACCATTCCTTCACTTTTTTACAAAACGATTCATTTACCTTAAAGTTTACCACTTTTCTATTCGGGTCTGCAACCCAAACCAAAAAAATCTTGATTTTAACTTCACTTTGCGTTAAACTGATTTGAGAAATAGATAGAAAAATGGATAAAAAATAGGACGTTATGAGGGAGCGTAAGGTTGCAAAGTGTAGGAATTATTCCAGCACGTTATGCCTCAAGCCGTTTTGAAGGCAAACCATTGGCGAACCTGCTCGGGAAGCCGATGGTGCAGCATGTTTACGAAAGTGCGTGCCGCGCAAAAACATTAGATGAAGTCATTGTTGCTACGGATGACCAACGGATTTATGATGCTGTCAGACGTTTCGGTGGAAATGTCCAGATGACCGGTCAATGTGCGACAGGTACTGAACGAGTCGCCGTCGTCGCAGAGCGTTTGACTTGTGATATTGTTGCCAATATCCAAGGGGATGAACCGTTGCTTGAACCTGCACAGATAGATATGATGCTGCAGCCTTTTATTGACAGCCCAGAGGTACAAGTTTGCACGTTAAAACAACGGGTTGAAACCGCCATAGACTATCGGGACGTTAACGTTGTTAAAGTCGTGACAGATCTTCGGGGCGATGCGTTGTACTTCTCGCGTGCTCCTATGCCCGGAAAGGTCGGTGAAACAGAGTTACATAAGTTTCCAGTGTATCGGCATGTCGGCTTGTACGCTTATCGTCGAGAGCAACTTCTCGCGTTCACGAGGTGGAACAGTACACCTTACGAACTCGCAGAAGGGTTAGAGCAATTGCGTTTTTTAGAGCATGGTGTCCCTATCCATGTCGTTGAAACGAATACCCCGCTTATTGGGGTCGATGTCCCTGCCGACTTGGAGCGGGTGAAAAAAATTTTGGAGGCTTCATAAGGTAAATTCCATGACAAAATATATTTTCGTGACGGGCGGAGTTATCTCAGGCATCGGCAAAGGAATCACAACAGCGTCCCTTGGCAGATTACTCATTAACCGCGGATTTAAGGTGATTGTCGTTAAGATTGATCCATATCTCAACGTAGATGCAGGTGTGATGAATCCGTTTCAACATGGTGAGGTCTTCGTCACCCATGATGGCGCAGAAACCGATCTGGATATAGGGAACTATGAACGGTTTTTCGGCATCGATCTGAACAAGTATTCCAACTTTACTACGGGCTCTGTCTACAGTGAAGTGATCGCAAAAGAACGGCGAGGGGATTACCTCGGTCAAACCGTGCAGTTGATCCCACATATCACTGATGAAATCAAAGGTCGCATCTATCAGATTGGGAGGGACAACGAAGCTGAAATCGTCATTACTGAGATAGGTGGAACGATTGGCGATTTTGAGATGCCGCCTTTCGTTGAAGCCATCCGTCAGATGGCAGTTGAGGTCGGGCGCGACAATACGATGTTCCTCCATGTCTCTCTCATTTATACCCTACCTAACGGCGAAAGCAAGAGCAAACCGACACAGCATAGCATCCGCAAACTCCAAGAGTTGGGAGTCCAGCCGGATCTATTGTTATGTCGTACCAGCCAGTCGCTGGACGAGGCGTTTCGCCAGAAAATCGCACTCCTCTGTGGTATTAGCGAAAACTATATTTTTGAAGGATTAGACACGAAATGTGTAGATGAAATCCCTCTCAATTTTGAACGACAAGGCATGGGGCATCTCGTTCTAAAGAGACTTGGACTTGAAGCACGCCCACCGATGGATGCTGAATGGGTCACAATGGTTGAAAAACTCAAAAATCCGAATCAGAAAGCCCGGATCGCTATTGTTGGAAAATATACAACCGGCAGCGATGCCTATATCAGTGTACAAGAAGCACTTAAGCACGGCGGGATTGCTAACGAAGCCTCTGTTGAAATTGAGTGGATAGAAGCTGAATCGCTCACAGAACACCCAGACCTCGATAGTATTTTTCAGAACGCCGATGGAATACTGGTTCCAGGAGGGTTCGGTTATCGCGGGATCGAAGGGATGTTGGTCGCCGCACGATACGCCCGTGAAAATAAGATTCCGTATCTCGGATTGTGCCTTGGAATGCAGTGTCTGGTGATTGAGTTTGCTCGACACGTTGCGAAACTAAAACACGCAAACAGCACAGAAGTAGATGAAGAAACACCTTACCCTGTAATAGATCTAATGCATAACCAGCGCGCGGTCGCCGACCTCGGAGCAACAATGCGACTTGGACATTATCCGTGCGTCCTGAAAGAAAATACCAAAAGCTATGCCGCCTATCAACAACCTATTATTGTAGAACGACACCGTCATCGCTATGAATTGAATAATCAGTACCGCTCGCAATTAGAATCGGCGGGTCTCTGTTTTAGCGGTCTGTCCCCGGATGAAAGCCTCGTCGAGATCGCTGAGGTAGCCGATCATCCGTGGATGGTAGGTTCACAATTTCATCCCGAATTTCAATCGAAACCGCTTGCACCACATCCGCTTTTCCGAGATTTTATCGCGGCGGTACTGTGCTGCCAGGAGAAGGACAAGAAAACTTAAAAAATATAGAAAATGGAACTCGTGCTAATTATCCTATTCTTAGGTGGTGTTGTCGTCATATGTGCACTTGTTTTCGATAGCGGTGAGAGTTGTGGAACATTAGCATTAATGTTTCTAATAAGCACACTCATAATGGTTGGTTTAGTAGCCTTAGCAATCTTTATTGTTATCCGAAAGGGTCCAGAGATGGCTTGGATTGATCTGATTGGAGGAATGGCATTCCTTATAATCGGGATAGTATTAGCAAATAGACTTATGGCACTTTTCTTCGATTAAGTCCACGGATGTCTGCCCTCTGCAGTATCTTTTGTTACAAAAATTATCCAGAGACTTCATAACAAGGAAAAAGTAATGGCAAACACAGTTACAGTTCGTTCCGGTGCTTGGTACGGAGACAAGGAACTGACGCTAAATTTTCCGACCGACTGGGAAGTAGAGGTATTGGGTCCGAAAGATGCTCCCGCGCTTTCGGATGCCCACATCGAACGGGCGTTTGCTGAACCAGTCGGCACCCCCCGAATCTCGGAACTGGCGAAAGGTAAGAAGAGTGCCGCTATTGTCGTGGATGACTTGAGCCGTCCGACACCCGCGGCGAGAGTTATCCCATTTCTCCTGAGCGAGTTAGCGACGGCAGGTGTCCCGAAATCCGAAATCCGATTTGTTGTCGGTGGTGGGTCCCATCGTCCGATTACCGATGAAGAGATTGCGAAAAAGATCGGAGCGGATATCGCTGCTGAATATGAGGCAACAAACCACAATTTTATGGGTGGTGATTTACGCGCCTTGGGGAACCTCGATAATGGTATGCCTATCTATCTGGACCGTGTCGTTGCGGATGCGGATTTCAAGGTTTGTTTGGGCGGCATCTATCCACACGGTTCCGTGGGCTTTGGTGGTGGTGCGAAGTTAGTTGTACCGGGGATTGCTGGTTTCGCGACGATGTTCTATTTCCATACCTTTTCACCGGGGCGTGGACATGCAGTGATTGAAAGACAGGGCAACGAACCCGATCACCGCGATTTCTCCGAAGCCGTAGCAGGTGTCCTCGGGCTTGATGTGATCGCTAACACAGTGCTTAACAGTCGTCGGGAAATTTGCGGACTGTTTGTTGGAGATTTCGTGCAGGCGCACCGTAAGGGGGCACATTTCGCATTGGACACTTACGGTACGGTGATACCGGAAACGAGTCAAAAAGAGACAGATCTCGTTGTGCTTAACTGCTATCCGCTTGACAGCGATCCAATTCAAACAGGCAAGGCGATGTGGGCACTATCCCATTTTGAGAAGGCGTATAGCATGGCACTCAACCCCGCAAGCGACGGTATCTGCTACCACGGGTTGTTCGAGCAGATTGATTATGTCCGCTTCGTTCAAGAGAAGGCAGAAAGGTCAGAATCTGAACTGCCTACACCACAACTCGGAACTCAGGATCAACTACACGTCTGGTCGGAACACTTTTTAGTAGACGATTTTTACAAGAAGCATCCGGGCGAACTGCTCTTCCGAGATCTGGATCAATTGATCGCATTGTTTGCAGAAAAACTCCCATCACAAGCGAAGGTTGCCGTCCTACCCGCTGCTGGGATTCAGGTGTTAGCCCCAGATTTTTAATTTAAGGGATCGCGAGTAAAACTCGCACCTACAGATTATGCTACACTTACGACTTAACCAGAAACTCGCTCGTAATGTAATGGGGAGCGGACAGGGACTCATAAATTGAAAACCTCTCTCCAAAACATCAATACCTTCCTGGGTAAAATCGAAACCGGCCTGCTGTGTCTTATCATCGCAATGATGTTGGGACTCGCGATCCTGAAAATCGTCATGCGCTACGTATTCAGCGCGAGTCTATTGTGGAGCGATGTAATGCTTCAGCATTTAACCCTTTGGCTCTGCCTTTTAGGTGCCGCACTGGCTACTTGCGAAAGAAGACACATCAGCATTGATGTGCTCAGTCGAATACTTTCCGAAAATATTACGCGCTGGAGTAACCTTGTTGTTGATTGCCTCGCTTTAATTGTCGTTGGGATTCTGGCACATTACGGCTTTATCTTTCTACATGATGAACAATTGAGCGAGGCTGTATTAATTGGAAGTGTTCCTCTATGGTGGGCGAAGGCTATTATTCCCTACGGTTTTGTCCTCATCGGTATCCACCTGCTCCTTCAGATCAGCATCCATTTGATAGGTGGTGAACAGACGCCAAATACTGTTGAAGGAGAATCGGACTGATGGGCTTAATAATCGGCATTGGATTGGTCGGATTCGCTCTTTTCGGCGGCGCACTTTTCGCTTTACTTGGTGGTGCTTCGATTATCGGATACGCTACAGCGGGCGAACCAATTTCAACGATTCTGATTGATTTCAATCGGCTCACACGGAACTCGACAATCCTGATTATTCCACTCTTTACCTTTGCAGGGTATATAATCGCCGAAGGGAAAGCACCACAACGGTTGGTTGCGTTTGCGCGAGCGAGCGTTGGTTGGCTACCGGGTGGTATTGCTGTCGTCGTGCTCCTTACCTGTGCGTTTTTTACAACTTTCACAGGCGCGTCGGGTATAACGATTATCGCCCTCGGTGGATTGCTCTATCCAATTCTACGGCAGACTTATAATGAAAGATTCTCACTCGGTTTGGTGACGGCTTCTGGGAGTATAGGGTTGTTGTTTCCGCCGAGTGTCCCACTTATCCTTTACGCGATCATCGCTCAAGTCCGTATCGACCGGATGTTACTTGCGGGTATTCTGCCCGGGATTCTGATTCTCGCGATACTAAGCCTTTACAGTTGCGGGTGGAGTTTCTTCAAACGGACTGATACAACTCCCTTTGATTGGAGAGTTTTCCTGCGAACGCTATGGGAAGCGAAGTGGGAATTGATGCTACCCTTCATTGTGTTAGGAGGTATCTTAACGGGTATCGTTACGCTGGACGAAGCGGCGGCACTAACAGCCATCTATGCCTGTATCGCGGAGGTGGTCATCCACCGTTCCATTTCGTTAAGAGTATTACCGCGTATCGTCAAGGAAAGCACAGTGCTTGTAGGTGCAATCCTCATCATTCTCGGTATCGCTTTAGGGTTGACAAACTACCTGATCACGCTTGAGGTGCCTACGGCTGTCCTTGACTGGATTCAGTCAACAACGGAAAGCCGCGTCATCACGCTAATTGGACTCAATATTTTCCTATTGATTGTCGGGTGCCTGATGGACATTTTTTCGGCGGTGATTATCGTTGTGCCGTTGCTGCTCCCTATTGCCGAACAATTTGGAATTGACAAGGCGCATCTCGGCATCATCGTCTTAACGAACCTCGAAATTGGTTATTTGACACCACCCGTTGGAATGAATCTTTTCATCTCAAGCATGAAATTTGATCGGTCTGTCCTTGTGCTTTACCGTTCCGTCCTACTGTTCATTGCATTGTTGCTGATAGCACTTGTGTTGGTGACATATGTTCCAGAGTTGAGTCTGTGGCTACCGCGGGTACTTGGAAAAACACCACAGTCGCTGCTCTGAGCCGTCCCTTCACCCGCAGGCAAGATTTCAGTGTCCTACAATAGCGTCTCACCCACGAGTTATAGTAAAACCGAAAAATAGATAGACATTCGCCCCTCTCCTGGTAGGCGAGGTTTCTAACCTCGCCGGTGCGGAGTGTCTAATTAATTCTAAACTTTACTATAAAATAAATAAGTCTGGCGATAGAATCACCAGACTTATATGACGTTATGCTGTAACAACATAGTTTGAGTACCGGTATTTAACAAGAGGACTGATTCAACTACGCTGTTATTGTTTTGCTTTCAGTTCACCCCACGTGACAGCCAATTTTCCAGCCGCTTCGACATCCAGACTGGTATCCATCATTTCCTGAATCTCTTTTTCCTCAAGTGCGCGTTGCCAAAAAGAGATTTCATCAATGACGCCCTCTGCCCCGTTTTGCAGCGGGATATACGGAATAGTTTCCCATCCGAATCTTGGTTTTTCATGTAACTTTGGGAAACCGCCAGTAATTTTTTTACCGCTGGTTGCCGCTTCTTTCCCATCAATGTACAGGAATGGGTTTCCACCATCGAAATCCCACGTCGCGGCGACATGAAACCATTTATCCTTTGTTATAATCCCAGAGGGGTCAAACTCAACATCCTGCCAATCGGCATCATCAGCGGCTTCAAAATAGAATCCGAAGTCTTCAGGGTTGATGTCAGCGTGATTCGCGCCCTTGGAAATGAAGAAATAGATGGGACCAAAACTGGCATCAAAAATCCGATAATCGTCGCCATCTTTGCCGTTCCAATCGGGCTTGAACCAGAATAGCAAACTTCCTGCTTCAGCGATAAGGTGAGGGACCTCCAAGTAGGTTTCTGCCCCCTTGAGGGAGATCCCGGCTTGATATTTGCCGTCGCCAACCCATTTGGCATTACCATGGAAAGTACCGTCATTTCCATTTCCGGTGCCGTCGGGTGCTTTGTTTCCACTACCCTCGCCGATCCACATTAGCAGATCCTTATCGCCAGGGATTCCTGCAAACGCCGAACTCACAACAAATACGCTAATAAGCAAAACCAAATAAACCTGTCTCATGACCTCTTAACCTCCCAATATTTAGTTTTGAGAGGATTTTAGCAGAAATCATAAATTAAGTCAACTACTTTTCGGAGACGGCGCGGTTCCTTGTTCAGAAGGGTCCTCTGATGAAGTCTTCTGTGTCGATTTCACAGCCGATGCCACGTGTAGTAGCCGTTTTGGAACGGGTTGTGGTTGCGGTGATACTGGACTCAATTTCGGACGGGGCCGAAATTGTGGCAGCGGTCCCGGAGGCTCATAAGTTGTATGTATTGGGCGTTGACCTATTGAATGCCCAATGCCGTGTTCTCTGTTTTCAGTGGGTTGCTCTTTCATACAATCATATCCCCCATCTGTTGGTTTAGTTTCTCTTGAACTTTCTGGCGGTGTCTACGCGTTAAAAGAAAATCGTCCTTTAGCATTTGCGAACCCACCAATAGCCATTCTCGGTACTGTTCAAATGTGCCTTTAAATTGTTCTAATGGGAAGTCCGGATTGGCCTCCATTTCGTAGATAAACCGCTCCAGATTGAGACGTAAACTCTTGAAATATTGCTCATTGTGGCTCAAATCCGTGACGCGGTCCGAAATCTTAAGAATAACATGTA
>JAAXHD010000288.1 GCA_012271015.1 Candidatus Poribacteria bacterium | reverse complement strand
CATCGACTCTATGTTGCCGTGGGGGACAAGGTCGTAAACAAGGATTTTGGGCTCGCGCTGCCATCGCGAATGGTATGGGAGACATCTCTGTCGCTGTATCGCTCAACAGATTTGGGAGAGTCGTGGCAGACATTAGACTTAAAAAAAACAAAAACAGAGCCCTCGCCCCAATTTGGAGTGACTATTAATGTTGAACCTGCAACTTCGGAATCCGACCAAAATGGTGATAGCGGACAGAAAGACGCAGAAACGAAACCAACTTCAATCTTCAAAATGGTAGCGGTGGAAGAAAACCTTTTCATATTGGACGACGAAAACAGTTATTACTCGAGTGACGAAGGTGAAAATTGGGTTCCTTTGGATTCAAGTATACCGGACATAGGAGATGTTTCCATAATTGTGTCTTTGGATGCGAATACTTTCTATCGGAACGGACAGTCTGGGATTTATCGCACAACCGATGCCGGCAAAACGTGGCATCCGTTTACCACGGGATTGATAAAGACAAGCGTGATGAATTTAGTTTCTATGCGGAATGTGCTTTATGCCAACGTGGGGGATAAGCTTCTCACCTCGTCCAACGGAGGCGAGTTGTGGACACCTGTTCCAAGCAGCCTCGGAGACATCATTAAGCTAGCGAGATTCAACGACCTGCTCTATGCCAGAGGTATAGAAGAAACGACAACTCACCCTTACCTTCTTCGCTCATCTACCGA
Source organism: Candidatus Poribacteria bacterium (assembly GCA_012271015.1). Classification (GTDB taxonomy): domain Bacteria; phylum Poribacteria; class WGA-4E; order WGA-4E; family WGA-3G; genus WGA-3G. The sequence goes on along the minus strand of JAAXHD010000288.1, from coordinate 3,442 downwards.
GGACAATCGGTTAACGCCTGTTCCGGGTATGCCATCTTTAATAGGGGTAGACTATACCAAGCTGATAGAAGAACGTTTCAAGGAAATTCTGCCAGTAACAGACGAGACTGAGGGACAAAAAAACATCCTTGAAGATTTGGATGCGGAGACATTTGTTGAAGACTTTAGTCCGGTCTTAGAGGACCTCCTTGTTGAGATTTTGGTGTCGGTTATCGGAAATTTCGCCGTCAGTGGTGATACTTACTATATGGAGTATGAACAGAGACTCTTCAGATGGAAAACCGACACGCCGGAATGGGTGGATACCGGATTCATCAATGAGGTTCCTATCGATATGACTGAGAGTGCTAACACTCTTGATTCTCTCCCTTCTAACCTCGCGGTTTCAGGAAAGACTGTCTACCTCGGGAAATGGAATGGACACCTCTTCCAATCGTTTGATGAGGGAGACACGTGGAGCGATGTTACGGCGAGCCTCCCATTCCCTGTTGCACATTTCAGGGGAGTAACCTTTGCAGGATCAACCGTTTGTGTGGCAACCGATAGAGGGGTCGCCTATTCAAACGATGGCACCCACTGGCACGCCACAACAAATACAGAAGGGACACCCATCGTTATAGAAAGGTTTACGGTAGACGGAACAACGCTGTACGGAACAAGTGAGCGACAGGTGTATCAATTGAAAGAGAGTTCTGGGGTGTGGCAACAGGTTGCCCCGGAAATTCCGATGCCGATTACCTCTCTTGCTGTTGAAGGTAACGTGCTTTATGTTGGTACCAGTGGCAGTGGTGTGCTTCGCTTCACTCTGGCTGAGAAGTATCGGCGTTGACGTAGCAATTTTCACAGGGACCTGCGGTGGTACGCGGTTGCGAGGGTTCCCCGCACACTCCTGCATGCTCAAAATCTACAAATAACCCTCTAAAAAAACGGAATACACACAATCTAAGGAGCATAAAAATGTTAAAAGCGATTGGACGATCCACACCGATTATGTTATTAGCAACTTTATTGATGGTAATAGGCATACAATTACCCCTCCAGGCAGGCACAGATCGGTTTCTCTTTGACATGGATGCGATGAAAGACCCCGGCAGTTTGATCGTGAAACTCCAAGACAGGCGTGCACCGGTGTCCAAATTTATCGCATCGCAATTGTCCGAAGATATGCAGTGGGTGTTACTCGGATACAACGGCACAAGCACACCCTCCGATCAGCAGCAGGAAGTGTTGCTTTCAGACCTGAATCGGCTGCTTCAAGTGGGTTCTCTCTACGATGCGCAACGGTTCGTTGATATTGAACTCAGTGAACAGACACAGACACTCCTTACGCAAAACCCGAAGAGTGGAGAAGCGTTGGTGCGTCTAAACCGGTGTCTCTTAGCAGATGCCTATCCCTACGAATTAGCCTCGCTTTCGGAGGATCAGATTGCTAAGGATATTAAAGGCATTGAAACGTGCAGAGAAAATTTGCGGCAGATAAAGCGCGCCCTTGATGACTATAAAGCCGCCAACGCCGATGCCTATCCGCAGTGGCTTTCCGATCTTTCTCCACAATATTTGGAGAAGAAAGCACTCCTCTGCCCAGCAGACCCGACGGCAGGTGTCCCCGGTGTTCTCACCGAAGATGCCTCCGACCCAACACTGCCGTGCAGTTATCTCTACGAGATTCGACCTTCTGAGAAAGAGGAACAACAAATGCTGTGGATACCGGAAGGTGGGATGATACCTATCGTTCGCTGTGAACACCACCGTCTCAACCTAAGTCTCAGTGGGAAACTCTATCGTAACGGACCGCAGAGGGACAGCTATGATAGCAATAAGATAGGGTTCTCCTTGCTCGCCGACGTTGTGCGTGGCTTACGTAAACAACACGGAGACGCGTTTCTCAAGACCCAAGAAGGTAGAGAGAGCCTCAAACAAGCCACCGAAGAATTCCTCAAAAAATTCGTGCCAAAAATGTTGAATGCCCTGGAAAAAGAAATTACTTCTCAGATTGAAGCACAACTCGGAAAAGGCATTCTTGAGACACCAATAGGGATGAATATCCTCAAGGAAGCCATCCCGCAGGTGGAAAACCAAATTAAGCAACAACTAAAGTCGCAACTCCAAGCACAACTGGGAGAAAAATTCCTGAAAACCGAAGAGGGACAGGACATCCTTCAACAATTAGCGGATTTGATATCCCTGTGATGTGCTATACAGTAAGTCCCCTAAAAGACGTTGTAGCATAAACTGTGAATTTTCGCTACAACGAACACCTCACCCTAAAAAACAAAGGAGAAATTACCATGTTAATGACATTGATTCAAAAAGAGATCATGCATCACATTCTCAGCGTCCGGTTCGTTGCACTCTTGCTGATGTGTGCGTTGCTCATCCCACTCACCCTTTCTATCAATTATCGCAGGTATAGTCAGAACGTGACGGATTATCAAGAGTCCGTGAAACGCACACGGACAGAAGCGAAGGAGAATCCACCGAATGCAAGCGATCCAAACGTGGAGGTCTCTAAGTTCTTCCTCAAACCTACACCTTTGAGCGTCTTTGCAAACGGTTTAGAGGAAGCACTGCCAACCTATCTCGGGATGACGCGTAACGGCGTGCGGCAAGGTTCAGCAGGGGTTTCACAGGCATCCGTGGCGTATGCCCTCGGGAACCTTGATTTCCTATTTATTGTGGGGACGGTTTTCAGTCTGCTCGCTCTTCTATTTACGTTTGATGCTGTTGCCGGAGAAAGAGAGGCAGGCACGCTCCGGATAAACCTGTCAAATCCACTTCCCCGAGATGTGTTTCTGTGGAGCAAGCTAATCGGTGGATACATTGTGTTCGTTGTTCCGTTTTTAGTATCCTGCCTCTTGGGGTTACTCCTGATCGTCTGGCAGGGATTTCCGCTGGGTGAGCTCAATGTTGCGCTGCCAGTGCTGGGTCTGACGCTTGTCTCGCTCCTCTATATTTCGGTCTTTTTTGCGATAGGTGTGGTCATTTCAACGTATGTCGATAACTCCAAGACTGCCCTGATTGTCGCATTTACGTTTTGGGTGTTTGCCGTGCTGATTGCGCCGCGAGGGGCGTTTGTCGTCGCGAAACTCGTCGCACCCACCCAGACCCAGCAGACTGTTTATATGGAGAAAACCGCACTTCGCAACAACCTGACAAAAGATAAGGAAGAGAAGCTTGGGGAAAAAATGGCTTTAACTTTCGCGAACAACGAAGGCAGTATCGGTATTAACCTAAGCGATCCAGAGACGCAAAAAAAGATGGATAAACTCAGAGGACCGATTGATGAACAGTTTCGACTGGAGTTTCAGAACCAAGCGGGCAAAATTGACAGGGACTATCAACGCGAGAAGGATCGGCAAGAGCAGGTTGGTGAGATGCTCTCCCGGATCGCGCCAACGTCTTCACTCACCTATTTTGCGATGAACCTCACGCAAACCGGCAA
>JAAXHD010000353.1 GCA_012271015.1 Candidatus Poribacteria bacterium | reverse complement strand
CATCGGCTTCAGAGTGAATGCCCATGGTCTTTTCAGCATGGGACAAGATCTGCTCTTTCAACTTTTGGATGTGCCCATCGAGCGGCACGGTCTCGTCCACTTTATATTGATATTCAGCCGCAAGCGTTTTGAATACTGCTACACCGATACGCCGTAACCGTTCATAACGCTCAATCGGTGCTCGATCTGCAGGTGGAAGAATGTTCCGCTCCAAATCCGTGAGGGCGGCATCAATGTCGTCCCACATATCCCGTGGATAACGGTATTTGATTCCGATCGGGACCACATACAGCAGTTTGTCGCCCCCCGCCTTCGCCATATCGTCCAAAGCCCAGAAGCAGAGCTGAACAATACCTCTCTCAAAGCGCATGACGGTATCATTTTGCCGTGAGATTTCCCCTTCCGCGAAGATAACCAGGGACGAGTTGCCTTTCGACAGGAGATCCCGCGTTGTGCGGAATGCGTTCCGGTCCACGGTGCCACGTACGATGGAATACGCCCCGAACCGTTGCATCAGAAACCCGCGTAAGCCATCGAATTTTCCTTTGCCGTAAGTCTCCCGTGCAGTCATGTAGTAGTACTGCTGAGAAAGCCGTTTAGACAAGAAGAACATAACAGCAGGGTCCGCGCGCGCCGCGTGGTTCGGGGCTAATACAGTAGGATGTCCATCTACTTTTTTTAGACGAGCAATGGATTCCGCATCTATATCCAGCGTTACCCCCTTCAAAAACATGCGGTTAATAAGCGGGACAAGTGCTTTCGCAATCTGAATGACGGTTGTATTTGGTTTAGGGGGTTTAAAATCCAACATTGCGTGCTGCCATTGTGTCACACAGTGTATTTGCTTCTGTTACATCACCCGGAACTGCTACCTCTTGTCACGGCATACGGCGTATCACCATTTCTTTTAAAGACTCGGTGGATAACAACAGATAATCTCCATTGGTGTATCGCCAGTGCTAACGATGACGTAACTGGACAAGCATCGTGGGATAAAGACAGATTTGCCGCGTTTGAGTGGGACATCTTCAAAATCCCCACGCAGCACACCTTCACCGCCCAGAGTCACAAGTGCGTAAAAACCTTGGTCTGCTGGCATACTGAGCGTCGAATTCACTGTTAGACGTGAGCATCCAAAGAATTTCGAGGCTTCCTCTGGCACGATCCGATCTTCTCGGTTATCCCCTTCCGCTCGGACGAGTTCTGGCGTGCGTCGGATGTAGTTGTTAAGATAGTCCAACTCTAATTTATCAAACTCAGCGGCATCTACAGCGAGATCCCATCCGAGACCGAGATGTCCATCGTCTCTTTCAAACGGAAAGCCTTCCCATTCGGCAAGGATGTTCCAGTCGGTAGGTTCTTGTGGTTCGAGAACACAGAGTCCTGTCCCCAGTGAATGGACAATCGGAGTTCGTAAAAAATAGACTTCCCCAACCTTCGGTTCAACAACGTGCATCAAACTTCGTAGTGTTGGCACATCTTGTGCTTCCATCAGACGACGGAACTCCGCCTTGTCTATCGCTTCCTTCCAGCCTATCCATGCCTTCGCGCCGGGACGTGTGCCGATGAGGATCCATGCCTCGTTCTTACCGAAGGGAGAATTGAGGTGTTTTTGCGAGAAATCGGGGTTTGGATGCCAATGGATAGGGATATGTGCCCCCTCACCGACATCAAATATCTTGAGAAGCACACCTAATTCAGTACCATATTTGTCAACGTGTGCGCTACCGAGTGTTTCCTCTGGAAATGCGTCCAGCAGTGCTTTCAGCAGGACGACCTCACCGCTTGGGAGTTGGATGCGACTGAGTCCTTTATCGGGTGGATTCTCTCTGCCGGGCGTGATTGCCCGGTTTGTGGAAAAGATCCATTCTTCGGAGTAATAATCATCTTTCGGATCGGGTTCGCCCATAAATTCGGCGCGAAGCTTTCCACCGTTATAGAAATGTAGGTAGGTATTTGGTGCCAAGCCAATGGGTGCGTTTAGCATCGACTGCAGTTCATTTTGTGATGCCATATTGCTTCCTTTCTTTCATCTTTAAGAACTAAGGGCAAGTTTTCAGGTTCCCTCGTTTGAAGTCAGTCTATCATTTTAGATAGAATTTTGTCAAGTCACTTTTTAGGGCATTCCGTTCTTCCGTAGGAGCGACTTCTCGGTCGCGACTTTCCAACCAAAACGGTTAAAAAGCGAAAAATCAAATAATAATAGGGGGGTTTGGAAGGATAGATTTCGGTTTCGGTCTTACCGCCACATTAACATCCGCCAGTCAGAAAATCCATGATTGTATATGATCTGCAATCACGTCAATATCGGTGATGGTGCCATCCGCAATCTTGAGACCGAGATCAATAATCGAATCATCTATGTCAAGATAGCGAGAGTAACCGTTCAATTCTAAAAACCTAATTGCACACGTTAGACCAATACGTTTATTCCCATCGAAAAATATATGCCCTGTGATAATATGGTGAGCATATACAGCAGCTTTTTGGAATATCGTTGGAAATAGGTCAGTATCGCCAAATTTTTCGCCTACTATACCAACGTGAGTTTGAAAATAAAAATTGAAGCGTCTCGTAGGGAATCAACGCTGAATGCGCGTGTGGCATTCAACGGGGTTGAACGGAGATCTACTAAAAATCGCACACAGTACAGAGTGTTCAAGGGAGCAGAGAAGCCTGGAATCACCAAAAAC
>JAAXHD010000018.1 GCA_012271015.1 Candidatus Poribacteria bacterium | reverse complement strand
GTCTTCAAGGTGAACAGCCCCCCCAAATTTGCCATCTTTCGACCAGACCGCACCTTCAAAGGTGCCTTCGATGTTATTGCCACTTATATCCGTCACCTTGCCGCCCTCGTCTTCGTCAAAAGTAAAGTATAACATGAGCGCCTTGTCATCGTTTATTGCCCACGCATCGACACTAAGGCTTAGCACAATGAGGCAAAAAACTGTGATAATCAGTTTCATGATAGTGAACTCCTCGTATTGGCTATCGGCTGTCGGCTGTCAGCTGTCAGTGAAGAGGTCCTTCAGTAAAATCTACCCTGAGTTTGGAATATTCCAGGCAAGGGTGAATTTTACAAATCTACCTCTTTGCTGACTCCTGATCGCTGACCGCTGACGGCTATTTAGAATGAAGAAATCTGAATCTCCTTCGCCGTAATAAACTCAAGAAGTGCAGGAGTACCTTCTTGTGTTTTCTGAATGCCGCGCTGAATAGCTGGAATAATCTGGTCAGGCGTTTCGACACGCTCACCGTAGCCACCGAACGCCTTCGCCATGTCTGCGTAGTGACCCGAGATGTCTGTACTCCGGAATTTTTCGGTAGACACAGGCATGATCGGAATCTCAATCGCCATGGAGAAATTGTTGAAAAGTACCGACAAAATCGGGATCCTCTCACGCACAGCGGTCTCAAAATCCATCCCCGTGAAGCCGATAGCGGCATCACCCCAGACGTTAACACAGAGCGCATCCGGTCTGGCGAGTTTCGCCCCCATGGCGAGCCCAAGACCGTAACCAAGTTGTGTCGTCTTGCCCCAACCGATATAGGTGAGCGGTGCGACAGACTGCCAGAAAGGTGACATTTGGTCGCGCGGACTCCCTGCATCGTGCGTAATAATCGTGTTTTCGACATTGACAGTGTTCAGTAAATCCGAAATGACGCGATACGGCGTCATCGGCACCTCATCCGAGGTGAGTTTAGCTTTCCACTGGTCAAGCCATTCCGCTTTAACCGCACTAATTTCTCCGGTAACGGCAGCCGTGCGCTCTTCGGATGCGCCATTAGAACGATCGCGAACGGCTTCTACCAAGCCATCTAAAATCATACCCGCATCGCCAACGAGGGCGGTTTCAACGGGAACATCTTTGTTGATGTCCGCCGGATCTAACGTCGCGTGAATAACCCGTTTTCCTTCAGGGATCCTGACACCGAAGCCGGTTCGAGTAAAACTGCATCCGATCCCCAAAATCAGATCCGCTTTTTGGAGGAAGTGATGTACCGGTTTCGGAATCGCCCGTCCACCGGAACCCAACGCTAACGGATGATTTTCAGGAAATGCGCTTTTGCCGCCCAAACTCGTCGTTACGGGTGCTCCGAGCAACTCCGCTAACGCTTTCAAAGAATTCCAGGCTTGGGCGTAATGCACACCTTGTCCCGCGTAGAGGACAGGACACTCGGCATCAAGCAGTGCCTCTGCAGCAGCTTCAATGGACGCGCTGTCAGGACCGTAGCGCACGGTAGGTACCGGTTCCGGATCAAAGGAATCAGAAATCTCTTCACCAAACAGATCCGACGGGAATTCCACCAGGGCGGGGCGGGGTCTACCGTTCCGAACTTGGGTAAAAGCACGTCGCATCGCTTCTGGGACAGCTTCGGGCATCGTGACCTGCTCACACGACTTCGTTACGTGCCGATAGTTTAGGGCAGAATTAAAATTTGGTTGGATTTGGGTTACACTTCGAGAATAGCCGCCCGGCAAGACCACAATCGGTGCGGAATCGCCATAGGCTTGAGCGACACCTCCGAAGGCGTTTTCGGAACCGGGACCGCTCTGCATACAGAACACGCCAATCTTTTCGCCAGAGGTTATTCGGCTCACCGCATCCGCCATATGAAGTCCAATACGTTCCTGTCTAACGATAATCGGACGGATGTCCAATTTTGCCGCCGCTTCAATGATCGGGTTAACAGGATAGGCGAATAGGTACTCTACTCCCTCTGCTTTTAGGACTTTTGCAACTGCATCAACAACTTTCATTTTTTAATATTCCTTTTTTGGGGGCTGTCGGCAGTCAGCAATCAGCGGTCGGTTAAGGGTTTGTGGCAGTCGCATTTTGCGTGAATTCCACAAGCCTCTCTTTAACCGATAACCGATAACCGATAACCGATAACTATTTGGCATTAGGGCTTGTAGGCACCCCTTCATCCATCACAAGTGGAAAATGGTCGCCTGCTAATTTATCACCATCGTTGACGGTGACAAAGGGTTTCATAACATGGTTTCCGCTGGCATCGTATAGGGTCTCACCTGTCATATAATGCACCGCAATCGCACGTCGAGGACTATCGCTCGTGTTATCATGTGAACCGTGCCACGTCAAGGAATGATGGTAATGGACATGACCCTTTGGCACTGGGCAAAGCTCGACCTCTAATTCATGTTCCTCAAAGCGATCCGGCATCGAATCGATGTCTTTGGCGGAATGTAGGAACGCAATCTGATTGCCCCAACGGTGAGAACCAGCGACCATACGCATACATCCATTACTTTCATCAACATCATCCAACGCAACCCAAGCACTTACCTGACTCGTTTTTGGGGTAAGGATTGGCCAATAGGGTGAATCCTGATGCCACATGTTGACACCACCGACTTGTGGCGGTTTGTACTGGATCTGGTCGTGCCAGACGCGCAACTCTGTTGCTGACATCAATTGTCCAATCTCCTCCACAACAACCGGATTGTGAACGAGTCGGTGATAGGCTGAACTCGCTTCCCAAATATTAACGACCTGCCAGACTGGACTTTCCTCTTTGCCGCCAAGGTTGGCGATGTGCACCGGTTGCGGAACATCGGTTTTCTCGTAATCATCAATAACACGTGCCAATTCCGAACGCAGCTCTTCAACCTGTTCATCACTTAAAACACGGTTTCCGAGGAGAAAACCTTTCTCACGAAATGTGTCAACTTGGGTTTGGTTGAGCATATTTTTCTAATTTTCCTTGCGGATAAGTAACGTGGATTAGAGCTTTGACGTGTCTTTCTCTCGAGTCGCCTTCCACTACGTTACAGGCTTAGTTTTTGGAATTCACTTAATTCTCGTCGCGCTTACAGAAAATATCTATATATTCGCCTTGATCGGGTTCCCGTCATCCATCACAAGCGGAAAATGGTGTCCCGCTAATTTATCACCACCCTTGACGGTAACAAAACGTTTCATGATGTGAGTGCCATCTTCATCGTAAACGGTTTCACTCGTCATATAATGCACCGCAATCGCACGCCTGGGTCCATCACTGGTGTTGTCGTGCGATCCGTGCCATGTCAAGGCGTGGTGATAGTGAACATGTCCTTTCGGCACAGGACAGAGTTCCACTTCCAATTCGTTACCTTCAAATTGATTTGGCATCGAATCGATGTCTGGAACCTCGCGCAAAAACGGCATCTGACTCCCCCAGTGATAGGAGCCACGGACCATCCGCATACATCCGTTGCTTTCATCAACATCGTCCAACGCAACCCAAGCCGATACCTGACTCGTTTTCGGGGTGAGAATCCCCCATAACGGCGAATCCTGATGCCAACGATTGACACCACCGACCTGTGGCGGTTTGTACTGGATCTGGTCGTGCCAGACGCGCAACTCTGTCGCCGACATGAGTTGCCCAATCTCTTCTACAATGAGCGGATTGTGAACGAGTCGGTGGTAGGCAGAACTCGCCTCCCAAATATTAACGATCTGCCAGACCGGACTCTCTGCCTTACCACCGAGATTGGCAATGCGTACCGGCTGCGCGACTTCATCTTTTTCATAATCATCAATAACACGTGCCAATTCTTCACGCAACTCGTCAACCTGTTCATCACTTAAAACACGGTTTCCGAGGAGAAACCCTTTTTCACGAAATGTGTCAACCTGAGTTTGATTGAGCATATCTTCTAATTTTTCCTTGCGGTTCGGTTAGGTGAATTGATAATTTTACGTTCTTTTCCGTAGAGCCACCTGCGCCGTTGTTGCAGGCTACGGGTCCGATTTTAAGCATGGTAGTCAGTTTTGGGTTGTCGGTTGTGAGCAATCCATAACCCATGCCCCTTTCATAACCGAAAACCTGCGCGTAAACGTAGCGGATCACCGGGCGAAAGCCCTATAAATTAAAATTTTAGGCACCAACTATTCTATCCCTGAGTTCCACCCACTCTTCATCGGAGAGTTTCGGGGGCCACGCAATCCGTTCGCCGATAAGCGCGGAGCGATACGCCGCCATAATCAGATCAAAACCGAGCAGGGCATACTCCAATCTGTTTCGATGCGGTTGATTTTCATCATCAAGCCATGTAGCAACCGCTTGCGTAAAATCCCGCTGTCCGAATTTGTCGTCTTCACCGAAGTGGGTTTCCTCAACAAAATGCTGTGCCATACCGTCAAACTGATAGCCCCATGAACCGTTTTCTCGCCACCACATTCTGCCTTTCGTCCCCCAAAAATCGAGGTTGCACCGAGGATTACTGCCGGGGAAATCAATGGTTCCGAACGCTGTCCGTGCGGATTCAAAAAAGACGCGGGCACCGTTCTCGAACGTATAAATCGCCATCAAATCTTCGGGACATTGCCGATGCGGAATGTGATAGGTTTCTGCCCCCTGAACGGCACCCCACACGTGCGTAATCGGGATGTCTTTAAGTGCGAAAAGCACGACATCCATCAGATGAGTATCCATATCGGTAATGTCGCCCTCGGTGCAGGCACGAATGAAGTGTATATCGCCGAGACTATCGTCAGCAAAGAACTCCAAGAGTTTCTCAGCGAAGGGCAGATAGCGCCGTTGGTGATTGACGATAATCTTCAAGCCTGTTTTCTCGTATGCGGCGGCGAGTGCTTCTGCTTCACTGGGTCTGAGCGCGAGTGGTTTCTCTATCACCAGTGCTTTAACACCCACTTCAGCAGCAGGTTCTACCCAGATATGCCGTGGTACGGTCGGCTCAGTGACGGCGTGGATAATATCAGGTTTTTCCTTTTTTAGCATCTCAACGTAATCTGTGTACCCCGGAATGTTGAGTTCTTCCACCGCTGTTTTTAATCGTTCCTCGTCAATCTCGCAGATGGCAATTACCTTCATATTTTCGATGCCTTCATAACGTCGGGCATGGTGTACACCCCGCCTTCCGCCAACGATCCCAGTTCGATACATCGCCATAATGTGTCTCCTCGTTGAAGCGTGCAACTTACAGGTTTCCGAAATTTGCTATTATATTAACATGCGCACAAATTTGTGTCAACCGTTCATTTGAAAGTACAGAACCATTCAATTCCCTCAGAGGAAAGGTCTCCAAATCCCAACTTCCATCTCTGTAGGAATGCGGAAATTGAGGAAACACCGGATTTATAGTAAAGTTTAGAATTAATTAGACACTCCGCACCGGCGAGGTTTCTAACCTCGCCTACCAGGGGAGGGGCGAATGTCTATTTATTTTTTGGTTTTACTATAGTCTGGAGAGAGACTAAATCCGTTCCTTGTATTACATTGCAAAAACCCTTCGATTCCTGACTTTCCATTAAATATCCTAATCCACCCGTTTTCTCTATTGTTAAATTCATGTCCTTGTGTTACAATGCAACAGACCAAATTAATTCACTCTCTGCAGGAGGGACACATGAAAATTGATAAAATTGAGTCGTTTTTTATCGGAAACGGCTATGTGATTCGGATTCATACAGATACTGGTATCAGCGGCGTGGGACAGACCGCCTGCTGGGGCTACCCGGAAGCCGTTGATAGTATCATCAACACGTTTAAGAAACACCTCATTGGACAGAACCCGTTACGGATTGAGCATCACTGGCAATACCTCTACCGCATGGGTCCGTTCCGCGGGACTGCTTTGAGCGGGGCTATCAGCGCGGTAGATATCGCCTTATGGGACATCAAGGGCAAACATTTCGGGGTCCCGATCTGGGAGCTGTTAGGTGGCAACTGTCGTGATAAAATCCGACTACACCTCCTCGGTGGCGGTAGTACACCGGAAACGATGTACGACGCAGCGAAAGCCGCTGTCGAAGAAGGCTTCACGGCACTTAAATTTGATCCGGTGGTTGGCGGTTTCCAGGATATGACGGTCGATCGGCTCGTTAAAACTGCACGCGACATTGTCGCTGCAGCACGTGAAGGCGGCGGACCCGATCTCGACCTGATTGTTGAGGTACATCGGAAACTAACACCGATGAATGGCATCGTCTTAGAATCGGCACTCGCCCCCTTTAACCTCTATTTTATCGAAGATCCGATCCAGATAGATACGATTACAACGCAAGCGGAATTAGCAAAACGGATGACAACCCCGCTCGCTATCGGCGAACGCAATGTAAGTATCTGGGAATTCCGTGAACTTCTTGAGGCAGGTGGACCGCAATATGTGCGTCCCGACCTCGGTTTAGCAGGCGGCATATCACATTGTAAGAAAATCGCGGCTCTTGCTGAAGCGTATCACAGCGCCGTTGTCACACACAATTTCCTCGGACCTCTCATTACTGCCGCATCGCTTCACTTAGATACGAGTATCCCCAACTTCATCACTCAGGAATATACGAAGGGAGACGAATCCGAAGCCTTCGCTGTCTATAAAGTCACATATCAGCGGGAAGGTGGATACATCCCAATACCCGAAGCTCCAGGCTTGGGCATTGAACTTGACGACAGTTTAATCGAGAAGCATCCTTATCAACCGATGAACACTGGCACGACACCTTTGCGTGAAGACGGTTCTGTCGCTTACGCGGTGTAACAGCAGTCAGCTATCAGACAAGAGATTTTTGGTGAAGTGTCCTTTTTTTTCTGATCGCTGACCTCTGAAGACTGATAGCCAATAAAGAGGTGGAGGAAATAGAACATGAACGCTGATGAAAAATATCTATTTGATCTGAACGGTTATCTTATTATCAAGAATGTGCTAACACCTGAAGAGGTAGCACTCGCCAACGAAGCAATTGATAAACATAGTGATCAAGCACGCATTCGTCCACGCGATCAGACGCTTGATGGCGGTTCCCAAGAACTGAAAGGGGAACAAGGGAGAGGCGAACTCGGCGGTATGCTCAATTGGGAGGAACCGTGGTGTAATCCGTTCCGACACATGCTCGCGCATCCGACACTTGTTCCTTATCTCAACGAGATACTGGGGAAGGGTTTCCGCATGGATCATCAGATGTTCCTGCTTTCGATGGACAAAGGTGCCGAGGGTTTCATTTTCCACGGATCTTCCGGTCCCGGCTTCGATCCGAACCAGTACTATATTTTCCGCGATGGACGTATGCACAACGGTTTGACTGTTGTAACGTTCCAGTTAACCGATGTGCCACCGGGAGCGGGTGGGTTAATCGTTATACCGGGCAGCCATAAGAGCAACTACCCATGTCCACAAAAGATGCGGCTCCATCAGGAACATCAAGAACATATCCGGCAACTCGTCTGCAACGCTGGCGATGTGGCAATCTTCACGGAGGCAGTAACGCACGGAACACTCCCGTGGACTGCTGAACATCCGAGACGCTCCATTCTGACGCGCTATACCGCAGGTAATATGGCGTATGTCCCTGCTTATGAAATACCGGAATGGGCGAATGAGCGACAGCGCGCTGTCATGGAGCCTCCCTATCATTCACGATTAAATCGTCCAATATTAGAGACGTAAGTCTGATTCCAACCTTGGCTTGGCCAAAGCCAATAGCACTGCAACAACGGCGCAGTGCGGTTGTGGAAGTGTCACCCACAATGTCACACGAAACCTTATCACACGCTTGCCGCCGGTAAAAAAAGGAATATTCGATATGCCTACTTCAACGAGTGCAATCCTGGGTCTAATTTTTTTAGCACTCGCGAATGCCTCCGTTTTCTTGATGTTTAAACTGTGGGGGTATCCATTTGACAAAGAGACGCATACGAGTGCCGCTCCACGGTCCTTGATGCTGCTCCACCGACTCATCGGCTATGCGTATGCGATACTCTATGTCTTCATGATGTGGCACATGGTGCCGCGCCTGTGGAATTACCAAGTTGAACTACCGCCGCGCACCGTCGCACACCTGATGCTCGGCATTACGATCGGCGTGCTGATCCTCGTCAAGATTGCCATCCTTCGGTTCTTCCGGCACTTTGAAGAAGCAATGCCGTATATTGGTACGACGCTGCTGATTTGCACCTATCTATTGATCGGATTGTCGGTGCCGTTCACATTCCGAGAAGCGGCATTGCGAACACAGACCATGGCATTTAGTGAGGAGGGTATCGCACGAACCCGCAAGTTGCTTGAAAACGCTGGATTGCCGACGGAAGCACCGCTCGACCAACTCGCATCAAAACGAAAATTGCGGGAAGGTCAACATGTCTTACAGCGCAAATGTGTTGTCTGCCACGACTTACGCACGATCCTTGCAAAACCACGCATCCCAACAGATTGGGTCCGCCTCGTCAACCGTATGGCGATAAAGCCTATGATTGGCGAACCCATTCATCAGGAAGAAGAATGGAGCGTCTCAGCGTATCTCATCGCGATTACACCCGACATTCAGACTTCGGTTCGGCAACAACGGCAAGAACAGATGCGTGTGGATGAGGCGAGAGCAGCTGCCCAAATCGCAACTTTTGCTATGGAAATGGACGTAGAAGTTGAAACCGATGCAACGGAAATCGACACTTATGACGCAGTAGAAGCGCAAGCTCTCTTTGAGGACAGGTGCTCTCAATGTCATCCGATCACCGACGTTGAAGACTATCCACCTCGCTCTGAAGCGGAAACAATCGAACTCATAACACGGATGATAGAGATTGGGCTTTACCTTGAAGAAGAAGAAATTGAATTGATCTCGCGCTATATCAACGAGAACTACTTGGAAGAGTAAGAGGAAAGGAGAGAAGGCTGGAAGGTAGGAAGGATGGGTCCCCAATCTTCCAGTCTTCCAACCTTTTTTCTTAACAAACCGAAACCTTTATAACCGAATCTTCTTAAATTCCTCAATCTGTGCTGTAATCGCGCGTTCTGTCGGGAGACGCTCTGCGCTTGACGCACCGTAGAAGCCGACAACCCCTTCGGTATTCTCCAGAACGTACGTCGCATCCTCCGGCTCAGCGATCGGACCCCCGTGACAGATAACGAGTACCTCCGAGTTAACACCTTTCGCGGCATCGTGAATCGCTTGCACCCGTTTAGCAGCGTCCGCAAGCGTGAGAGCCGTTTGGGCACCAATAGAACCTTTCGTCGTCAATCCCATGTGCGCGACGAGGATGTCAGCACCCGCATCCGCCATCTGTTCCGCCTCGGTTTCGTTGAAAGCATAAGGTGTGGTAAGCATTCCCATCTGATGTGCCGTCCGGATCATCTCCACCTCAGGTCCGTATCCCATATCAGTTTCTTCAAGCAGTTGACGGAATGTACCGTCAATCAGACCCACTGTCGGAAAGTTTTGCACGCCAGAAAACCCGATCGCATCTATCTGACTCAAGAAAACATCCATCAAACGGAACGGATCCGTGCCGCAGACCCCTGCGAGTACAGGTGTGTCTGGCACGACTGGTAGGACTTCACTTGCCATCTCAACGACAATCTGGTTCGCGTCGCCGTAAGGCATCATCCCAGCGAGTGAACCTCTACCCGCCATTCTGAATCTGCCGGAGTTGTAAATAATAATCAGGTCAATACCACCTGCTGCTTCACATTTAGCGGAGATACCCGTGCCGGCACCTGCCCCGATGATAGGTTTGCCTGCGTCAATGTTGCTGCGCAGTTGCGCTAAAATTTCTTCACGTTTGAATTTCATTAGTAGTTATCCTTCACGTATAATGGTTGGATGTGGTATATTATATACATTATAGCAAAACATCGAATTTCGCGTAATATTTTTAACTTCCTTCAGCACGACATCCTTAATAAAGGCAATTTTAAAAAGAAAACATCTATGCATCCCTATCATTCTTGGCGAGATTTACAAACGACCATCCATAATTCACTTGCAATTCCGCTGCTACATCACTATCAAAAATCAACAAAGAAGTTTTGCTGCGCTTTGAAATATGGACAACAAACAAACTCTATTTTCTTAAGCTGTGTTGCCCTATTCGTGATAACGCTCTGCTCTCCCATTGAGGCTTACATAGAAGGACCGTGGCTATGGATGATTGCCAGTGGTGAAAAAGTAGATAAAGATCAACTTGCTGAAGCAAGCAGAGGAAAATTTACGGAAAACCTTGTCGCTGAATACGGTGTAAACGAAGGTGATACTATGGGTCGGTTGCGATGGACGCGCGGTCGGATACGTCCGACAATCGATTGCCTGTTCCGAGACTGGTTCTGCAATTCCGACAACGTCAATGAGGTCATCAACGAAATAGGGTTGAGCGCAGACCGTGGGATAAATTACCATACGGCGTATGCTTTGATTAACATCGTCTCACCGCGCGACCAAAAAAATGTCGCAATGGGCGTAGGTAGCGATGACGCGGTTAAAGTCTGGCTCAACGGGGAAATCGTACACGTGAATAACGTCAATAGAGGCACCACGGGTATTCAGGATCTATTTCGCGTCGATCTAAGAACTGGCAGTAATCTCCTCCTTGTTAAGGTGACGGATAGATTTGGGCACTGGGGCATGTTTTTTGAGATTTATCTTAACGAAACAGATTTCACCACTGAACTTCCTACTGGAACGCCCGGGATTTCTCTCGCGACACACATATTTGAAAAATATAGTGCAATCCTCCAGCAACCGGAAATTCGAGAGCGAGTGCCGACTGTTCTGGAACATCTGCAAAGCCCCGAAATACAACCACTTTTAACACCTATTACGATAGATGCTGTCGTTAAAAATCCGGATCTTCTCGGAACATTTGGTGTAGATGATGAAGTGATCGAATTCCTGAAGGCACATCCGGGTATCAGAACCGTGTTCAGTGATCCTGACTTCCAAACGCTGCTGCAAAATCCAGCGGCTTTTTCAGAGTTCGCTGGGCTTATTACAACGGACCCGCATGTGAAAACACCTGAACGCCGGCAACAACAGCCCGGAGATGTTGACGACAATGGGGTCGTAAATATCCAAGACCTTGTATCCATCGCAACGCGTTTCGGGCAAAAAGGAGATAATGTCGCTGATGTCAACGGGGACAAGACGGTCGACATTCGAGACCTTGTTTTAGTCGCAGCCTTAATAACTACCGGGAACGCCGCACCTTCTGCTTACACGGCTATCGGAACGCAGCATGATAACCTCTCAGTTCAACTTGAGGACATCCAATTTTGGCTGACCCAAGCCCAAGGAATTGACTCGAACAACGCGACGCTACGAAGGGGCGTGCGCATGCTCGGGCATCTCATGGAGATGTTAACGCCAAAAAGGACTAACCTCCTGTCTAACTATCCGAACCCCTTCAATCCGGAGACATGGATACCCTATCAACTCGCCGAAGCAGCAGATGTTACGCTCACTATCTACACTGCCGACGGTCGATTAATTCGGACGCTAACATTCGGACATCAACCCGCAGGAGTATATCAGATCAAAAGCCGAGCGGCGTATTGGGATGGGCGAAATGAGTTGGGTGAGCTTGTCGCGAGTGGCATCTATTTCTATACACTCAGAACCGGAGAATTCACTGCAACACGGAAGATGTTGATTCGGAAATAAGTTTTCTCCATAGTCCTGGACTCTGATCCCGCGTTGAAATAGGCGGGTGTGGGGACCTTGAAGAAATATCCAAACTATGGCAGATTTTAGAATTACTTAGACATTGTGAATGGTGTATTTGCGGGCAGGCACAAGACCTGCCCCTACAAGATGTCCACATATTTATATAATTCACCATAAAACCCTACATTTTAATGTCTTGCATACTGTGATTCCGCAGGTGCACGGTACTCAACATTAAGATGTGGTGTTTCCAAACGGATATGCCCCTGAATACGCGAGGTCAGACAACTCTCCAAGGTCCCGCTCACCAATAACGTTCGTTCTGCCGGATACGGTGCGACCCCCGTTTCAAAAAGCTCCTCGATTTTGGCAATCAGACACGCAGAATAGGTAACATTCGGGGTCGGTGTTAAGAAGAACTGCGTGGACACCGGCACGGGTTCGTCCTTCAACTGCGCCGCGAAACAGTAATCCCGCACCGCACCATTGAGCATCAGAAGCGTTGCCCTCAACCCGTCGTTGTATTCAATGAAATAAGCAGCGGGGTTTTCGACGAGCCGATAAATTTCACCATTACTGATCATATCTTGCGTTCTACCGTCTTCATCCGTTAAACCGCACGGTGTATCGCTTCGAGAGAGCGCGGCTTCCAGAAGTTGATACGACCAGCGTCCGTCCTTGCCTGCTTGCCAAACGGCATCGCCTTCAATGAGTTGCACCGCGGCAACCCCGGTTTCGCCACCTTTTCGGCGTTCTATCATGCACTGCATCGCCTCCAAAGCATGATAATCCATGGGATCCGAACCTCCAACGCCTACCATGAGTGCCTCCTCTATCTCACATTCCAATGGTAGTTCGACATCCGGCAATCGCCATGTGACGGGTAGCGAAGAACCTGAGAGCACCCCAAAACCGAGGCGGTGCCCATCATCCACCATTTCTTTTGCTTTCTCAAAACTGTAAGAGAGGTGCTTGTCGTTGAAGATAGGCACGGCACGTCCATCTTCCTCAAAGACCTTGACGCACTCCTTGAAAAACTCATACCGTGGATATAGTACCTGATTCTTTTCATTGTGCGGATAATCGCCGTGTTCACCGATCGAAAGAATCGCATCCACAGCGAGTTCATCACCACCGCACCGCAGTGCTTCGGCGATAGTGGGATACACTGAGAAACCGAACTCTCTGGCACGGTCGAGGCTTTGGTCGCCTTCTGGCTTCTGATCAACAAACAGCGAGACGACTTTCATATCTGGACGATGCCATCTGCCCTTCTTCGGGTAGCCAACAAGAAAACGATCTGCAAAATGTTGCGCATGCGATAGGTAACGGTAGATAGTCGTGATAACTGCGATTCGTTTCATTTTTTAATTTTTCCTTGCGGTTCGGTCAAGCGGGTTAGTGATTTCACGTGCTTTCCCGTATATCCGCCTGCGCCGTTGTTGCAGGCTGCTATTTAGGGATACCTTCTAAGGCACGGTTCCCTAACATATTATGCTACATCTTCTACGGCGACGGTAGCGTAGAATCAACGTGAGTTCATGTTCTCCAGAAAGTTGATTCTTCAGTGGGTTGATAAGCAATATCCAAATGAGGGGTCTCCTGCCGCGTGCTGTCAGTAAAGAGACTGTCAACACCTGCCGCAACAAGTCCCGTCGTCAACAACGTTCGTTCAACAGGATAGGTTGCTTCACTTGTTAAAAACATTTTTTCAATATTGTTAACCAGCGGCGAGAAAAAGTTCGCCAACGTCGTCCGTGCGGGTGGCATCGGGAGATACATCTGTGTTGAAAGAATCTCGCCGCCCGATCCGATATAAGCGGCAAAGTTGAAATCTTGCACCAATCCGTTCATCAGAATCATGGTAGATTTAAGTCCGTCCTCGTGTTCGTATTGATACGCTATCGGGTCTGGCACGATCTCCTTCAATTCATCAAGATTTGGGAACGGATTATTAAACCCGGAACGTGATGGTGTGAGGGTATGGCTCCGACAGAGGGCAGTTTCAAAGAGTTTCCGCGACCAGAGTTCGGTGTGATGTGCCTCCCAGAACGCATCGCCGCGATACGCTTGTAGCCATTTCACACCACTCTCACCGCCTTCGCGCCGCTCGACCATACATTGCAAGGTTTCCAGTGCGTGGAAGTCATAACTGTCCACACCACCGTAGCCGACACACACAGCCTCGGAGACCGGTACACCGAGCGGCATGTCAATGGCGGGTGTGCGCCACGTAACCGGCAGGGACGAGCCTGCCATAAACGCGAACCCCATAGATTGGGAGATGTCGTACATCTCGCGTGCCCACTCCCAATTCCATGAGAGGTGTTTGTCGTTAAAAGTCGGCACACCGCGACCACTCTTCTCAAAGACCTCAGCGATCTGCATGAAGTGTTCATAGCGGGGATAGAGGCGTTGCCCTTTCTCGTTGGTGGGATATTCACCGTGTTCGCCGATGATTAGGACACCGTCAACTGCGAGTTCCTCACCGCCGAGGGTGAGTGCCTCTGCAATCGTAGGATACCCCTTCATTGAGGGGAAACGTTCCAGACGTTCGCGGCTGAGGTCGTTGTCTTTGACCTGTTCGACGAAGAGGGAAACGAGATCCATCGGTGGATGATGATGTCGGCTGTTCCATCCATAGCCTTCCAAAAACCGATCGACGATGTGCTGTGTATGCGAGTATTTGTGATAAATCGTCGCAATCGCGGCGATTTTAGGTCGTTTTTCCATTTTTTAACCTATTAAATCTGGTCGTTGCTCCATTACATTCCGCAACGGCTCGCGGTTAAGTTGAGTTATGTTTTAGCCAATGCCCAGCTTAACTTAACTCGAAACCCTTGTGAACATAGTAGAATGAGGTCCAAGAACTAATTTTTAAAAACGTTTCTATAGTGATGGTATTTTAGAATCAACATTTAGCGGTTTTTCAATGCGTACAACCGGTGTCTGACAACATAGGACATTCAGTTTTCCTGTAGGAGGGATTTCCAAATTCGGCATATTACTTTTTATCTCTCTGTTTCTTGAGCTCTCCCCAGCGTCTCAGAAGTTTGCCTTTTGGGTTCACCGCCAGAAAGCCGGTGTCATACGCCTCAACGATCGGCGAAAATATGCTATTCCTGTTGTCTAACCAACCCCCCAAGAGATAGATGGTGCCGTTCACAACAACCGCTGTTGTTGTTTTTGGGATTGTTAGAGGTTGTGCTTTGCGCCATTTGTTGACCGTTGGATTATAAATATCTACAGCATCAATGTGTCTAAATCCATTGTTCGGATCGTAACCGCCTATTGTCCAAATCTCATTACCGACGACAACGGTTTCAAACCAACATTTCGGCATGGGTATATCAGGGCGTTTACGCCACGTGTTGAGTTTCGGATTATATTCTTCAATACTGTTAACAAGACGATCACCAAGAGGAAACGGTCCCGAAATTTCACCGCCGAGCACATAAATTTTACCGTCTACAACTTCAGCGTTCGCCCATTCTCGCTCTGTTGGCATGTTCGTCCGCTTCTCCCATTTATTGGTCAGCGGATCGTAAACCTCAACAAGACCTGTCGCCTCCCGTTTGCCGAGTTTTTTGTTGTGAATGCTCCCACCAATGATGTATATCTCTCCGTCAACGACCGCGGTGACGAAACCCTTACGGCGCGTTGGCATATCCCGTTTCTTGACCCATGTATCGGTGCGTGTGTCATACATCTCAACGATTTTTGTGTATTCGCCGCGCATCTCTTTTCGCCCCCCAAACACATAGATGTCGCTGGAAAAAACGGCAGTTCTGGCAGAAATCCGCGCTGTCGGTATACTTGCAGCTTTCCGCCATGTGTTCGTCCGTGTATCATAGACATCTACCGTTGAAAGTGCGGGGGCACCGCCTCCTAAATTTTCATGGTGATCGAAACCACCGATCAGATAAATTTTACTCTTCACAGCCGCGGCTGCCATACCTCTTCTCCATGTCGGCAGTTCGGATATCTGTTCCCAACCCCCAGCAAAACTGTCAGAGATACCAACGAGGAAGAGGATAATAACCCATTGCAAACACCTGTATTTTGCGAACATAGTTTTCTCCTCATACGTTTACTAAAGTTTGGGCAATTTCTGTCCAGTTCCTGACCCGTTTCCCAAGTTTGTCTACGGCGATGGTATTGTAGAATCAACATTTAGTGGCTTTTCAATGAGTACAACCGGTGCCTGACAACAATCGCAATTTCCCGGAGCAACTGCTCGGATATAGCACGTGTCACAGTAGTAATAGAGTTCATGGACAACACCATCCTTGATAGAATAAAATCGGATGACCTCCAGTAGTTGCGTTTTAGGAAAGACGCGACTGTTGATAATCAGATCTTTCTCATGTAATTGCTCGTCCAGAAAGAGTGCCTCCGCCAGCGATGTCCGCAGAAGGGTGTAGTATTTTCCATCTTCAGCCTTGACACCGTATAGATGTTCGTGGGTTCTAAAGAGTTCTACGGCATAATGCGTGTGCATCTCCTCCGCTAAGCAGACAATTTTGCCTCGGAGTTCTACCTCTCGCGGTTTCTGTTCTTCGGTCATCGGTTTGGCTCCGCTTATCAGAAAGACCAGAATAACGAAAAATGGGGATAATCGTTTGAAATTACGCATTACTATTCTCCCTTTCTAGAGATTGTTTCTGGGCATTGCTCCAAATGTAAAGCAAAGACAAATTATGCCATTTAAGGAAACCTAATTTCATTACGCAATGGTTTCCGGTAAAGTTAGCAACCTTTCATTACCTAAAAATGGTTCTCAACTTAGACAAAGACCGTTGTGGAACGTAGTGGAACAACGCCCATATTCAATAGTTTAAGAAGCCCACCGATTTGGACCAGGACCGGGTTGATGTTCATCACGAACGCGCTTAAATTCCTCAGGTGTGGTAACAACATCTTCAGGGTGTAACC
>JAAXHD010000001.1:6427-11187 GCA_012271015.1 Candidatus Poribacteria bacterium | reverse complement strand
GCCTGTAGCCGAAGGCGAAGGTGGGTTTTTAAGATGACTGTAGTATACTTGAATAGCTCTGATAATTCCCGTTAGGGCTAAATTAAAAAAATGCGAAAACTTTCCCTGATTCTTTTCCTCATCCTACTCATAAACAGCGCGTACCTGTTCAGCTTCGGCGAACCGACGCTCTTTTACATTTTCAACGTTCTGTTCCACGTTGGACTCGGTGTTGTTCTCACAATTCCATTCAGTATTTACATCTATCGACATTTCAAGCGTATTTCAATACTCGGACAAATAGGGATAATCGGGATAGTTGTTGGCATCATCAGCGGCGGCTACCTGATGATTGTAGGTGCGACAACTCCGTATCGGTGGCTACTCATCACGCACATCATCAGTGTAAGCGCGGGGAGCCTTCTACTCTGTGTTCACCTATTCAGAGACAAAGAACTCCTCACGCCACTATTGAAAAAAATTAGCATCGGCGTATTGGCTGTTGTCCTACTTTTCCCGATAGCCGCGAAACTCACACAACACTACCTGCCGAATGAAACATATCTCGTCGAAAACCCTGCACTCCCACCCACGAGTATGTACGAGGAAGGTGGCGGCACAACCGGGCACTTCTTCCCCGCATCCGTCGAAACAGAGACAGGTGCACTGATTCCAACTGATTTCTTCCTCACATCGGAGACCTGCGCGACCAAGGGATGCCACCCAGATATCTATCGGCAGTGGAACGAATCCGCCCACCATTTCTCTTCTTTCAATAACCAGTGGTACCGCAAGTCCATTATCTATATGCAAGAGGTCAACGGTATCCAACCCTCCAAATGGTGCGGGGGATGTCACGACCCAGCAATCCTACTCAACGGTGTGATGGATAGACCTATCCGTGAAAATCTTCATACACCCGCCGCGCAAGCAGGACTCGCCTGTACGGCGTGCCACTCCATCGAAAAAGTCAAAGATACGATGGGCAACAGTGGATATGTGATTAAATACCCACCGCTTCACGACATCGCCGCCAGCGATAATCCCGTTATCCGTAATCTACACAACTACCTCATTCGACTGGATCCGGAGCCTCATAAAAAGAGTTTCCTCAAACCGTTCCATCGTGAAAATACCGCCGAATTCTGCTCCACCTGTCATAAAGTGCATCTCGACGAACCCGTCAATAATTTTCGATGGCTACGAGGCTTCAACGACTATGATCAGTGGCAGAAAAGCGGTGTCTCACACCAAGGTGCGTTGTCCTTCTACTACCCCGAAACCGCAAAGAAGTGTGTCGATTGTCACATGCCACTCGTTGACTCCACAGATGCGGGAAATATCAACGGCAAGGTCCACAACCACCGATTTCCTGCCGCGAACACAGCATTGCCCTTTGTGAATCAACATCCAGAGCAACTCAAAGCCGTGACAGAATTCCTGCAGGACGACGTGGTAACATTGGATCTCTTCGCAGATGGCACACCGATCCCCCGTGACGGCACTGAAGTCGTCCGAGGTGGGGACACACGGATCGATGTCGTCGTACGCACACGAGGGGTCGGTCACCGTTTTCCGACTGGCACGATTGACGCATTCGACATCTGGTTGGAAGTGAAAGCCACCGATGAAAACGGCGAAATCGTCTTCTGGAACGGCAGAATCGCTGCACCTGATGGAAATGGTCCCGTCGATCCAAGCGCACACTTTTACCGCGCCTATATGCTGGATGCACACGGAAACCTGATTAACAAACGAAACGCTTGGGCAGCCAGAACGGTACTCTATTCAAACACGATTCCACCGGGTGCCGCTGATACTGCGCGCTACCGACTCGAAATTCCACCGGATTGTGGTGATCTTCTCACAGTGGAGGCAAAACTCAATTACCGTAAATTCAATTGGTGGCATACACAATGGGCTTACGCCGGGGTACGCGACCCAGAGGACACAGATTTTCAGGTAGATAAGGGCTACGATGACGGCAAATGGGTCTGGACGGGTGACACTTCAGATGTCGCAGGAAAAATCAAAGCGATCCCAAATCTACCCACCATCGTAATGGCTTCCACCAAAGCAACCTTAAAGGTCTCGGTAGGAAGGGAGGAAACACCCCAGCAAAAACACACCGATTCCCGACCAGTGGACTCACAACCAAAGTCTGAAAATACGCGCGAACGATGGAACGACTACGGCATCGGGCTACTCCTACAGGGCGATCTGAAAGCCGCAGAGACCGCATTCCTCAAAGTAACCGAGATAGCACCAGCATATCTCGATGGATGGGTAAATGTGGCAAGAGCCAGAATCGAAGAAGGAGATATGCAAGGCGCGGAAGAGATGCTTGAAAAGGCGTTTGAAATCCAACAGACATTGCCGCCCGAAAACCCACACCGCGCGAAGGTTCACTACTTCTACGCACGCATTCAGGAGGCGGGCGGCAATTACGACACAGCGATTGAGCACCTTCAACACGCTGCTTCACAGTTCCCGCGTGATACCCGTGTCCGGAACAAACTCGGACGTATGCACTTCCTAAAACGCAACTACGAAACCGCTCTATCTGAATTTCAGAAGACGCTCACCGTTGACCCAGAAGATCTCGACGCACATTACAACATGATGCGCTGTTACCGTGCCCTCAAGAACCCTTCGCTCGCCGCCAAATCGCAAAAACTCTACCTACGCTTCAAGGCAGACGAATCGGTCGACGCAATCACGGGTATCCCTCGCCGCGCAGATGCAGATGTCAACCGAGAACGTCAACGAATTCACGAACACACCAACAGTTATGAACCGCTACCCAACCCGTAAACATTAGCGCAACGGAAAATTATAGTAAAGCCCATAATTACTTTTACACATTCTAAGAGACACAGGCTAACGGTTTCCTATGCTACAAAGCGGCACAAGAAACCAACAGTTGATGCGACACGTGTAAACTTATTTTCAGATTTTACTATAAACTTCTGAGAGCAGTCGAAAGTATTCTTCTCTATTCATGTTACTAAAGTTTGGACAATTTTGAACGCGATACACATATTGAAGAAACACCCAAGCAAAAACCCCCGCTGGGGCTTAGACCTTGGGGGATAGGGCGTTTCTACACATATTTCGCCCCGGAATCAACGGTATGAATGCCTTATGGCATTCCCCGGGGGCTGCCCTTTGCGGCAGACGAGTTTCTTTTTCCGTGAGTTGGGTTCAGGTAAGGCATTCGCAGAAAAATACACAACCCTTTAGAAACTCAACGCAGACGCAATACGAAGTGTCCAAACTTTAGTATTCATGTTAACAGTTCGCATATTATTGGTGATGATGGCAACTGGAACTTCATCATGGCGGGGTATAACTACAGCACGTTTGGCATCTGGGTGGTGATAGATGAGATGTGTCCCTTTTTGTCGAATACGATAACACCCGAATTTTTCAAAGATTTTAACTTGGGTTCGCCAATCTGTCGGCGAAAGTCTCGGCATTAAGAAACTCCAATAGGTACGGTCCGTTGGTTAAAGGCAACTACTTGCTTATTGAGCTGGAGGGTCGGCTGTGAAGTATCCAAATCATACCCGGCATCCTCTAAGAACGTCTTAAGTGTCCCGAGTCGAGCGGTTTCCTCCAGTTGAATTTCAATGACCTCAAGGAGATTTTTTTGTGCTTCTTCAATCGTTTTTCCGCAACTCGCAACATCTAACTCTGGACAATGAGCGGTATACATATTGCCCTCTTTCCAAATTTCTTCCGTTACCACTAAATTCTTTATGTGGACTCCATATTTACAACGTTTGGATGGGTTAGAACACCAACGAAATATACACAAGAAATACAGTATATACTATTTTCCGCACAAAGTCAAGAAACACAATTATGAACCGCTACCCAACCCTTGAACACCAGCGCGCCGCTGAAGCGATTGTCGAATTCTTCACCACAATCCCAGAAATCGAAGCAGTCTGTTTAATCTGTTCATGTGCCCGCGGCAAGGCAAGTCGAGACAGTTGTCTGGATATCCTCGTCCTCGGCAGACCCGAAATCATGTCCACAGCACAAGCAGATATCCAGAAAATTTGGGACGAATTTTATACAACCGATCCCATTTTCCAAAAACTTGCTGCCGTCGGGAAATATGCCCACGTTGATCTCGAATTCAGCGATGGACACTTCGAGCCGACAGAACACTCTTGGGTCGGTGGACCGGATGAGTTCGAGTTAGTAATTGGCAACTACCTCGTCTATAGCGTCCCACTCCACCAGAAGGGCAATTACTTCGGCGAACTCAAGGCAAAGTGGCTACCCTACTACGATGAAAGCCTACGCCACGATCGGTTATCAATGGTGCGGAAGTATTGTCTCAACAACCTCAACCACATACCCCTTTACATTGATCGCGGACTCCACTTCCAGTGCTTCAACCGCTTTTACGATGCGTTCCGTGAGTTTTTACAAGCCCTCTTCATTGCCCGACACACCTATCCCATCGCCTACGACAAATGGATCCAAGAACAGATTGTGGAGATTTTGGGATTACCGGAACTCTATGAACGGCTACCACGTTTGTTTGAGATCCACAACTTTGAAAGCCACGAGATTTCGGACAAAGCAAACACTTTAAAAAGTCTGCTGGACGAGTATGCTCCAATTTCATCTTAGAGAGTGTAGGTTGGGTTGAACGGAACATCAAAAATCACGCCCATTTAGCGCGGAGACTCGCGAATTTCCAAGATGCATGAAGTCTCCGGGATTCGAGTGAAACCCAACGCTTCATCGCGCTCCGGTTGGTA
>JAAXHD010000001.1:441-6411 GCA_012271015.1 Candidatus Poribacteria bacterium | reverse complement strand
AAAATAAAGCACCTCGACAAGGTTTGCCGAGGTGCTTTTTGAAGTTTTCAACGTTCAAATAGGCTGTCGTAGATAGAACAAATTACCAGATCCACGCTCAAAAAATCGATCTTCTAACAATAAACACCATTCAAAGAACTTGACGACTACCTCCGTGATTGCGTCTGTGCCGAACCATATCTCCGCCAACTCTCGTATGTGAAATGGACCTTTCCGTTCCATTTTTCGGACAAAGGTAGCGACTTCAGAGATTCTGTCGTTGCTGCATCGTCTTCCCTTTGAAATGCCTATACGTTTCTTTATAGGATACGGTTGACCGTTTTCAGGAAGTTTTGCATCTACGACTGGACACACTTTACAGACAGATTTAAACAATTCGCCACGCGCTTCTGCATCACCATGGACAAGAAACAGTGTTCGCGGCTGCACCTTCTCAGCCAACGCCAACAATTCCTGACTGTCCGCGTGTGCTGAGAGTGAATAACATTTCACTTGGCATTTTACGGACACAGACGTGTCAGCGTCTAATTGCCATTCACCTTTAGCATACTCATCTACCTTTGGTAGACAGTATAACGCGTGTCCAGGAGTGCCTTCAGCCTGATACCCAGTAATCGCAATTAGATTTTTCCGATCAGAGGCTAAGTGCTTCGCGTATTCATTTGACATGCCCCCAACTAACATCCCCGACGATGCCACAATACAATACGGAGGGCCCGACAAAATGCTATCGATCTCGTCGCGCGATCTAACTTCTCTTATGGCATCCGAATAGAAAAGGTGTTCTCCGCGTTTTGCCCTACGCTGCAAGGAAGGCGAAAGTTCATTGACAAAATCTGAATAAATTTTATTGACTTTTCGCACCATCCCATCAACATACACAGGAAACTCAGGGATCTCCTTGCGTTCCATAGCGCGTTTCAAAATCAGGATAACTTCCTGAGAACGTCCAACAGCAAACGCCGGAATTAATACCTTGCCGCCCTCTGTAACCACTTTCGCAACATTTTCAGCAAGCCGTTTCGTTTCTTGCTTCCGAGACACTTCGTGTGAGCGATCGCCATACGTTGCTTCTGTCACCATTAAATCAGGGCGTTTACACCACGACGGCACCTCCATGCCCGGAATGGTAGATTGAGATGTGGCAGACACATCACCTGTCATCAAGATACTTTCGTGCTTACCTTGAATATGAATCATTGCTGCGCCTAAGATGTGCCCCGCCGGAATCCATCTGGCTGTTATATCTGCGCAGATTGGCACAGGTTCAAACCCCGGCACTTCCTTATCCATGCAATGCAGTGCCCCTTCAACATCGTCGCGTGTGTACAAAGGAGGTTTGCCCTTTTCTTGTTCCTCACGCTCATTTTGCTTAGCACCGTCTTCTAACAATATTCGTGTAATCGCCTTTGTCGCAGGTGTCCAATAGACCTTCACACCTTCAAACCAAAGGTTTCTCAATACTGGCAGTGCCCCTGTATGATCTGTATGGGCATGCGTCAGGAGAACAGCATCTGGCATTCCGACCTTATCAAAGTCTGGGAAATCAGGTAATCGTGAGTCCTGTCCAGATCCCATTCGGACACCTGCATCTACGAGAAGGCGCACGCCTTCAATTTCAATCAATGTGCTTGAAGCACCAACTTCGTTGGCACCCCCGAAAAAACGGAGATTCATATCGGTTCCTTATCGTGTAGTGACATAACCCGCAGAAAAGGTATCCACGTGTTATCTCTTGATGGGACGCGTCATCGCACGTTTAATTGTGAGTTTACATCTTCCGCAATCTGTTTTAAATACTCAACTTTCTCTGTCGTCATCCATTTGCTTTTCAGGAAGACGTTATTATTCATTGGATCGAATTCATACTGCCATTCCTCATGTTTTTGGTAAAGGTTTGTGCCTTTAAGCACATTGAGAGGAAAAAGATAGAGACCTCTTGGGTGTGCTACCCGGGCTCGATCATAACTCCAGAGGAAGTCTTCAAAAGATTGATGCGGCAATCCGAAAATCAGATGAAGATCAAATGGAACATTGAACCGATGCAACATCTCAAGTGCCTTATCGATTTTATCATATTTATTGCCGCGTTCAATAGCCTGAGACTCTTTTTCTCCAAAAGTTTGCACCCCAAATTCAAGCCAAACGTCATGACCTTGACAAAATTTCAAAAATTCCGCTCCATGCGGTTTACAAAGCAACTCCAAGCGGCACTGAAAATAGAACCGACTCTGCATCGCTAATGCCTCTATTTTCTTGCAAATTTCTAAGTAATGCTTAGGTTTGAGGTTGAATATCGGATCAAGGACGTTAATCTCTTGAACTTCTTGCTCCTTGAAATGTGCAAGTTCCTGAAAGACCCGATCAAGGCTAATTGCGCTTACCTTTTGGTGGCCTTCTACACGGAACTGACAAAACGAGCATTGGTATGGGCATCTACGCACGGTTTCCCATCGAACAAACGCCTGACCTTGATTAACAGGTAGGATATTACTCAAATACGGAGAGGGGAATCTATCTAACTCAGTGGTAAAAATGCGGTCACACTTACCTTGTTTGAGCAATTTTGGTGTGTAAATCGCATAGCGGTTTAAAAAATCCGTATTAGGTGGCACACCAAGTGAGAGGGTATTCACCAATGCTGTGAAAGGCCGTTCGCCCTCGCCTCTTACAAAGTAATCTGCCCCCGGATATTCTGTCACCAAATGATGATTTCCATAGGTGACTTGAGGGCCTCCCAAAATAATTATCGTTTCAGGGTAGTGTGTCTTGACCCACTTTACTATACCCGGCAAGTATTTCTCATTCCAGATATATGCGCCAAGGGCAAGGAATTTTGGAGAGTACGCCTCTATGAATTTTCGCACGTCCCGGACATCAAAGCTTGGAGAATTCAAATTGAAGTTTTTGAATTCTGCATTTACATATCCGCTTTGATTTTCCCGGAAGTAAGCTTCTATTGAGGCGGTGGAAAGTGGAGTTCTTATATCTTTGGGCCGTGACCAATCCAAAGATATGAACAACAAATCTGACTGATTGGCAGAATAAAAAGAGTCTGCCTTAGTACCCTGTGAGGGGTATTTACATATCTGATCCTTTCACAATTGATATTGGTGGTCTACCTGAAAGGATACGTCATTTCACAATCCCAAAGGGGATCAAGGGTGCGGCTATTAAGCCGCGGGGTGTGACGCATCGACGATTCTAAAAATGTAAGTTCAAAGGTTAGCACAATAAACGAATATTGTGAATCAACCTCTCTGCGATATTCGGTGAGGCACTTAGGTCCTCAAAATTTTCAATACTAATACATCAAACGAGAGATTGACAAAACGGTTTACATCCTAAACAAAATATTTTCAATCAACGGTTATAGACATAGAGTCCGTTCCAGCGAAAAGGATAGTAAAAAATTGGGCGTGATCCCCATTATTTATGTTTTTCAAGAGACATCCTATCCTTTCCGCTCATAGCGATCCTCTCGCTCCCGCGTCCGGTGCAGCTCTTTGCGACGCGTCCGCATCGCGCCGGCTTGATCAACTTCTATGCCCAATGCTATCAGATGTGCTTGCCGAAGCCACCAGAATGCTTCAAACAACGGACGACGCGGCGATGCACCTTTCTCTAAATTCGGTTTGTTCCGGTCAAGATGCCGAACCTGTCTGTGCACACGTTTCGCATATTCTCGAACCCCTCTATCTGGATCGTTGTTCAAGAGCCAGAACAGTGTCCGGTGCGCCCGTCCGCCTGGATTAACACCCAGTACTTTCAACGCCTGAACATAACACCCACGCCACACAGGACGCGGTTCGACGAAATCGTTGTTGGTATACCGTGAGTCTTTGGGCTTCCGCTTTGTTCTGAGCCGTCCAAGGTAAAACTTGGCGAACTCTTCCCGTAAGCCCCACAAGGATGGATCTTTCTGAATTTCAGATTGTAAGTTCTGAGGATACATCGCC
The DNA here is from genome assembly GCA_012271015.1 of Candidatus Poribacteria bacterium. Lineage (GTDB taxonomy): Bacteria > Poribacteria > WGA-4E > WGA-4E > WGA-3G > WGA-3G. Next base: position 2,452 of record JAAXHD010000001.1, on the reverse strand, counting down.
ACCTCGATCCAGTTCGGGACACGCGAATATATCGGGGGCGGGTTGTCTATGCTGTCGTGTTCACGCCACGTGCGGAGGTCTCGTGCCACGGCTTGTTCGGTCATCTCTGTGAAAGCAAGCAATAGCGGTTTCAAACGTTTCCACGGCTCAGCAAAAGCTAACAACACATAAAAAGCCTTGTCGTAAAAATCGGAGACCGCCTCATCTTCAAAGACTTCAGGTGTGTCCCTTAGCACAGCCCGTAAGATACCGATATGTCGAGAAGCACTTTCCACTAACTTCTTTCGCAGGTCTTCGGAAAGTTCAGACTCCAATCCGCCCATGCTCCAACTGTAAATGCGTTTAGATAGATGCCACCATGCCTTGAGTAAAGGGGAGCGTTCCTGAATTGCCTCCGGTTTCCTGTCGTTGAGAAGTTCCAAAAATGGAATAAGTTCACGGGCAACAACTCGCCATCCGTTATTCAAGGGATCTAAATCCTTTTCCAATCCCCAAGATGTGCGCGTCATCGCGTCGTAGATAGCGTTCAGCAGTCCCAGTATCTTATCACCGAGAACATCATCTGGGAAACCGGAAAAAATCGGTAGTAGCGTCTCCAATCTTACGTTTTCACACCGGTTTTCCTCGTCCCTAAATCGCCAGATGAGCCAGAATTCGAGGTGTTTCGGATCAATACGTTCACCGCTCGACCGATTTCGGCGGGGTATCGGATCCAAGAGGTTTAGGCCCACTGTCTGATCTAAAGGCACACCTTCTGGTAAGAGAAATAGCAGCAGATCGTCAAAATGTGGAAGCGTTTTTAGTTGACCCCAGTCCAAACTTTTAGCACAAAACTTCGCGTGGTTCTGGAATTCACCAATCCATTTAGGAACATCTGATGCCCCATGTTGAACATTCGGTAGAAGTCCTTGATGGTACACAGGTCCAAAGCCAAGCATTGAACTCAAAAGGAGTGCAAGGGTATTTTGATTATCTTTTTTAATTTCAACTTGTTCCTTTAAGCTATTCAGACCATCCGCTACATCAGGGGCACCAAATTCATGTCTGAATAGATATTCATCCGTTGGGTCGCCAAAGCAGTCTGGACGTTTAAAGATATCAACGAGCCACGTTTGATCCATTTCAGAAAAGCCTAGCCCTTGAAGGCACTGCTTTACAAGTAGTACCTCTGCAGAAGAATCTTCTAATGGTTGAATAAGCTTTAAAAGGCTATTTTTGGCTTTGTTCATGACAGGCTCCTTTTTTTCAAGGAGGACAAAACTATATCCTATGAAAAATCCGATAAATTTCAGATTACTAACCTGTAGGATTCCCAATGAAAGCACACCGGGACCGGAAGAGATGCAAAATGCATCTAAGCGACGAGGTTAGATTTCACTTAACAGGTTTAAGTATACCAGAGAAAATAGTGGATGTCAAATTTATTTTCAACGACTGAAAACCCTCCAAAAGCATTTGACAACACTGCTACGATATGCTATACTAATCGAAAAATCCAGAGACCTAAAAATATGACTCAAAGACTAAAGTAACAGGAGAAATTGAAATGGAACATACAGCTCAAATCGAACTCGCAAATCAGGCAGATCGGGTCGCCGTCGAATTGGGGGTTTTGAACCCAGAAGAGGTCCGCCGACTTACCGTTAAAGATGCACTCGTCGATACCGGTGCAACCGGACTCTGCTTACCTACACCGCTTATCAAACAACTCGGTTTGACACCTATCCGAAGAGCAAGAGCACAGACCGCCACCGGCATTGTTGACCTATTCGTTTACTCGGATGTTCACTTTACGCTGCTCGAACGCGCAGGAAAACTGGAAGTCACTGACTTACCAGAAAGCGCACCTGTCCTCATCGGGCATATGGTCTTGGAAATGCTTGACCTATGTGTGGACATACAAGAGGGGTTAATCTATAATCCTGCACATGAAGGTGAATGGATGATAAAAATCCTCTTGAATATCTCGATATCAACGGAGAAATAGGTTGACACAAAACACAAACATAGA
>JAAXHD010000001.1:0-282 GCA_012271015.1 Candidatus Poribacteria bacterium | reverse complement strand
AGAAAATCTTGGAAAAGATAGGTAGGCGTATGCGTCCCGTCGTCAACGCAACAGGCACGGTCACACACACCAACTTAGGCAGATCCCTGTTAAGTACGACTGCCTGTGAAGCGATCCAACAAGCCGCAGAAAACTATGTCAATCTCGAATACGACATCGCAACTGGAAACCGTGGGCATCGAGATAGGATCACCGAACCTCTCTTACAGCAGTTGACGGGTTGTGAGGCATCTACAGTCGTCAATAACAACGCCGCGGCGGTTTTACTCGCACTTCAGACGA
>JAAXHD010000015.1:3569-21309 GCA_012271015.1 Candidatus Poribacteria bacterium | reverse complement strand
GTTCCAAAAATCAGAGCAGAGAAACAAACTGAAATTCAACAGAAAGTCATTGAATCCTTTAACTTACGCAAGCACACCAAAGACCTTCCGGAACATGCCAAACACGCTGTGGAAATCGCAATTGAACAGGATGAACAGACTGCTATTGATTGGTTAACATCCATTGTAGATACATTTTTGACAATTCACAATGCAGACAAAAGTTGGGCTCTCTCATCCTGAAAATTCTCCGATCCTATAAATCTTGATTCCGACAACGCCGACAGCTTCCATCTCTCACTGTAATCTCCAACCTCGCCTATTGTCGTATGGGCGCAAACTCACAGTTTACGCTACAAAACGGAGAACTAAATAACCCTACCTTTTCAATTGATTTTCTTTTCGGGCATGTTATCTTTTAATACAAAGGGTCCCGGAATATAGGAAAGTGAAAGCGGACGCGCCGTAGAAGACAGAAGCAGAAATGCCAAAAACGGAGGGAACAATGACAGTTAATTTTGAGCAGAAATTTAAAGAAATTTTAGAGGAAGAATCAAAAGGCTAAGTCACCCAGCAGATCCACTTTAGGTGCACACGCCTCTCAACGCGTCGAACTATTTTTCCTTGCTATTCCCTAATCCGCGTAATCCGTATCATCCGCGAAAATCCGCGATTCAGACAACACCCACCAACTGCATAATCCTGAAAATCCGTTGCTTAAAGAAATCTATTATGTTACAATAAATAGGCATCAATCAATCCAAACGGAGTGTGGAAAGAAAAAAATAGATATGACTCTTCAAGAAATAATTTTAGCGTTAGAGAAATTTTGGGCAGATCACGGGTGCGTCATCCAGCAACCGTGCGATATAGAAGTCGGCGCAGGCACATTTAACCCCGCAACGTTTTTACGATGTCTCGGGCCAGAACCGTGGCGAGTCGCCTACGTTGAGCCTGTACGACGTCCAACCGATGGCAGATATGCCGAAAATCCTTTCCGTGTCGGAGCATATTACCAATATCAGGTGATACTCAAACCTGCCCCTGAGAATGTGCTGCCCCTCTACCTTGAAAGCCTCTATCACCTCGGCATTTCACCTCGCAAGAACGACATCCGATTTGTGGAAGACGATTGGGAATCACCAACGCTCGGTGCCTCTGGACTCGGTTGGGAGGTCTGGTGGAACGGTGCAGAAGTCACACAGTTTACCTACTTCCAACAGATGGGAAGCATAGACCTTGATCCGATATGTGCTGAGATTACCTATGGGCTTGAGCGCATCGCTCTCTATTTGCAGGATGTTGACGACTTTTTTGACATCCGATGGAACGAACACGTCAATTACGGGGATGTCCACCGGCAGAGCGAGATAGAATACTCGATTTACAACTTCGAGCGTGCGGATGTAGACATGCTTTTTGAGTTGTTTAGCACGTATGAGAGGGAAACCCACGCATGTTTAGATGCAGGGTTAGTACTACCAGCAACCGATCATGTTTTGAAATGCTCGCATACCTTCAACATGTTAGACGCGCGCGGGGTCATCAGCGTCACGGAGCGGGTGAGTTACATTGAGCGCGTACGGCGGCTTGCTCAACGGATAGCACGCACCTACGTCAAACAGCGCGAAGAGATGGAACACCCACTTCTCGGAAAATGGACTGAAGATGGTTATCGGTCTTCGGTTAACGGTTATCAGTTAAAGAGGGATTCGTGGAATTCACGCAACACGCAACCGTCACAAGCGTTAACTGACAACCGACAACTGAAAACTGACAGCCAACACACTGACCTCCTATTTGAAATCGGCACGGAAGAGATACCGGCGAGTTATGTTCCGCCTGTTCTTGAACAACTGAGCAAGCTCGCAACCGAATCCCTGACGAACCACAGAATCCCGTTTGGCGATGTTGAAACTCTCGGCACACCGCGTCGTATCACGCTCAGTATCAAGGACATAAAGATGCTTCAGGAGAGCCAGGAGACAGAGGTCGTAGGACCACCGAAACGGATCGCCTATGATGAGAACGGCGAACCGACAAAAGCCGCAATTGGTTTCGCAAAGACGCAGGGTGTTGATCTCAGGGCACTCCGCATCGTTGAAACCGAACGCGGGGAGTATGTCGCAGCCTCCAAACTCGAAACGGGAGTCCCAACACGAGAGATACTGACAACACTCTTAACTGAATGGATCGAAGCACTCCGTTTTCCGAAAACCATGCGCTGGGAGACTGAATCCGAAGAACCGCATGCGTTCGCTCGCTTTGCGCGTCCCATCCGATGGCTCGTGGCGTTACTGGGCGATGCGGTTGTCGACTGCACTTACGGTGCGGCACATGCAGGACGGTTAACCTACGGGCATCGCTCTTTACATCCTGAACCGATAACTTTAACTTCTGCTGACTTAAGCACCTATGTTGAAAAACTACGCGCCATTGGTGTGGTCGTCTGTCCGAAGGAGCGTAGGGACACAATCGAGAAACAGGTGAGACAGGTTTTAGAGGTCGAGGGATGCCTGCCGAGACTGGATGAAGAATTGCTGGACACAGTGAACTATCTCGTGGAAAACCCGCAACCGATCGTCGGCAATTTTAGTGAGTCGCATTTGGAGATACCGTCAGAAGTACTGATTACCGCAATGAAGACTCATCAACGCTATTTTCCGATGTGGGAAAGTGAGTCCGGACTCACCGCGAAATTTATTACAATTTCCAATGGGACAGACGGCAATATTGACGGAGTTCGACACGGGAATGAACGCGTCCTCCACGCCAGACTCAACGATGCCGAGTTCTTCTACAGCGAAGACCAGAAAACCAGCCTCGCCGATAAAGTTGAACGCTTGGGTGCTGTTGTTTTCCACGCAAAACTCGGTTCACTTTTGGATAAAGCGGAGCGGCTTAAAGCGTTAGTTCGGTTCATCGGTGCGGAACTGCAAGTGCCGGAAACAACTGTTTGTCAGGCGGAGCGCGCAGCGTGGCTCTGTAAAGCAGATCTGACGACACATATGGTAATTGAATTTCCATCATTGCAGGGAATTACCGGGAAATATTACGCACAGAACAGTGGAGAATCGGAACCCGTCGCGACGGCTATTGCTGAACATTACCAACCGCTCGGTGCCGATACGCCGCTACCCGAAACCGACGTTGGTGTACTTGTTGCGATCGCCGATAAGCTTGACACGATTGTCGGATATTTCGGTATACAAGAACGCCCCACAGGTTCGCAAGATCCATACTCGTTACGACGACATGCCCTCGGCACAATCCGAATCCTCCAAGACCGGAGGCTGCTGCTGTCTTTAGATGCTGTTGTCGAAAAAGCGGTCTCCCTCTATACCGTTGACTTAGCCGATGATACACAAGCGAGTGTCCTTAACTTCATCAAAGAACGTCAACGCGTTATTTTGCTGGAGGCGCATCAATATGCTCCAGATCTTGCCGATGCTGTCTTAGCGGTTGGTGCAGTTGATGTCGTTGATATCCTCAAACGCGCCAGCATACTTGCCGAATTTCGCTTGACACCAAATTTTGAGGAAGTGTATAATGCACTCAATCGGGTACTGAGAATTTTACCGCCGGATGCCCCAGAAACTGTAGATGCTACACTGCTGTGTGACGATGCTGAAAAGCAGTTGTATGCCCGTATCACTGAGGCAGAGCCCTTTTGGGCGCAGTTCACAAGCCAAAACTTGCAAGACAGAAGTCAGCAAAGCATTCAGGCACGCGATTACGCCAAACTGCTGACGCAACTCGCCGCTTTACAACCCGCGATAGACACATTCTTTGATGATGTCTTGGTCATGGCAGAGGAGCCGGCACTACGTGCCAACAGATTGGCTTTATTGAACCAGATCGGACGGAATATCTATGCGGTCGCAGACCTGACGAAGCTCGTAATCGCTGGAAATTAAAAAGTTACTGTAGCCTGCAACATCGGCGCAGGCGGGTATACGGGAAGGCACATTATTTTCAGAACCAACCTGACCGAACCGCAAGGAAAAATTAGAAAGTCTGCAACATCGGCGCAGGCGGATATACGTCGAGGGTATTTCTTCTTTCAACATACTTGACCGAACCGCAAGGAAGAATTAAAAAATGAAACAACATCTCTTATGTAATATATTGAAAATCTCTATCCATCTCTCACTCATTGTGACGATTGCCCTCGCGATAGGGTGTGGTGAGAAGGAGAACAGGGACATTATTGAAGCGCGAGCCGCTATTGTTCGCGGAGATTATGCTGCCGCACAAACGGCGGTTCAGAAGACAGACGCTGGGAATCAGGAGGCGCGACATCTGAAGGCGTTCTTACAAAACCGGACGCGCACTGAGGCAGAAAGTTGGCACCAAGCGATTGCACAATCGAACGCTTATCTTGAGACCTTAGCGACGGACATCCACGCTATCTCGTTGCAGGAAGATCCGGATTCTGACGAACTTGATCGACAGGAAAGACTCGTCCGCTCACAGAGCTCCATCTCTGGACTCTTTGCTGTATCGCTTGCTGAAGCGGTCGAAAAACGCCCGGAATTGCTCTCTGAACTCGTAGCGCACCCGGATGCCGCTGTCGTTATAGGGATTTTAGCCGCGGAAAAATGCTATCAACCCGATGCACTTGCAGCAGTCTCGGAACTCAGGGCAAAACTCGGAGATGGAGAAGCGGTTGTTGAACTATTGCGGCAGGCGATGCACCATAAAGATACAGCCATACAAAAAGATGCTGTCCGTTATCTCGGTGCGATGCGAAACCCTGAACTCATCCCAATTTTTGAGGAAACGCTTGCCGCAACCACGAGTGCCCCTGAAGTTGCTTATAGAGCAATTCTCGCACTTGAACAATCAATCGGTTCAGTTGCTGAGAGTGCAGCCATTGTGCCGGGACTCCAACTCGCCCTCAGAAACAGCAGCGCGCAGGTACGAATGCACGCCGCTAAGCTCCTCGGGAGTATACAAGCAGAAGCGGCTATTCCTGATCTCGTCCGGCTTCTCGCAGATCCGAACAGTTACGTCAAGGATACCGCCATAGATGCCCTGAATCGTATAGGGGAACCCGCCGTTGCACCGCTCCTTGAAGTGTTAAACACGGGCGCGCGAAACCTCATTCCCGATGAGGACACCGGCTTTGCCGCAGAATACCAATACATCGCGAGCGCATATATTGATGGTTTGTGGATGAAAAAATATAGGATCGGAACCTTATCAGCCGCGATCCAAGCACTCGGATTACTCAAATCGGGAGATGGGGTAGAAACGCTCATAGATGAGTTAGCAAACGAGGAATTAAAAGATGCAGCGTTGGCGGCACTTGTCGAGATGCGCGGTGTTGCTGTGCTACCGATGATCGATGCACTCAAAAACGGCACAGATGAAATTCGGGTGAAGGTCGCTGATGCGCTTGGGCAAATCGGTGACCGGCGCGCAATCGTTCCGCTCATTGAAGCATTGGACAGCGATCCATACAAAGAAGTAAAGACACTCGCGGCGGTCGGACTTGGTAATATGCATGCACGTGGCGAAAATAACAGGGCGGTTATCGCTCTCACGCACGCGCTCTCCTATGACGACACTACCGCGACAAATGCCGCAGAGGCACTCGGAAAAATCGATGTGTCCACAGAAGATACCGTTCAGAAGTTGAGTATCATAGCGATGGATAAAAATATGCGTGAGACCTTACGCATTGCCGCTCTTACGGCACTCTGGCGACTCAAACCTGAAGAAGCAACACAACCCATGTTAATCCTGATGTTCAGTGACGAAACCAGCCCTGTCTTGCGTGCAAACGCCGTCAAGGTGTTAAGCCGAATCCAAGCCCCTGAATCTATTCCTGTGTTACTTTGGGTTCTTTCTACACAATTTGACGAAATTTCGGATTTTCAACGGCACATGAAACGGGAGTACAAAACCCTGGATGCACTCCGAGCACAGGTTGATTCCTTCCAAATTCAATGGACGCCTGACTATCCACGCGCAAACTATCGGACCTGGGGTGAACTCAAACCGATTCCGAGTCTGGTCCGAAGTGAGGTCGCTCGGGCATTGGGTATTATTAAGGGGGAGACTGTCGTAGAGCCTCTGGCAAACGCACTTCGTGACGATGGACGCGCAACCGTGCGGCAAAGTGCAGCGTGGGCACTCGGTGAAGTCAAGGGTGATGACGCTATCCCGCCCTTGGTTACTGCGTTGAGAAAGGATAAGCAGGGGGCTGTCCGACAGGAAGCAGCCATCGCACTTGGAAAAATAAAAGGACAGAAGGTTGTTGGCCCCCTGGTAGATGTTCTGAAAAACGATAAGTATGAAACGACTCGCTTTCAAGCGGCAAAGGCACTGCGGGAGATTCAAGCCGGAGATAAAGGGCTTGTTGATATTGTCAAGAAGGGCTTAGGGAGTTTTGATGATGGATACGAGGTGCAATCTGTTCAAAACGAGGTGATTGGCGCATTAATCAAAGATAACAACATTCCAACAGCCCAATTTGCACTTGACGCTCTTAAATCTGCGGATGACGAGTGGGTACGATGGGCACTTGTTCATGTGATCGGAGCGAGTGCGAAAAAGGTTGCCGTTGATGCAATGCTGGCGGAATTGAAAAATCCAAGCTATGTCGTCCGCAGACGCGCCGCAGAATCGTTGGGTGGGTTCAAAGAACGCCGGGTTGTTGAACCGCTAATTCCTATTCTCGAAAACATGGATGAGATGAAATCCGTTCGCGCAGCAGCGGCAGTATCCCTGGGTGCCCTCAAAGATGAACGGGCCTCTGCCCCGTTGCTAACTGCACTCTCCGATGAAAATGCCGAAATCCGATTAAAAGCAGCGGCTGCCTTAGGGAACCTCAAGGATGCAAAAGCGGTTGCGCAACTCAGCAACATCGTTGAAAACCCGTTAGAGCCGGATACTGTCCGCGATGCTGCCGTAACAGCACTCGGCAATATTGGTGATAAATCCGCTGAAGATGTGCTGATTCGCGCATTAGATATCCGAGTTGGAAATATCTCAAAAAACGCTATTGTTGCTTTAGGCAAACTCCAAAGTGAAACGGCGATTCCTAAGTTAATCGCTATCTTGGAAGACAAACAGGTGGCGTTGGACGCGGGTACGGATGCGTTAGCCAAGGCTTCTTCGCGGACAAAAGCCGCAATAGCACTGGGGGAAATTGGCGGCGCGCGTGCCGCAGAAGCAATAGCGGAACGGCTTGTTGACGATACTGAATATATCGTTGCACTTGAGGATGCCGCAAACAGAAAAACCATCGGCGCAGACGATCTGAAACGGAATTGGAGCTGGGAAGTCTTCGTCAACGCTTCCAAAAAATTAGACTTACCGGCATACGTTGCTCCCAAAATGTTAGCCCGTGCTGAAGACGAATGGGAAAATCACCAGGTCAGAAATGCCGCAATGGTTGCCTTAGGTAGATGCAAAACATCTGATGTCGCTTTGGACACTTCACAACTCAAACAGCGATTGGTGGATCCAGACGTGGACACCCGAAAAGCGACAGCACTTAGCGTTGGACAAGCCGGAATTAGCGAACTCATACCAGAACTCGTTCAGGTAATGAAAGGTGAAACCGAAGTTGAAAAAGATGTTCGCCGAGCGGCAACGCAGGGACTCGGTGAGTTGGCTGATGAAACAACGACCGACGCGCTTATTGAGGTGATGAACAACGATGACAACCACGTCGAAATTCGACGCGATGCCTCGCGGGCATTGGGTAAAATCGGGACGGACAAAGCGGTGACTGCATTGGTGGAAAAACTAATAACACTGCATGAAGCCCAAATTACGAGAGGGTTGCGTATTGATATCATCAAGGCATTTGGGGAGGCCAAAAATGCGAATGCAGTATCAGCACTTGAAGTGGTTCTCCAAGATCAGGACGCTGAGATTCACTTCCAAGCGGCAGCAGCCCTCTTTGAAATTACAGGTAAAGGCTACGGCTATAATCGATTGTAAATAAAAATCGGCAATCAGCTGTCAGGCGAAAACCGAAAGCCGACAGCCATTAAAAAAGGAGATTTCATGGCTTTTTTTGAACTACGACAGTATAGAACACAACCCGGTCAGCGTGAGAATTGGGTGAAATACATGGAAGAAACCGTCCTACCTTTCCAAATTTCTAAAGGGATGGTTGTGATTGGTAGTTTCATCGGTGAAGAAGAGGACGATCTTTACGTCTGGATTCGGCGGTTTGAGAGCGAAGCACAGCGAGAACAACTCTATGCAGCGGTTTATGAAGATGACCGGTGGGTAAATGAAATCTCACCACGTGTCGGTGAGCTGATTGACAGAGAGCAGATCGTTGTCACGCGTCTTGAACCCACCTCGCGCTCGGCACATCAGTAGTAGCACAAACTGTTAGTTTGTGTCCGCGTTAACAGTCCAAAATGGAGGTGGTTTGGTGAGCCCTGAAGAAAAATATCTGTTTGACCTTTGGGGGTATGTGAACATCGAAAACGTCTTAGGAGCAGGCGAACTCGCGGAACTCAATGCCCTTATCGATGCACAGAAGTATCCAGATCCGGTAGATGATGATGTCTATTCGCAGAGGTTCGGCGGATTCTTGAGTTGGGAAAACGATGCCTTCCGTAAACTTCTGAATCATCCACATATCATGCCATTTTTAGCGGAGATCGTCGGTCCTAAGTTCCGATTGGATCATGTCTACGGTATCTTGATGATAGAGGGAAACCCGGCTGGAACGCTCCACGGCGGGGGCACCCCCTACGATCCAGCGCAGTATTACGTCTTCCGAAACGATCGGATGTACAACGGCTTAACCGTTGTATCGTGGGCTTTAACGGATATGCTTCCCGGACACGGAGGCTTCTGTTGTATCCCCGGTAGTCATAAGAGCAACTATCCCTGTCCGGCGGAATTCCGACCCGTGCAGGACAACAAGACGTGTATGGCACCTGTGCATCAGAAAGCAGGGGATGTCGTCATCTTCACAGAGGCGTTGACGCACGGCACACTCCCGTGGACTGCTGCGCACGAACGACGCTCGATTCTGTTCAAGTACTCACCCGGACACGCCTCCTGGGGACAAGGCAGGCACGACGATGAACTTCGCAACCTCATGTCAGACGACGACCAGAAGTTGATGTTGGAGCCCCCTTACGTTGCCAACCGCAAACCGGTGGTTTAAAGGTTAGATCGTTAGTTAGTGCAAGGGTTGCCGTAGGTTGGGTTGAACGAATTTGTGAGGTCTGATGCACGTCTCACTTGCACGTCAAATAGAGTGCAGTCGCCTCTACACCCAAAAGGGAGTAAAACCCAACTTCATAGCGGTGAAAAGCAAAGTGTTGGGTTTCACTCGGTGTCTCTACAATCGAAGGTGGTAGAGGAAGTATCAGTTTACTATGAGTCGCTGCAGTTTGGGCTGTCCATTTGACCCAACCTACGATCTGACGAGGTTTCAAACCTCGTCTACTGACAACTGACTGCTGATGGCTGACTGCTGACAGCCAATCTCTACCAATCCGCGACGCTGCCATCGGTGTCGTAATAAAATTCGCCGCCGAGCTCTTCTGGATAGGTATCAAGTATCCGTTCCGCTTCCTTTTCATCAATTTCAAAACCGAGTCCAGGTTTTGTCGGCAACTCAATGTGGCCATCTGTGACGTGCCACTCCTCTGTCAATAAGCCTGCTCCCAGACCGTCGTCGATCTGTTCCTGAATTAGGAAGTTTGGGACAACGGCATCAACATGAAGGGAGGCAGAGAAAGCGACGGGTCCAATCGCACAATGGGGAGCGATGTGCATGTAGTAGACTTCCGCCATGTTCGCAATTTTTTTCAGTTCAGTAATACCGCCGGTATGTGAGGTATCGGGCTGTAAGTAAGCGACCGCCTGTTTCTCAAACACCTCTCGGAAACCCCAACGGGTGAGCAGGCGTTCTCCAGTCGCAATCGGAAACGGCACATGGTCGGACACCTGTTTGAGTGCGTCAACGTTTTCTTGTGGGATGGGTTCCTCGACGAACATTGGACGCATCCCTTTAAGTTCGTGACAGATTTCGATTGCAAGGGCAGGGGTCATTTTACCGTGAAAATCGAAGGCGAGTTCGACATCGGGCCCCACCCATTCACGCATGAGGTAGGCACGCTCGACAAATTCATCGATCACCGCAGGAGGTTCATGCCCACGCCATTTACCACCGGGACCGCTTTTAAACGCTTTGTAGCCGCCTTTTTGCTGTAAGAATTCGAGGCGTTCTTTGGCAGTTGATTTTCCTTCGTCTGTCATACTTCCGATGCCCCAGTGCGCGTAAACGCGGATACGATCACGTACAGCACCGCCTAAGAGTTGATAGGCGGGTAAACCGTGATATTTACCGGCGATGTCCCATAATGCCTGATCGATACCCGACAAAGCGGACATAAGTATATTTCCACCTCGGAAAAAGGCAGAACGGTAGACATGTTGCCAGTGGTGTTCAATGCGGAGCGGATCTTTGCCGATAAAATAATCGGACAGTTCTTCGACAGCCGCCCAAGTACTCTTGGGTTTACCCTCAAGCGTGGTTTCTCCCCATCCCACGATGCCAGTATCGGTTGTAATTTTTACGAGACGCATCCGGCGACGTGGGTAGAATTGTTCAATATTGGCAATCTTCATTGTTCTAACTGTATCCTTTTGGAGTGCCTCCATTTTATTTTCTGACAAGTTTTCGATACGTTTCGGCTGGGTTTGGGAATGTTGATGTTTCCTTTTTTCTTCTAACATCACCCCAAAACGGTAGCCTGCAACAACGGCGCAGGGTGTTTTTGCTTGGGTGTTTCTGCAGGGCTACGGAGAGGCACTTCATAAGCGAAACCCACCTGACCGAACCGCAAGGAATAATTAAATATGTCTTCACAACCCAATGTTCTTTTTCTGATCGCTGACGACCATCGATGGGATGCCATTCGTGGCATGGGCGACCCAACAGTCCAGACACCAACGATGGATTCACTCATGGAGCGAGGAACGACCTTCCGCCAAACACATATCATGGGATCCCTCGTCGGAGCAGTCTGTGTGCCGAGCCGAGCCGCAGTTCTCACGAGTGCGAATCTTTTCCGTAGCGGTGGAAACCAGATTAATCGAGATTTAGCAGTGTGGCCACAGGTAATGCGCGAGGCGGGATATCGCACATTTTTTTCTGGCAAATGGCACAATGACCGACAAACGTTTACCGACAGTTTCGAGGACGGTGCTAAGATTTTCTTTGGTGGAATGAGCGATCAATATAAAGTACCAGTTTTCGATTTCGATCCAACAGGAAAATACCCGGATGATGCGAGATACATTGGAGAAAAGTTTTCCACAGAACTTTTCACAGACGCCGCCGTGCAATTTATAGAAAACTATAGCGAAACGGATCCTTTTTTCCTCTACCTCTCCTTTACTTCACCGCACGATCCGAGAACAGCACCCGGAGAATACGCGACGATGTATTCGCCAGAGGATATACCTGTTCCTGAAAACTTCCTCCCCGAACATCCATTCGACAACGGTGAAATGCGCATTCGGGACGAAGTATTGGCGCCCTTCCCTCGCACGCCAGAAATCGTTCAGCAACACATCGCCGACTACTACGGGATGATTACGCACATGGATGCTGAAATGGGGCGCGTGCTAAGCACATTGGAAGCCACCGGACACCTCGACAACACAATCGTCATCTATACCGCCGACCACGGACTCGCTGTCGGGCAACACGGATTGTTAGGAAAACAGAATCTCTATAACCATAGCATCCACGTGCCTTCCATATTTGCTGGACCTGGGATCCCCGAAGGGGAAACCGTTGACGCGTTAACCTATCTGTATGATGTGTTTCCCACTGTCTGTGATCTCACCGATGTTGCCTGTCCAGATACGACTGAGGGATGCAGTTTAGTGCCATTGATGAACGGTCATGTGGAACAAGTCCGCCCTACGGTCTTCGCAGCGTATAGAGACATTCAACGCACGATCACGGATGGGCGTTGGAAATTGATTCGTTACTATGTCTCCGAAGAGACGGGTGCCGGCACGGATTGCATCCAATTTTTCGATTTAGAGCAGGATCCTTGGGAGACGACAAATCTTGCTGATCTGCCTGAACATGCCAACCGCATTCGGTCACTCGCGGCGGATATGCAAATGTGGCAAATTCATACGAACGATTTCATGAAAGATGTGCCGATATTGTTAGAATAATAGGGGCTTTAGCAGGTTTCCCACACGCGGAAACCTGCTCCCGCCGTTGTGCCGTAACCCATTGGAAGATCAGAAGGATCCTCCTTCTTTTTTTCCACGCTTCCATCCTGTCAACCGTTCTTAGCCTCTCAGTCCGCTGGATCCGATAACGACCAATCGTGCCGCTTGCTCCGCTGTGTCGGCGATCAACCGTGACGCGTCTGTAACGGCATTTTCAAGGGACATCGGCTCTTGTACGATGCCCAACATTGCATCTATACCGGCATCGTAAACGGCTTCAGCACCTTCAGCGACACCACCAGCAATTGCTATAACGGGGATGTCGTGCGCTTTCGCGACCTTCGCAACACCGACAGGCGTTTTCCCAAACGCCGTCTGGAAGTCCAGTTGCCCTTCGCCGGTGAAAACGACTGCAGCACCTTTTACCCGTTCCTTGAGATTCACGGCATCAATCATAATATCGATACCGAGCCGCAATTCGGCATTGAGGAACGCCATCAATCCTGCGCCTAATCCACCCGCTGCGCCCGCACCGGGAATATCATTAAAGGATTTTCCGAAGGTATGCGCCAAAATCTTGTCAAAATCTGCGAGATGTCCATCTAACGTTTCAATCATTTCAGGGGTTGCCCCCTTCTGCGGTCCATAGACGTGTGATGCACCATCTGGACCCGTTAAAGGGTTGTTAACATCACAAGCGACAACGGTTTCAGTTTCGGCAATAGCAGGATGTAAACCGACTGCATCTATCGACGCTAATTGTCCAAGATTCCCACCACCGCGCTGAATCTGTTTTCCATTTGTATCCAGCAATCGGACGCCGAGTGCCTCCGCCATTCCAGCACCGCCATCGTTTGTAGCACTCCCACCGATACCGATGATTAGGCGTCTGCACCCTGCTTCCAGAGCGGCGTGAATGAGTTGTCCAGTCCCATAGGTGGTGGTCCGAAGCGGGTTCCGTTCGTGTGGTGCGACGAGTGTGAGACCGGAGGCGGATGCCATCTCAATAACAGCAGTCTCTCCGTCGGAGAGGATACCGAATTGGGCATCAACCTCGTTTTCGAGTGGGGCAAGCACACGACATGTTTTTAGGTGTCCACCCGTGGCATCAACAAGCGATTGCACTGTTCCTTCACCACCATCCGCCATCGGTATTTTTTCAATGACAGCCTCGGGAAACACGCGGCGAAGTCCTTGTTCAATCGCATTCGCAGCTTCAAGAGCACTGACGCTCCCTTTAAATGAATCCGGCGCAACTACAATTTTCATGGTTGATACTTTACCATAAGCCTCGCGAATTGTCAAGTTCAGACTCTTCTGTAGGAGCGAGCTGTGCTCGCGATCCGTCTGGTGCGGGGTGGTTCCTTTATAGGAAGGAACTCCGATTCCTGACCGCTGACTGCTGACGACTGATGGCTGACGGCTATCTCCTGTAGGAGGGATTTCCGAATCCCGACGTTTTCTAATTGATCTTTCTATGGGGCACGGTTATAATAAAATCACCGAAAGGAGGAATACATGGACTGGCAATTGGAAACAACTGTCTCTGATGAGCAGGTTAAGTTTTACAAAGAAAACGGCTATCTCACATTTGGACGCATCTTCACAGAAGAGGAACTTGATACACTCCGAGATTATGTGGACGAGATGATTGCGAATTTGCCTGAAGGCAGGCGTCCTGAACAGATGGATGTCCCTCATTTTGAGCACCCATTCTTGTTCAAGTACCTAACGCATCCACGGGTGTTGAAGGTGATAGAGCGGTTTATCGGACCGGATATTGTGCTCTGGTCGAGCCACTTTATTAGCAAACGCGAACACGATGGCATGGCGGTTCCGTGGCATCAGGATGGGGTCTATTGGGGCAAGTCTCTTGAGCCGATGAACGTTATCACAATGTGGCTGGCAGTAGATGAATCGAAGGTTGAAAATGGCTGTATGCGTGTTATCGCCGGCAGTCACAGATTACGGGATCGTCGCTATGAAGATGTGGATCGCACGAATAACCTCTTCGGCAGCGAGGTTGTGGAGGAGGACTTGGATACATCAAAGGTTGCCAATTTGGAACTGGAGGTTGGCGAGTGCCATTTTCACGACGCGTGGACAATCCATAACTCCAGTCCGAACGTCTCACAGAAACGGAGATGTGGCTATACAATGCGCTACATGCCCGCGACTGTCCGCTATCCGGGGGCAGAATGGCGCCGCAAGCACTATATCTATCTGCTGCAAGGCGAAGATAGAACAAACGGTTTTAATACCTACACACCTGTACCGGAATTCTGATAGCGGAATCGTGCCCGTGGAGCGTTAAAAAAATATTAATCAGAACGCGTAAACCCGTAGTGAAATGGAGGGCGGGGCTACGGAAACGCACGCAATTGCTAAACTCGCCTCATCGAACCGCAAGGAATAATTAAAAAATGCGTCCCTATTTTGATGTCCATTGTCACATCGGTATGACGGTCTCACGCGCACCGACTGTAGGTCAGAGCGTCGGACGATGTCTCGCCCGGATGGCTTCGGCAGATGTTATCGGTGCGATTCCGTGTCCAACGGGTGGGAGTCCACAGGCACGGGGGGTACTGGATACACGTGCACAACACGAGACGATTGCCAACGCATGCAAACTCTATCCAGAACGCTTTCCGATTGGACTTGGGATCGCCGAGGTCCGACACGAACAAGCGGGGGCTGACGAATTAGACAGAGCCATGCAGGAAGACGGTTTGCTCGGATTTATGTGTCATCCTGGATTGTCGGGACATTCACTCGGTGGTGAGTTGTACGCCTTCCTTGAGGTAGTGGCGATGCATAATGGGTTATGTCTGTTACATCAGGCAGGCTCCACCCGAAATATTGCCGCTTACGCACAGCGGTTTCCTGCGGTAACGTTTATCATCGGACACGTTTCGATGAACAAAGCCGGACATCTCGATGCGATTGATCAGTGTGGAAAATGCGAGAATGTCTGGTTTGATGTAGCGCAGAAACCGGAGGGGGCAGATGCGAGTTGGGATCTCGTACACCTTGTCAATAATCTCGGTAACGACAGGATTATGTTCGGGAGCGATCTGCCGTATTACGATTTTCGTCTGGTGCAGGCACAGATCGAATCCGCCGCACTTGATGATGAAACAAAAGAACGGATTGCCTATCAGAACGCTGTGCGGTTAGTTCAACAATTCCGCGCAGACTGGTTGCCGACGCTGATCCCGATAACGCCGCCGCAGGTTTATTCTGAAGCTGAGATGTGGGATGCAAATGGGGCAAGACTGCGCTAATCAATAGGAGCCAGTGTTTTTGCTTGGGTGTTTCCTCAATTGCTTCATGCTCGCGATTCCTTATCACGACGCAGTCGTTACTTGACAATTTCAACTGCGCGAATCCGGCGGTGGAGTACGAAAAGGCAGAGGGCTATCAAGGCAATTTGGATGAGAAGTGCCCACCCCCAATGCACGGCGTAGTCGTGTGAGCCGGCAAATAGGGCTGTGCCGAGAATATCGTAGTTTGCCCAAATGGAGACTAACGCCATTTTGCTGGTGCGAGTAATCGCTTTGAGTATTTCGTAGATAACGGGCGAGCCGAACCACACGGCGGAGAAACCGATGATGGCATAGCGAGGATTTGAGGTAAGCGATGAGAACAATAACATCAATAGACTGGAAGAAAGTGTGATAAGCACCGAGTAGGTAATGATCGAAAGAGGAATCCAATAGTTCTCTTTCAGGAAAGGCGCGTCGGTCAGTAGCACGTGTTCAAGGAACAGTAACAGCCCCGGAACCAACGTGAGGCAACCGAGCAGGATACCGATGGCAGCAAATTTTCCGATCAGGTAGTCTATCCATGAAATAGGTTTGGAGAGGTAGAGGGAGAGCGCGTTGTTCTTCAGGTCAGTGGCGATTAATCCAGAGCCCCCGAAAATAACGATCAGCGCGATGAGAAATGAGGAAGGGGGACCTGCACCAGGGTTTCGGAATAGGAAATTCTGGAAAAACTCGTTGTCAATGTCAAATGAAAACACCGCTCCGGGCACTTGGTTAAGGATAAAAATAAGGGCTGCGTGAACTATGATATAGATTGCGGGAGGAATGGCAACAATTAATCGGACGATTTTACGTTGTGCCAGCAGTTTTAACTCCGCTTTTGTGATAATCCACCACCGTGTATAAGGGCGCGGATTCAGGGTGCCTTCCCAATGTCGATAGTCCTGTGTGTGAATAGGCATTTTTTAATTTATTGCCCCTGGGCTACTGCGTCCGTTTGCTTCGTAGTGAGAATGCAGGTTTCTTGTTAATTCACGACTGGGGTTAAGAAATGTTTCCGTTTTCTATATGATTCTGAAGAACAGCACTGAAACTACGCGTTTGAGATATTAAGCCAAAGTTTTAGACCGCAATAAAATAGAGAACGCTCCTAATCGAGGAAATCAAGTTCACAACCCACTTCATTTAACCGTAAGGCGTAATTAAAATTAATACTTATAGATGGCGGTTCTCTCTAAAGTGTCCGAAAAGGGACCCTGTTTATCAGTCTGGATTTCAACGATGATGACACCTAAATGCGTATCGCGTTCCGGATCATCATCAATAAAGCCGCGCGGGATTTCCGCAGTCATGAGCCGATCCAATCTATTGAGTTCCTGCGACCAACGGAGGTCTAAGAGTCGTCCATCGTAGACTTTCTTATGTTGCTTCCCGTTACGCATAGAGTAAACCTTGGCGTTGGTGGTGAAGTCCGCTTCAGAGACAGTGCTCACGCCAACATTTGGGCTGAGGATGCTCTGATTCCATATCAGCGGTATTCCGTTTCTATCAACCAGATAAATCCGTAGATCGATCCTATCAACACGTGGATCCGAATGGACTCGGATGCCCTCAAAATTCTGAATTACCCCACTTCCACACGAAAGTGTAACGAGAACGCAGATGCCGACGAGCATGACGCTCCGACTTTTTAATATAAACTTGCAGGGCACATTAAAACGAAACACATCAATCCTCCTCTTCTACGTTTTCAAGGGTAACTTACTGGTTTCCTATAGGAAACTCTCTTATCCATTATACCGCTTTTAGAGGACAACTGTCAATCTAAAATCCGCAGCGGCATTCAGTTCTCTTGTAGGAGGGAACTCCAATTCCCGACTTCTTCTTCTGCTAAAATCCGCTTTGTATCTTTTCCCAAGAGTGATATAATAATAGCCATGATACCCGCTAAGATCCTAATCGGTTCAAAACAAATTTGGGAGGAACCCCATGAAAGCCGCAGTATTGTATGAAACGGACACACACCTAAAAATTGAAAATTTCGACTTACCGCGTCCAAGAGCAAACCAAGTCCGAGTACGGTTGGTCGCCAGCGGTGTCTGTCATTCCGATTGGCACGTTGTTAAGGGCGATTGGCCCTTCGTCAGGTTACCTGTCATCCTTGGGCATGAAGGGGCTGGGGTCATTGAAGAAATTGGAAGCGACGTGACGCAAGTCCAAGTCGGTGACCATGTTATCCTTTCATGGAAACGAAACTGTGGGTTCTGCGAAATGTGTCAGAAGGGGTATCCGAATTTGTGTGC
>JAAXHD010000015.1:1899-3473 GCA_012271015.1 Candidatus Poribacteria bacterium | reverse complement strand
GTTGTTCCCATTGATAAGGACATGCCGTTTGCACAAGCCGCCCTCATCGGGTGTGGCGTGATGACGGGTGTCGGCGCGGCTATCAATACTGCAGAGGTTGCCCCCGGCAGTTCAGTCGCTGTCTTTGGATGTGGAGGGGTTGGACTCAATTGTATACAGGGTGCCGCGATCTCTGGGGGTGAACCTATTATTGCCGTCGATGTACGCGACAACAAGCTTGAACTCGGCAAGCAATTTGGTGCGACTCACACGGTTAACGCCTCCGAGGTAGACCCTGTAGAACGGATTAAGGAGATTACCGATGGACGCGGTGTCCACTATGCTTTTGAAGCAATCGGGTTGATCGGTGAGACGTTCCGACAAGCGATCCTCTGCACCCGGAGCCGAGGTGTGACGGTGTTTGTTGGGCACGCACCGGAGAACACGCCTGTTGAATTTGATGCACGGATGCTAATGCCAGAGAAGATGGTCATCGGTTCGATGTATGGGACCGCGCGCCCGCATGTGGACTTCCCGCGATTGGTTTCGCTCTATAAAGCCGGACAGCTTAAGTTAGACGAACTCGTCACGCGCACCTATCCGTTGGAAGGGATCAACGATGCGTTCGAGGCTTTGGCAAGAGGCGAAGTCGCACGGAGCGTGCTCGATTTGACCGAATAAACGTGAGGAATGAAAGTGCCAAGTTTTAGTTGATTTGTTTGTAGGTATTATGGTAATTTACTTATCATAATAACACTGTAGGAGATGATGCTCTATGAAGTTGAACGATATAAGAAATGAAAACTGCCTTGACACGATGAAAGTTATGAGCGATGCCTTTGTTGATCTTGTTGTAACTTCACCTCCGTATGACGAAATGCGTGAGTATGAAGGATACAAGTTAGAATCTTTTGAACAAATTGCATCTGAACTGTATCGGGTCGTCAAGGTGGGAGGCGTGGTTGTATGGGTTATTGGTGATCAGACCATAAAGGGAAATGAGACGGGCACTTCGTTTCGACAAGCACTTTATTTCAAAGAGATCGGGTTTAATCTATTTGATACAATGATTTATTTGAAACCCCCCAGAGGTGCAGTTGGGAATAATAAAACTTACTGGCAATCATTTGAATATATGTTCGTTTTTAGTAAAGGACAACCCAAAACAATTAATCTGATTAAAGACAGAAAAAACAAAGAATCACGCAAAGGGGACACTGGCACAAAACGCTTACCAGATGGGTCTTTATTGAAATTAAAGCGAGAAGGCTATTCTGAATATGGAAGACGCACGAATGTTTGGGAGTATATGATTGGAAAAGGGCATTCGGCATCAGATGACATCGCTCACAAACATCCTGCTATATTCCCTGAAAAATTGGCGCAAGACCATATTATTTCTTGGAGTGACGCTGGTGATTTGGTGTATGATCCATTTTTAGGGAGTGGGACTGTAGCACTCATGGCTGAGTTAGATGGTAGAAATTATCTGGGTAGTGAAATTAATGAGAATTATTGCGAAATTGCCAGAGAAAGACTCCAAAGAATTCGTCCATCACAGGAATCACTGCCTCCTGAGAAATCGTACACCCCCG
>JAAXHD010000015.1:0-1858 GCA_012271015.1 Candidatus Poribacteria bacterium | reverse complement strand
ACGGGAGTATGAGACAAAGCATCCGAGACCTAAAATAGGTGAGAAATTTTATTGTAGAGTCTGTGATAGAACTATAACGATTCAGAGTAAAAGGGATGTCAATTTAGATCATGACCATACTACAGGGAGCATAAGAGGTTATATCTGTAACAGATGCAACACAGGGCTTGAAAATTTTAGGGATGATACTTCTCTCCTTGAGCGGGCGATAAAATGGCTCAAAGGAACTCTTATGTCTTTTTTTATCAATTGAATTACTAAGTCCAAGATTGATTATGACAAGACACTTTTTACACTGCATTGAAGGTTAATCAAGAATACGCTCCATCCGCTCGCGAATCCATGCTTTGTGCTCAGGGTGTGTGTGGATGTAGAAGGTCCCGTTCTGGATGGCGTTATAGACATGCTCTGCGACTTCTGTAGGTGACAATCCCGCCTCCATCTCGGCGCGGGTGTTCTGTGAACCGCCAATAACGAGTTCCTGCGGACGCTTTTTCTCTGCTGGATTTTGCAGTGTATCTGGGCGGTTTCGGGCAGAGTCCAGAATACCTGTGCGGACCCATCCGGGACACAGCACATGCACCTGAATATTAGCACCTTTCTGTGCCAGTTCATCGGCGAGGGTTTCGGAAAGCACAACGACACCGTGTTTGCTCACCTTATAGATACCTTCGCCACTACCGCCTACCAAACCCAAGATAGAAGCAGTGTTCACAATATGACACTCGTCCGCTTGTGCAAGCATACGTGGGACAAACGCTCGGATGCCGTGGATCACGCCCCACAGGTTAACGCCCAATACCCATTCCCAATCAGCGAGGGTATGCTCCCAGACGGGACGACTACAGACGACACCCGCGTTATTGCAGAGGATATGCACCGCGCCGAAAGCCTCTAACGTCTGCACAGCAAGATTTTCGACCTCTGTTGCGTTGGAGACATCCGTTTTGACGGTGAGAACCCTCGCACCTTTAGCCTTTAGATCCGCCTCAAGTTTGGCTAATGCTTCCTCTTCAACGTCAGCGAGAGCGACTTTCATCCCTTCCGTAGCGAACCGTTCCGCAAGCCCTCTCCCAATACCGCTCGCCGCACCAGTAATAACAGCAACCTTTTGCATGACCTTTGTTCCTCCGCAGCGTAAAATTATAGTAAAGGCGAAAAATAAGGTGCCGGATGTAGCATAAACTGTTAGTTTGTGCCTCTTTCGCACGCAGAATAACCGTCTACGCTACAATAAAAGTGTTCACGTAATTATGGACTTTACCATAAAAAGTAGCCTGCAACAACGGCGCAGGGTGTTTTTGCAGGGTGTTTTTGCTTGGGTATTTCCTCAATTTCCCCTTGCTGGGGTGTTTCTTTAGGTCTACGGAGAGACACTTTATCTATCGAAACCACCTGACCGAACCGCAAGGTAAATTTAAAAATCCGATTGGCGTTGCTGGTGGTATTCCTCTAATGCCTGATTCGCGTTTACAATCGTTTCCAACTTTTCAACGAGTGCATTGATGTGTTTGCCGGGGAAAGCGAAGTAGAAGTCATCGTCAGAGAGAGCAGTGTAGACGCGGTTGCCGATACACCCCAAACTACTTACGCTTCGTCCACCTTGTATGACAGCGGGGATAGCGGCACACGTTGGGCGTCCCATGACTCCATTTTCCGCACCGATTCCAGCAGCGGTCGCGGCCTCTGCCAAGAGCATCATCTGTCTCGGTGTACCAGAGATGATGACGACATCAGGCGTGTCTGTCATATCTGATAGAGGGGCATAGACTGCACTTTTGAAGGGTGTTTCCCGTGTTGGAATACCAGGGACTTCTTCCATAGTGATGTAGCCGAGTTCGCCCATCAATCCGAGCGT
>JAAXHD010000304.1 GCA_012271015.1 Candidatus Poribacteria bacterium | reverse complement strand
AAGAGTAACACCTAATAATAAAAAAACGCAATAAGTAGTTTTGGGATGGGTTAAATTTGGGTTAACGGTTTTTAAGGAAGTAGGGCTTAATCAAGCCCTACATCATCACGCCTTTCGGTAAATTCTTTATTGGTCAGTTCCCAACCACCGCGTCCATTTGGTTGTGTGCACCGTTGGACACGGTTTCCGTCAGCAAGTTATTCATACGGTGAACAAAATGATCCATTGTGAATGCCTTGAATTGTGCGCGATGCGTGAAGTGCCATGCACAGAGATCACGAATTTCAAAACCAGCATCTTCAAGTCCTATTGCCATTCTATGTGACAAACGAGGTTGAGAAAAGAATACCGCAAAAGCCCCCGGTTTCATGACTGGTTACATCGTTTCACTGACTTTTTTGATGAATCTTTGTAGAGCTATACCCTGTTTTGGGTCAAACTTCATACCGACAGGCAAGCTTCCAATAACACCTGTGCCTCGTTTTGCTTTATCTTTCCCCTTTTTCCAATTGGAATCCAATCCATCAAGAAAATAAGGAGGGTCTGTAATAACAAGATGAATGGATTCGGGTTCAAGTTCAGACATTTTTTCCAAGCAATTTCCTTGCTGTATTTTTAAGTAAGTCATTGCTTATGCGTTATACAAGAACAGACGCGTTTAGAAACTTCCAAAAGATCGTTTCAAGGTTTCGGTAGTTATAGATGTAACACCGTTCTGCTACATAAAGGGGCGTGTATCCTGTTTGGTAATGGTGATGTGAGCCATACCATGCACGTTTTAGCAAACTCCAAAAGCCCTCTATAGTATTTGTGTGAACGTCACCGTCAACAAACTGCTCTTGGTGGTTAACGATTTGGTGTTTCATCTCACGACCAATGGCGTGGTAAGCATGGTATTCATCCGTCATGAGTCCAGAATCCTCTATTTTGACGGCACGCTTGATAAACTCAAGGATACGTCGTCCGGTGAGGTTCTCTGAAACTTCTGCGACAACTTTACCCCCACGTTCCACAACGCCAATAACGGGTGTTTTATCTGTTCCACGTCCTCGCTTGGAAGGTTCTCTGTCCTCTTTCTTGTTTTCCTTACGAGGTCTACCACCGATATAAGTTTCGTCTGCTTCTACGATGCCTTGTAGTAACGCACCTCCTTTCTTTGACATTTCGGCTCTAATACGAGTGAGTATATACCACGCTGTTTTCTGATTCAAGTCTAAATCGCGTTGAAGTTGGTAACTGGATAAGCCTTTCTTTGCGTTGAGTATCAATGAAAGCGCGAGAAACCATTTTTGAAGGGGTATCTTCGTTCCATGAAAGACTGTTCCGTGCGTTACCTTGAACGATGCTTTGCAATCCTTACAATGCCAGCGTCCTACACGCCCCAGACCGTTTTCTTTCTTCCGTTTAACACTCACACTACCACAAAGTAAACAGCAGGGCGTAGAACGCCATCTGACACGCTCTAAATGCTCTATACACGATTCTTGATCAGGGAAACGTTCCATAATCTCTATCAGATTCATAAAAAATTCTCCTTTGAAGGATTTCAAAGGAGTTGCTAAAAATCTACTATTTTGGGTATAATAGCAGCAGTGGATACAAAGCAACTCCGCTTTGGACTCTAAGGGAGGCTGCAACCTCCCTTTTAACTGCAATTATTATATCATTTTTAGCAAATTAAAACAAGCTGAAAACCCTTATATTTACTGGGTTTATCACACTTTTTCACAAAATTTTTTCAATCCCAAAACTACTTATTGCGTAAAAAAATATGAAGACACTATTCCTCAAGGACATGCGGTATCGCCAAGCGAGGGTTATTCTCACAACACTTGGCATCACCGTACTTATCTCATTGATACTGTTGTTAGGTGGTATCATGAACGGCATGCGCATCCAAGCGCGACAATACGTCGAATCCACCGGCGCGGATGTCTGGATCTCCGCTGAAGGTTCCGGTGGCGCATTTATTGGGTTTTCCATGGTGGTTGAGGAATACATGGCATTTCTGAATTCAGGACCGGGCTTAGTGCCAGACTCCGCCTCGCCGTTGGTTTTTGCGCAAGCGCGTCCGACTGTCCGCGGAAAATCCACCAAAGCAATCGTCGTCGGCTATAAATTGGGACAACTCGGCGGACCCAAGAGCGTACTTGAAGGCAGAATGTTCACTCGGAGTAATTTTGAAGACTATAGACCCGAGGATCCAGTACCCTACGAGGTGGTCGTTGACGAGAAAATGGGACTGGAAATCGGAGAACAGATCACCCTCAGCAACGAAAAAGTGCGAGTTGTCGGAAAGGCGAAAAGCCTCATGTTTGTTTTGGATACGCCGTTGCTCTTTATGGATGTCCGTATTGCACAGAAACTTCTACTCGGCAACACACCCCATGTCAACATGATGATCGCGAAAACAAACAAAAGCGATCAGCCCGCACAGATCGCTTCTGATTTAGATGCCTTAGAAACTATTGAAGTACGCACGTTAAAACAAACGCTCACGGACATCATTGCGTACTACGTTGATGAACCGATGAAGGCTGTGCAATTCCTACGGGTGATGCTATGGTTAGCGGCAGGCATTCTCGTTGGGATGATTACATACGTGACAATGCTCGAAAAGACCCAAGAAATCGGGGTACTCAAGGCTATCGGAGGTTCAAACGGTTATGTGATGGGACTTCTTCTCAAACAGGTTGTCCTGATCTCCACTGTCGGCGTGCTCCTTGGGCTTATCCTATCGTATGTATTCGCGGCGGCGGCACCGATTTTCGTCGCGATTCACTTCGTCGAATCCATCATCGTGGCGTGCATCAGTTTCATTGTGTGCTGTGGTAGTGGGTATCTGGCAGCGCGTAAAGCGATCGCGGTCGATCCGATGATTGCCTTCCGAGGAGAGATTTAATTTTTTAACCTATTAAGTCATGGGCTGCCTTCCAAATGTAAAGCAAAGACAAATTATGCCATTTAAGGCATAATTTCATTTCAGGCAGGTGTCTGGTTAATTCGCAATTGGGTTTGGGAATCTGTCCGCAGTTAAGAAGGAAATATCTGAACCGGAGAAACGGCCTCAACGCCGATCCAAGAGGTATATTCAGAATGGCGATAGTCGTAGAAGGAACAGGTTTAACGAAACGTTTTGGTAGCGGCGATGCAACCGTTGTCGCAGTTGATTCGGTTGATATCCGAATTGAAGAAAGTGAGCTGGTGATGCTGATGGGGGACAGCGGTTGTGGAAAGACAACGCTCATCAGTCTCCTCGGCTGTATCTTAACGCCGGATGACGGGGAGCTCCACATCGACGGTGAACCGATTAACCCTGAAGTGCAAGACTTAAGCGTTATTCGTCGTGAAAAGATCGGATTCGTCTTTCAACTGTTCCATCTACTCCCTTATCTCACAGCACTTGAAAACGTGATGGTAGCGATGGATCTCGCCCGAACAAAGACCACCGAAGCAGAAAACCGAGCGACAAAATTACTAACACAGGTCGGCTTGAGCGAACGGTTTCACCACCGTCCTGCCCAACTTTCCGGTGGCGAAAAACAACGCGTCTCCTTTGCGCGTGCCCTCGCCAACCGTCCGAAAATCATCTTTGCCGATGAACCTACCGCCAATCTCGACAGTCGCCAGAGTGACAACCTAATGAGTCTCATTCAAGAACTGCGTCAAGAGCACCAAACCACTATCGCTATTGTGACGCACCATGAAGGATTAAAAGAGAACGCCGATCGTGTTGTCCAGATGAAAGATGGAAGGATCCTCGCGACATGAACAGAACTATCGGCATGGCATACTGCGAAAGAAGCATCTTTGTATCAACAATCGGAACGATAATTTTTCTCTTGATCCTACCGACTTGCCTCCTCGCCGAAGAAGATAAAACTCTAACCAAACTGGAACAACCTGACTTCCTGACAAGCGGACTGTACGGTGGTGGTCTAACCTTCATTAACCGCGATGCCTATGTTCGACTTCAACTTCAACCGGATATACCGCTCGGAAAAGTGGGCATTGGGTTAGACTTCATCCTGCTCTATAATCCGTATGCAGAAGGCACCGAACCTCAAATCCTCGCTGAGGACGCTGAAGCGTGGGACAGCCCAAGCACCTGGTTGCGACTCGTCCGCTACGTTCGCTATGGTCAACCTTACGATCCCTTCCATTTTCGGTTCGGGGAACTGGACTACCTAACCATTGGACACGGTTCCATCATGTCCGGTTATTCTAATTACGACCGGCGCGGGTTACGCTTGAATATTAGAAATTCCGAGAACCGTTTCGGCATTGAAACGATGATGAACGACATCGGTAATCCCACCATCTTCGGAGGACGCGGATTTTATCGCCCGTTTCAACGAGAAGAAAATGATAACTTGCTGACGCGGTTTGAACTCGGTGCAACCTATCTCACAGACATCAACCCGAATTTACAAGAAGTGGGGGAAGACCCATTGAGTGCCGTCGGGCTTGATGTGGGATTCCCAATTTTCGAGACAAGCACGTTTCGACTCGATCTCTATGACGACATCGCTTTTCTGAATACATTATCCGAAGGAAACACACAGACAGAAATTGCGCTTACAGCAGAAAATCGCGTAACAACTAATCTTGCCTGGGGAAACGCCGTTGGTGTCGGCTTCTCTTTCACCCAAACCCTCTTCAAAATAGAGTATCGCACGTTTGGAGATGGCTACATCCCTTCCGTGTTTGATTACACTTATGAATCGGCGAAATTGGTATCGCCAGAACCAGACATGCCCCAATTCTTGGGGTTGGAAACAAACACAGAACCGAGACGCGGTTTTTTTTCACAGCTTATCTGGCATCCACTGCCACAAGTTCATTTTATGGGAACGTTTGAGGATTATACGAACAGCGAACCGAAACTCTATATGGCGGTGACAGAGTCAGGATTAGTCCCACGTTTTTCCTTACGGGCATTCTATACAAAACGCGATATTGGTGAGGGTGGGGAGACGAATTTCTTTGGAGATCTGTTCGACTTAGATGAAAAATCGGCATTCAGTGTAGAGGTTCGCTACGAAGTTTTTCCGCCGGTCGTAACGATTGTTACCCGTGAGTATACGTTTCGACGTACTGAAACAGAAGAGGGGGTATCTCAGTTTGAGCCGATTCACAAAACTTCGTTCATGGTAGGTGTTAGTACCGATTTTTAGTGTCGTCTCCAGCAAAATCTCCTAAGGCTTCGTGAATCTCAGACAACATCCGGACGGCATCCCAATCGTCGGGTCTGTGGGCGAATCGTTCTTCAAAAACCCCTTGAATCTTCCTAAGGACTGCTGTCCACCGTTCAATTAGGGGGTCGTTGCTTCCCAGTTGCTCATAAAACTCATTAGGTCTTGTTGGAACATAAAGGTGATCATAACAGAGGCGAAACATCCATTGGTACAAAGTCGGCCCTTCGCCTTCGCGATGCTGCTCAAATAGTCTTTCAAACGCAAGAACTGCTTCCTCACTGTAGAAGAAATAATCCATTGAAGCCTTTTCGATCGCCAAATAGCAGACTTCAACATCGTTTGGCAACAACATCATGGCTTTCTCTATAAATGTCCAGAATTCATCAGGCGGTACGTCGTAGGCACCTGACAAACCCGCTACCCCTACTGCCAAAAACTTTGCTGCTGCCCCATTATCCGGTTGGGTCTCCAAAACGTGCACAGCATACTCTCGCAGCTCTTGACGCATCTCTTCAGGAAAACGATCAACGTATTCCATCAAATCGAGCGGAAGCACAGTTTTTCCGTTAGAAACGCCGGCATCAATTTTCGCTTTGAAGTAGGCAATTAATTCCTTTTGAACGTCCGGTTCAATCTCCCAATCCAAACTCGCAAGCCCACGGTTTTCAAGTGTATTGAGAAACGTATCCCAAACATCTACAGAATTCTGTTTCACTGTTTCACCTCGACTTTGATCTCCTCACCTTCAACAACTACCGGATAGGTCCTGATGCGGAGGCGCGAGTCGGTTTGACACTCCCCTGTTTTCGTATTGTATGCGTAGCCGTGAACTGGACACACAGCAATACCGTTTCGGATTCTACCCCTACCGAGAGACCCCATCGCATGCGGACACGTATTGTCCACAGCACAGAATTCGCCACCTTCATTGAAAATAGCGACCCGTCTTCCGTTGACGGTGAACGCTTTCCCGCGTCCTTCTCGGATAACTGACGTTTTTGTGACCCTTGTGTAATCTGACATGTTTTAATTTTTCCTTGCGGTTCGGTTAGGTAGGTTTGAGATTTGAAGTCGCTTTCCGTATATCTGCCTGCGCCGTTGTTGCGGGCTATGTCTTTGGGTTTAACGAAAACCTCTTTACTGATAACCGACAACTGATAACTGCCTGCTAATTACCTTGCGGTTCGGTTAGGTAGGTTTGAGATTTGAAGTCGCTTTCCGTCCATCCGCTCTCCATTTCATTACGAGCTACGCCCTGGGTCCTACAGAATTTTAATTCAGGACTTACGCAAATTGAGCAAATATCGGACAGTCAGACCCAAAAAGCCGTAATTTCGTCCTTTAAACCCCCTAAATCCCCCTTATCAGGGGGACTGAAAGACGGAATGTGTAAGTCCTATTAATTATTCCTTAACGCTTCCTAAAGTAATCCCCTGCACAAATTCACGTTGCATCGCCAAAAACAGGATAACGATCGGCATCAGCGATAGTAACGTTCCCGCCATCAGCATACCGTAATCTTGACGATAGATACCCACAAGATTCGCTAAACCAATGGGTAGCGTGTACTTCACCTCATCCCGTAAAATGATGAGGGGCCAGAGATACCCGTTCCAGGAACCCAAAAACGAATAGATGGTCAATGCACCGAGTGCAGGCTTGATAATAGGTAGCACCACCCGGTAATAGATACCGAACTCGGAACAACCGTCAATACGTGCCGCATCCAGCAGTTCAGACGGAATCGTGACAATGAATTGACGCATCAGAAATACGCCAAACGCACCGACCGAAAACGGGATAATAATCGCCTTGTAACTATTGAGCCAGCCAATATTGTACATCAGCCCAAACAACGGAACGAGCAACACCTGAAAAGGCACCATCATGGAAGCGAGGAGGATACCGAACAGAATTTTCTGACCGCGGAATTGATACTTAGCAAAAGCATAGCCACCGAGTGAACAGAAAAACAGGGTCAGGAGTGTTGACGCAGTCGCAATGAAAACACTGTTAATAAAATACCGACTATACGGCACCGTCTTCCACAGATTCCGGTAGTTTGACGTGAACTTATCCCACACAATTGAGAGAT
Source organism: Candidatus Poribacteria bacterium (assembly GCA_012271015.1). Classification (GTDB taxonomy): domain Bacteria; phylum Poribacteria; class WGA-4E; order WGA-4E; family WGA-3G; genus WGA-3G. Next base: position 3,559 of record JAAXHD010000304.1, on the reverse strand, counting down.
AAGCCGGTTGATGAATCGTTAATTGCAGGAACAATTGACTTCCATTTCCTACGTCCACTGTAGATTGTCCAGGGATGTGTGTATCGACTTTCTGCATCGTGATGTGTGCCGACTCCAACTCACCGGGGATACCGTGCAGTCGCCAGACCGAATCTGTCCACAACGCGCTCCCTAAAACGAAAGAACGTGTCGGTTGATATGTAAAGCCACTGTTGGCACTGTCGGCATTGGTCCCAGACTTCGGCACAGATACGGTTAACGAAAGCCGATGATACGAAGCGTCTCCACGCACGGGAAGCGTAATACGCCGAATCCGCTCAATCGGAATAGGAGAGGAAACCGTAGTCGTCATACGAACAGTGCTACTGTCTTGGAAATTGTAGGATAGACTTGCCGCCGTCTGGCGATCGTCTGACGTGCGTATACGCGTACCCGTCTCTGCTTCCCAGTTCACAACTTCAATTGGTGTGCGATTGAAGTCAAGGTCTTCTATCTGGAGTGTTCCAACTGCAACTTCGCGATACACTGATCCCCAGATGGTATCAACGGCTTCAGGAATAATAGCACCCCTCACGGCTACAGTAACCGAATCCGTCGTGCTGTTCCAGATCTCGTCCGGTAGCCCTGCGACCAGTTGTTGCCATAAACCCTCTATGATTTCGGCTTGCAATTCTTCGGACGGAACATAGTTGGCAAGTTTCGCATTTGCGGCGATGTGTGCCTGTGCTTCTGCCCAAATTATCTGTGTGAGTTGGGGCTGCAGGATTTCCCATTCAGCTTCATCCACCGCCATCGGTTTTTCTACCTCAGGGTAGGCATCTTCGACAATGTAAGGCGACGATGCGACGCGCGGTGGCAGATTCGGAAGCCATTCAATAGGGACAGCGAAAATTTCGTTGGCAGTTTTAAATGAGGAAGTAATCAGCCATAGCATCGGTATCATCGTACAAAACGCTGCACCTACTAAAAGGAGATAACCGACACCTCTGAAAATTCTTATCTCAACCTGTCGCGTTTTTTTCTTTTGGTTCATCCTAAAATCCCATCTCAGATAATTCTACTGTGCGCGCACGCTGAATATCGTCCTGATACTTGAAGACGCAGCCAAGCGTCTCCGCGACGACATCCGCATCCAATTGCGCTTTACCAAGTGCCACGAGTGCCAACGCCCAATCTAAGGTTTCTGCAACACCGGGTTTCTTATAGTAATCCCCTTGCCGCCAAAGTTGCATCATCCGACATAACTGCTGTGCGAGATGGTCATCAATTTGCGGCAGTTTCGTCTGAATGATCGCTAGTTCCTTCTCTATAGTCGGATAATCAATCCACTGATAGAGGCAACGGCGTTTGAGTGCCTCATGGACCTCTCGTGTCCGGTTCGAGGTTAGCACAACATAGGGAATGTGTTTGGCTCGAATCGTACCGATTTCGGGGATAGTAATCTGGAAGTCTGACAAGATCTCGAGTAGAAACGCCTCAAATTCACTGTCACTCCGGTCTACCTCGTCGATGAGTAAGACGGGCGGTACATCACTATCACTTTGGATAGCCTCCAGCAAAGGGCGTTTCAGTAGAAACGCTTCGCTAAACAGATCGGTGCCAATGTTTTCTTTCTCCCGTCCGCGGGCTTCATCAATGCGAAGTTGCAAAATTTGCCGCGTGTAGTTCCATTCGTATAAGGCACTGTTGGCATCCAAGCCTTCATAACACTGTAACCGGATGAGTTTCGCGCCTGTTGAATCCGCGAGTACCTTAGCAACCTCAGTCTTACCGACACCGGGTTCGCCTTCGAGAAAGATAGGTTTTTTGAGATGATGTGCGAGATAGAGCGTTGTTGCTAAACCCCTATCCGCGATATATGCATGTTGCTCGCATGCCGTTTGGACACTTCCAATAGATTCAAACATTTTATCCTGACAATCCTTTAATCCTGATGCAGACGCAATGCGCGTTCATAATCCTCGCGATAATCTATATCCCGAAGCACTCGGTCTGTATCGACTGTAACATAATGAATATCGTCCCCATACCTTTTGAAGAGCGTCCGCACGCCACCGCTCTCCACTCCCAAGGGAAAAATATCGTCGGCATACCGCCGGTGGAAGATAACCGGATGCCCCCGTTTATAATTATAACTCGGTAAGGCAATCGTTTTGTCCGTATGTACGTAGGCATCAATGACCTGATCGATTAACGCGGAGGTGATGAAAGGTTGATCGACCAGCATAAGCCCAAACGCGTCGCTTACATCCAGTGCCCGAATTCCCGCCTGCGCGGAGGTTAGCATACCCTCTCGATAGTCAGGGTTAAAAACAACTCTGACAGGACGCTCCGATAGTTGTTCTTGAATCTGCGATGCGCAATGTCCAACAACAACGATTACCTCATCAAACTTGGCTCCGAGCATACTGTCCACTACAGTCTCGACAATAGTGCTTTCGCCAAAAGGAAGTAGCTGCTTCGGTTCCCCCATCCGCGTGGAAAGCCCTGCGGCGAGGAGAATCCCTGAAATGAAGGGAGGTGTCGTAGGCATCATGGTTCAATACCGAACACCGAAAGTCTCATATTCCCCTGTGAAAGGACGTTCGTCAATTTCAAGTGAATCAACCCTTGCATAGCGCGGTCCTTCCCTTAAGAAGACAACCAACGCATCCAACTGCGTCTTATCACCCTCTGCGACAACCTCAACCTTGCCGTTTGGTAGATTTTTAGCATAACCCTTAACGCCAAGTTGTCGTGCGTTGCGTTGTGCGAAATTGCGGAATCCTACGCCTTGCACCCTGCCGGTAATTAGCACATACAGTTGCATTTTCCGGTTAACCTCAATCGTGAGTGTAACAGGTGTTCCAAGTTTTGGCAGTAACGCATCGTTCTTCTTATAGATATTCTCCTCCGATGATTCAGGAAGAGGATTCTGAAAGAGTGCGCTTGCATCAAATAGTCTCAAGGCGACAATGTCATTGCTCATAAACGCTTGTGGCATCATTGCGTCTTCATCGTCGCTATCCAAGTCCGGCACGACGCGCGATCCTGAATAGACCCAAGCGACATGTTGCATTGGCTTTTGCGTTTTCACGTTGAAAATGAGTTCTTCGGCACGAACTTTTTTCTCTTTATTTTCATCCTTCCATTCGACAAAGATAACGACTGCTGTCCCTGTCGGTGGTGTCGGCTCATCCTTCTCCTCATCATACCCCGGCGGAGCTCCTACCTGAACATCAAGTTTACTAAGTGCGTCATGAATCTCCTTTGCCGTTGCTTCGACGACAATAATGCTTTCATACTCTTTACCGTTGTGTCCACAAACGAGATATTCAACGGATCCTTTCAAATGTGATTCGTATTCGCCGAGAGCCTCAGAAATTTTGCCCTTTAAGACAAGCTTCTTCTCTTTCTCCAGGATTTGAAGATGCCCATCTGCCCACCCGATATGAGTGCACAGCGCAATAAACCATACACCAACACAAATTTTTATTACCGTCTGCCAAATACAAACTTCCACCTTTTTCATACGAGCACTCCCCTTTTGTCTTTCTTAACGTGAGTTTGAAAATAAAAA
>JAAXHD010000192.1:10333-20271 GCA_012271015.1 Candidatus Poribacteria bacterium | reverse complement strand
CCGCGCCTTTGTGACGCATGGAGTTGTCACGCCAAACATTGTTGCTGCGATGAGAGGCTTATCTGCTGTTGCCTCTGGCATTTCTGCGTTGACCATTCCGACGATCGCGCCAGCGGCGTTAGCGAGAATCTGCCGGGACAATCGGTTGATACCGGCGATGTCCACAACAGAGTACATCATAGTTATGTCTTTAGATTGGACATACGGACTAGTGTCCCCCGATGCCAAGGTTGACACCATAATTTTCGGAACACCCACTGGTACTGCCTGCATCGCCGTGGTGCCGATGGTAGTTCCTGCGGAGCCACCGAGTGAGATGATCCCGTCAATCTCGCCTGCCGCCTGTTTTTCAGCAATGAGCGCGGCGGCACCCTGTGCCATCACAGCGACGCTATTACCTCGGTCGCCTTCATCTCTCAAAGCCTGAAGGGAGGAACCTCCGGCTTGTGCGACTTCATCCGCAGAAACGTCCGGTGTTAATCCCGGTTCTCCCAATATACCCGTATTAATAACACACGTTGAGGTCCCGGTTAATTCTATTTGCGCTTTGATAAATGAAAATTCTAAACCCTTCGTGTCCATTGTGCCGACAATGCAAACCCTTTTTGACGCAGCTTGCAAATCAAAACTTGCTGTTGTATCCGCCATGCCCGAATTCCTCCACTATCTCATAATTTTGGGACTTACGCTATTGAGTGTGTTCTAACCTTGCTTTACGTGAATCTAATAGGTTATTATAGGGCGCGTCGTAAAGTCTGTCAAGAGAATTTTCATGAAACAGTTGACACAATTCGCGGGATGTGATACATTAAAAAATAGCTGTCAGCAGTCGACTTTCGGCTGTCGGAAGAATGGCAGTCGGCAGTCAGCCGTCGGCAGTCGGTAAGAGGTTTTTCGGTAACAATCCATCGGGCTTTGGAATATTCCAAACTATGGTCGATTGTTACAAAAGTGCCTCTTTACTGACCGCTGAAAGCCGATAGCCAATGAACCGATAGTCAACTTGCTATGTCAGGTTAGTGGAGGAAATACGTGAAATCAATCGATTCTAAACAAGCAGGATTAACATCAATACAAATCTTAGTTGTCGTCATCGTTCTCGGAATTATTGCGGCTGTTCTTTTGGCACCTCGATTGCTCGGACAGGCGGGGCGCGCCTTGCAGGCACAAGCCGCTGAGGATATCGAAACGCTTGGTATCGCTCTTGATAGATACGCCAAGGATAACGGCGATTATCCTTCGACTGAACAGGGTTTAAAGGCACTTTGGGAGATACCCGAAGCACCACCAAAACCTATAAACTGGTTAGAACCCTATATTCAAATTCCGATTACGGAAGACCCGTGGGGAAATCCTTATGTCTATGTGCGTCCGGGTAACCACGACCGGTACGGATACGATCTCATCTCTTTCGGAAGCGATGGCGTTGAGGGCGGTACAGGTGAAGCGGAGGATGTCGTTAGTTGGATCCGGCGCGATGAATAATTCACTCTGACGCTCGTGCTTATTTTTTAATTTTCCTTGCGGTTTGGTCAGAACGGCTGAGGCGTTGAAAAACCCTACCATATATCCGCCCTCCGCTATACTTACGGGCTAAGGTTTTGGTTTAATGTTTTGAAGATATAAAGAAACGTCAAAATTCCCAAACATAGTTGAGACTTAATCAGAATCCTGCTCGTAACGAGGTGGAGAGCAGCCCAGGAGGCCATCGTTAAAAATATGAAGATTACTCAAATAGACGTTATCAAAGTGAGGGTGCCGTATCACGAGGGTATTTATGAACTCATGACGCGTCGTAATCTTTACCAGATTGATTACGTCTACAAGGTGCACACCGATGTAGGACTCGTTGGGATTGGTGATGGGGCGTTTCAGGCGGAGGATGTCGTTGAGCGTTACATCGGTAGAAATCCATTTGAATTTATGAATGGTTGGGCACCGACACCTCTCCAGCAGGCTTTTTACGACATCATTGGGAAGATACTTGGTCTGCCGGTGCATCAACTTTTAGGTGAAAAGGTTCACGACAAAACGCAATTCGGCTACTGGTCGATTGACATGACCCCCGAGGAATGGGCGGCAGAGGCGCAGCACGCTTATGCCCTCGGCTATCGGCTCCACAAAATCAAAGCCCGTCCGTGGTTTGAAGTCCTTGAGCAGGTGGAAGCAATTGCAAGTGTTGTGCCAGATGATTATCAACTCCGCGTCGATGCAAATGACTCTTTTGAGACCCCGGCACGCACCCTTGAAGTTGTACGTCAGATCCAAGATTACAATATAGAGTCGTTTGAAACGCCGATCCCACAAGCCGATATTGCCGGATACCAAGAGATTAAGCGACATACTGACATGCCGATAACGATCCACTTCGGCAACCCCGACCCGATCGAAGCGATACGGGCAAATATGAACGATTCGTTTATTATCGCTTACCCGGACTCGCGCGCTGCCAATGCTCTACGGGAGGCGGTTATTTCAAACGCTGCTCATCTTCCCGTCTGGATACAGATTGTCGGACTCGGTATGACGACCTGTTATGTTATGCATCTCGCTGCGGTGATGCCGAATGCAACCATGTCGGCGATTACGCTAAATGCTTTGCGCGCTTTTGATCTTGTTACGCCTTCAACGATTCCGCTTGTTGACGGATACGCAACTATTCCAGATAAACCGGGATTAGGGGTTGAATTGGACGAGGACGCACTTGATAATTGTCGAGTCTGAGGAGAAGGAAAAAGAACTCAATGATGTTGTAGAGAACGGGTTAACCGGTTATGCCGCTGTTGATACGGTTGGCAAATTGGCAGCAACTTGGGCTTTACTAAAAACGAGAAGATAAATAACAGGCACATCCGTGTGCTGAAGCAGAAATGGAGAAAACGCATTATGCAAATGCACGTAGGTGGAGAATGGATTGATAAATCCGATAAAATTGATGTACTCAGTCCCTTTGACGGTTCGGTCGTTGATACTGTACCCAGAGGGGACGCAGCCGACGTTGAAACCGCTATTCAAACCGCAGAACGCGGCGCAAAGATCATGGCAGGGATGACCGGCTATGAGCGCTACGAGATCCTGCGTAAAGTCGCGGATTTGATGGTAGAACGGGCTGGTGAACTCGCCGAAGTTATCACCCGCGAGGAGGGAAAAATCCTCGCCGAGGCGACAATTGAAGCGACGCGCGCTTCCGAGATTATCGCTCTCTCTGCAGAAGAAGCAAAGCGGTTGACCGGTGAAACGATTCCCCTTGAAGGTGCTCCCGGTGTCAAAGACAAACTCGGTTTTACAGTGCGCATGCCGTGTGGTATTGTTGCTGGTATTAGTCCCTTCAATTTCCCGCTGCACCTTGTCTGCCACAAAGCGGGTCCCGCGATTGCCGGTGGAAACGCAATTATCATCAAACCTGCGACAGACACACCGCTCTCCGCCTTGAAACTGGTGGAACTCTTTTTAGAAGCAGGGACACCGCCTGAGGCAATTCAATGTGTGACGGGACCCGGCGGCGAAATCGGTGATACGCTCTGTGCGGATCAGCGTGTCCGAAAAATTACCTTTACCGGTAGCCGTGATGTCGGCGAGCATATCTGCAAGGTCGCAGGGTTGAAGCGTGTCACGATGGAACTTGGGTCTAACTCACCGCTCATCGTCATGCCAGACGCGGATCCCGAAAAAGTCGCGCGGGCAGCGGCGGCATCCGGTTATTCTAATGCAGGACAGGTCTGTATCTCAACGCAGCGGGTCATCGCACATGAAAAAATCTACGGTGATTTCTTAGATGCGTTCCAAGCCGAAGTTACCCAAATTAACACTGGTAATCCACTCGCAGAAGGAACGCGGATGGGACCGATGATTCGAGAAGGAGATGCCACCCGTGTTGCCGAATGGATTCAGGAGGCTGTCGCGGATGGCGCGGAACTCCTCACCGGTGGAGAGAAGCAAGATCAGTTTGTCACGCCTGCTATCCTCGCTGATGTCAAGCCGGAGATGAAGATTTCCTGTGATGAGGTCTTTGGACCGGCTGTCGGTGTGACGCGCGTCAACGACATCGACGAAGCAATTGCCCTTGCCAACGATACGAATTATGGGCTGAGTGCCGCGATCTTCACACAGAACGTTGATTGGGCAATGAAGTTTGTCCGTGAGGTCGAATCTGGTAACCTAATGGTGAATTGGGGTACGCAGTGGCGCGCGGATCTGATGCCGTATGGCGGGGTCAAAGAAAGCGGTATGGGCAAAGAAGGTCCGAAATACGCCATAGAAGAGATGACCGAATTGAAGATGGCAATCTTCCATTTGGATAGTTAATAAAAACGTTGGACAATCTGACGTATAACAATAAACCCGCTGCTGATTTGTATCAACGGCGGGTTTATCTTTTAGGAAATTTGAAGGGAATTCGCTTAGGAAGTCTGGTTTTCTCGCGTTTCGGAGGCGTTTTTGACCTCACACAACGGAATCCGACATCTAAGCTTGTGTTAGTGGGAGAAAATCTGGTGCGATTGGCAATCCGAGTCTTCCAAACGTCAGAATAAGAACCTCTGCGCAAAACGCGATTGTGTATAAGGTTTGTGACGACCATCACCCTACTCCGATTTCCGCTGAACAGCCACGGGGCCTCGAAACCTTCAGATGTCCGGGCCCCTATCAGAGACTTCCGACGATACCTTTGACGGGAACGGGTATCTTCAACACGACTGTCCCGCGGGACATATCCTGACCCTCGTACGGTTTCCGCTAAGAACCCACACGCATCGACATAAATCGCATACCGAGGATTTACTTCTATAGCCGTGGCAAGCTGTTTCTGATATTCAACTCTTTTTTCCGGGCATCGCTCCCTATACCCGAAACTTTTTTTTCGTGATATTCAGAACTTTCAAAGTATAGAAGATACCTCAGGGGGGAACCCCGAAGTGTTCTGATCGTTCCGCGAGGGGGTGACCAGGAAGTCCGCGACGTGTTGCCGAAGTGCCTCTCGCTCGATGCGATGGGGCCCCTTGGACCCTGGTTTGCCAAGGGTGAGTGGGGCTGCGGTGGCTAACCAGTTGTAGATCGTTCTTCTTGACACCCCAAAGGTCCGTTCTATCGTTAGTATTTATTGAGGATACTTTTTTCACGCCTCCACGGGGCGTGCGGTTGTGTAATGAATAGGTTTTACGTCTGTCCACAAGACGTGTTTAAATTTTCAGCGTTACGGATATTTACGAAGGCTTATTGTGGTTCGTCAACCATGCCTTCAGCAACAAACGTGAGTGGTATAATCATTCCGTTTTCAATCTTCATGACACCAACGCCTTTAACAGGGTGTCGGTTTGCGTCAAAGTTTGCTATAGAGGTAGCACCACTATAGTTCGTTATATTCGCCAACGCATTACGAACAGCAACAGGTTCTGATGTGTCTGCTGTCTCAATAGCGATTTTCAATAGGTGTAAAGCGTCATACCCTGACGCAGCGCCCCCATCAGGACTTTCATTGTATAGTGCTTGGTAAGCCTCAATAAACTGCTGTGTATCAGCGTTATATGACGTAAGGTCAAGATTGGTAGTATAATATGTGCCGTCTAAGGGCTTATTGTCTTCCAAAGTGCCGAGTGTGTTTTCAGGGTCTTCCATACCGTCTGCCCCGATAAAGATAGACGTTATACCCATATCTCGTGCTTCTTTTATGATTAGTGGGACTTCGGGGGGAAAACTTGCGAGGAAAACAACGTCGGGCTCGTGTCCTTGGATAGACATAAGTTGTTCAGTAAAGGTAGTGTCGCCCACTTGATACGACTGACGGTCAACAATTTCACCATTCAGTTCTTGGAATTTTGTATCAAACGCATTAACAAGCCCCATAGAGTATACGTCATCAGCTTGCCATACCATTGCTGCCGTTTGCGCGTTGAGTGGGCTAACAGCAAATTGTGCTATCAGTTGAGCGTGTAAAGCATTAGAGCCACTGGTAAGGAAAATAAACTCATTCGTTTGAGTGACTCTATTGGCATCTGTTGCACCGGCAAGTATGGGAAGTTGAAGACTGGGATCAATTCGGATAGCATGACTGGAGAATATCGGACCTATCAGACCAACAACCTTTTCAACTTCCACCAATTCTGTTAGCGTTTCCAAAAAAGTGTCGGTAACTTCGGCTCTATGGACAAGTTCCACATACGTTCTTCATGTGTATCTCCTTGTTGTAAATGTGGGGAATTATCCCCCACCAATCGCTATGTCTATCAACAGACAAAAATGTTAACTCACGCCAATTTTATCACACGAATCAGGAAAAGTCAAATCTTTTTCTTCACTACAGACACTAAATATCGTATACTATTTAATGTGAAACGTGATTTAACTTTACTCATTCTCAAATTTCTGCAAGTCCAAAATGACTAATCCCGTGCTTTAATGATTCAATTGCAGCCTCTTCAAGCCCGAACCCAAGATTTGTAAGTGCTATAATATCTTTTGGTATACCGTTAATAACTATTTGCCGTTTCAAGTTAAACAGAAAAGGAGCGATTTTTAACCGCGCCTACACAAGAAAGATATGAGGTTGAAACCCTGTCAGCAGTAAGATTACTACTCTTCCTCTTCAGTTTTCGACTCGGCGATCACCTTCTGTGCAACATCGTCAGGTGTGATCTCGTAGTGTGAGAACTCCATCGCGAAGGTGCCACGGGCACTCGTCATCGACTTGAGATCAATTGAATACCGAAGCATCTCCGAGAGGGGAACGTGTGCCTGAATTATCTGCTTCCTCCCGGCCTGTTCAACACCCATTACCTGTCCACGTCGTCCATTCAGGTCGCCAATAATGCTTCCCATGAACTGTTCGGGCACCGTAATATCGACGCTCATCACGGGTTCGAGCAAACACGCTTCTGCTTGTTCAGCGGCGGCAGCAAAGGCGATAGAGCCAGCGATCTGGAACGCCATATCCGAAGAATCGACAGGGTGATACTTGCCGTCATAGAGGTCAATTTGGATATCAACGACTGGGAAGCCTGCGAGTAGACCTCTGTCCATTCTTTCGCGGATGCCTTTTTCGACAGCCGGGATATAGTTGCGCGGGATCGCTCCGCCGACGATGTTGTTAACAAATTCAAACCCCTCACCGCGTTGTAAGGGAGCGAGATTAATCGTGACATCGCCAAACTGTCCTCTTCCACCGGATTGACGTTTATGTCTGCCTTGAATACTCCGAACACTGCGACGAATTGTTTCCCGATACGGCACTTTCGGCGGTGAGACTGCCGTTTCGACCCCGAATTTGTCTGCCATTCGTTCCCGATTGATGTTGATGTGCAAGTCTCCGAGCCCAGAGATGAGAAGTTGTTTAGTGACTTCGTTACGCTCAATCCTGAAGGTCGGATCTTCTTCGGACATCCGTGTGAGTGATGTCATCAACTTTTCATCGTCGCCTTCGCGCGTCGGATGAATGGCATAAGAGATGGTGGAATTCGGGAACTCGATCCCTGGGAGTTGAATGGATGCATCTCTATCGCAGAGTGTATCCCCCGTTTGGGTCGCGGCGAGTTTCGTGAGTGCGCCGATGTCTCCTGCTGCCACATGTGGCGTACTGATCGAATCCTTACCATTCATGAACGCTGTTTTTCCGAGGCGTTCAACTTGTCCTCGCGTCGAATTGCTGACTTGGGTATCCCCTTCCAGTATACCGGAATAGACACGGAAGAAACTCAACTGCCCTGCAAACGGGTCGGCAATCGATTTGAATACGATAGCGGACATCGAGGCATCCGGTGAGGGTTCGCGACTGTCTTCTTCATTCTCTGCGGATGTAACTGTGCCTACATCGGTGGGGGATGGACAGCCAGTGAGCAGTGTATCCATCAATTGTTGCACGCCGATATTGTTCAAGGCAGCACCGCAAAGCACAGGGGTAAACTGATTCTCGAAAATCCCAAGTTGCAAGCCGTCCTGAATCTCTTCGTCCGATAATTCGCCTTCAAAAAACTTCTCAATGAGTTCATCGTCGCTCTCTGCTGCGACTTCAACAAGTGCTTCGCGAGTTTCTTCAGCCTCTGTTTCCAAGTCTGCGGGTACTTCAGATTTCGCTGCGCGCTTGTTTCCATCGGGTTGCAGATAAGCCGCCATCTGTATAACATCAACAACACCGGCGAACTGATCCTCTTGACCGATCGGAAGTTGAGTAGGTACCGCCCGTGTCTCTAAAATTTCTTCGATACTTGCGAGTGCATTTTCAAAACTGGCGTTTTCTTTATCCATTTTGTTGATAAAGATAAGGCGCGGCAGTTCATATTTGTCTGCGACTTCCCAGACCTTTTCTGTTCCACCCTCGACACCGGTTGTGGCATCAACAACGACGACGACGGCGTCGACGACGCGGAGTACACTGTGGAGGTCACCATAAAAATCTTCAGCACCCGGGGTATCAATCAGGTTTAGTTTATGTCCTTCCCATTCTGCAATACAGACTGAACAGTTGAGGGTCGTTTTGCGTTCAATCTCATCAGCGGCATAGTCAGCTACAGAATTTCCACTATCGACAGCCCCCATTCGCTCAATGGCACCACCATTGTAAAGCATCGCTTCAACGAGTGATGTTTTGCCTGATCCTGAATGCGCGATAATTGCAATGTTTCGGATCTGATCTGTCCTGTATTCTTTCATACGTCCAAAAATTTCTCCTTTTACTATTAACCACACGGAATAGAGCGAGCTACGCCATTTAAAACTAAATCTTAGCACAATATGGCAAAAATGTCAAGAAAATATTTCTATCAATACTCTAGCGGGTAAAAACGCCTGACATAATATGCTTGGTTTAAGTTATAATTAACGTGAGTTTGAAATAAAAATCTGGGTAGGTCCGTAGGTTGGGTTAAGCGGTAAAAGACCAAGAATCCGTCAGTTTATATGGGAAATAAGGAGGCATCCATGCAAAATCTTTTCTTTGCGTTCGGTTCAGGTTTGAGTCTACTCGGTGTCGTTTTTGGGGCGTTTGGGGCACATGCGCTGCGATCAAAACTCTCGCCGGAGATGCTTGAGACATTTGAAGTAGCAGTTCGATATCAGATGTACCACAGCCTCGGACTCATTGCTGCGGCGTGGGCGGTATCGCAGTGGCAGAACCAACTCACGGCTGCATCGGGCTGGTGCTTTTTCGCTGGCATCCTAATTTTTTCGGGGAGTCTGTATGTGCTAAGTCTTACGGGTATCCGATGGCTCGGTGCAATTACACCCATCGGTGGCTTGGCATTTATTGTCGGTTGGGGCTGCCTGACGATCGCTGCGATCAGGGGTGGCTGAAATTGGTTGGACGTAGGAGTGTGATACAGGTATTGTTACGTCCGAGAATTGGTTAATGGCAAGGCAGGCGGATACCGAAATCCGCCGATGCCGAGAAGTTGCCTTTTGGATTGGCATTTTCTTTTCCTTATGCTGATGGGTGAGGTCCGAATGGCAAAGTCCATCCACTGAATAGACAACCACGTTTTCCGCTGCTACTGTGAAAAGGTAGACAGCGCAATGCCGACAGTTAGTGTGCTGTCGGTGACAACATCTTCAATATTTGAACCATCGAGGTTGGCACGCTGAACCTTATGTCTATGTGGAGTTGTCCAATATATTTTTCCACCCGAAATGTCTAAGGCAATACTGATCGGACTATTCGCATAATATATTTTTAGACCTAAAATATCTAACGGGATATTTATGGCAGTACCGATAAACTTACCATATCTAACAAAGAGAGTCTTGAGATTTGAACCATCAAGATTCGCACACTGAATTTTACCACTGAACTCATCTGCCCAATAAATTTTATTTCCATCCAAGTCCAGAGCGATACCGTTTGGACCCATTAAACCGGTGATGATGTCTTCAACATCTGAACCATTGAGATTCGCACGTTGAATCTTACCCGCACCAAGGTCTCCCCAGTACATTTTCCTATTGGAAACGTCCAA
>JAAXHD010000192.1:7818-10206 GCA_012271015.1 Candidatus Poribacteria bacterium | reverse complement strand
ATCAATATCCAGTGCAATACCTTCCTTTATTCCTTTACTGGGCGGAACAAGTTCCTCAACGTTTGAGCCGTCCAAGTTGGCACGTTGAATCTTACAGCCGCTCGTCCAGTACATCTGACTGCTGGAGATGTCTAATGCTATATCAATTGGAGAGCATACGTCAGTAACGAGGTTTTCAATGTCTGAACTACCGGAGCGAATGTGCCGAATTTTACCTAATCTGTTTGTCCAATAAATTAGGACGTCTTCAGTTTCGATTTTCTGTTCAGCAGATGGTTCTTCGGAGAATGTGTCTTGTGACATTTTCTGGTCTGCTTCACAACCGGCGAAAAAACCGACACATCCAATTCCAATTAAAACAGTAGCAAGTATTGCTTTTTTTACCATATTTCGTTGTTCCTTAGCTTTAGATAATTATTATGCCCTAAGTTAGTGCCGCGGTAAAATACGGATTAAATCAAAAACCGCATAAACGGACATAGAATCAATTCTATATATTATGCGTTACTCTGGTTAAATTATACTTTGTTCCCATTTAGCCGTCAACTTGGTGGGGGCATTTATAGTGGATCCGAAAAATAAATAGACATGTTCCCTTCCCCGGTAGGCAAAGTTTCTAACCTCGCCGGTGTGGAGTGTCCAATTAATTCTAAACTTTACTATAGTTTTAAGCATTAACTAAATTGAGGAGAGGGTTGACAGATTACGCAGGGTTGTGTAAAATAATTAGAATTAAGAGCAGTTGATAGATTTCCAGAGTTGACTGTGAAACTTGTAAGAAAACCGGGCGAAAGATTTCGTGTTTGGAACACCTATAAGGAGAAAATTCATGAAGCAGTTAAACATTCAGTGCCTTTGTATATGTGTCTGTTTTGCTTTCATATTAGCGATACACCCAGCGGTAGCGATCCGTTACGAGTTTGATAGCGACAAAGAGATTGCGGATTGGGAGTTGGGACCGCAGGCAACCGCAAAGGTGAAAGACGGTATGCTTGAACTGACTGTCGCCGGTGGGCAGAATTCAGGTATCTACTTTGGGGAGGAAAACTGGACGGATTACCGAATGGAAGTCAAGGCACGAAAACTCGCTGGACCCTATTTCCATCTGTTTGTTCGGACGCAAGAACCAGCGGTGGATTTCTATTTCATGGAAATCAGTTACAACTCCCATACGACTTCGGTTTTCATGTTTAGTGGTGGTGCCGCGAATGAAATTACCGGCGGTCCGCGCCCGAAACGTCCCGATTCAAAGGACGACAAAGGGGGCGATGCATATACCATAGTCTTTGAAGTGGAAGGGGAAACCCTCAGAACCTACATTGATGGGAAACTGATGGTTGAAACCCAAGATAAAACCTACGATGAAGGTCGTCCCGGCTTAGGGGGCAGGGATTCAACCGTCGCGTATGAATATGTGGAGATTAATGGTAAGGGGGTCCCACCCACAGCAGTTGAACCTGCCGACAAATTGGCTACACTGTGGGGTGAATTGAAAAGCAAATAAACGTGAGGCGGGTCCGCGTGCCCGCCTACAACAGATAGGAGGAAAATCGTGAAAAAACTGACTATTCTTTTTTTCACGGTTTTAATTTCTACTCAGGTTGAAGCCAATTACAACTTTGCGCTTCACACCGACTCACATCCTTGGGCGCGTGAAGATCCCAAAGGTGCCCAAGAGGAAATTGAAACCGTAATTAAGATTATTGAGAATAAGGTAAATCTGACGGCTTTTGACCCCAAGGATATTAAGGGATTAGCGGATTGGGTCAAGGCACACACAGACGGTGGCGGCAATACCCTGATTTTGACAGGTATTACGCCATCAACGATTTATCCGATCAACAACGCAAAACCCGATGGCTCAATTCTTGAAGAGTTCCTTGATGCGGGTAATACGATTTTCAATACGGGTGAATATACCTTTTATACGTCGGAAGGACCCGATGAAACGAACGGACAAGCAGCATTACCCCATATCATTGACGTTCCGGAAGCTTTCGTGTGGATGAATAAAGGTCCGGACGCTTGGGCAGCCAATCCAGTTGAAATGACCCCGACACAGGAAGGCAAAGACCTCATACCGAGTCTGAAAAAGTATAACACCTCTTATCCGTTCCATCTTGAGGATTACGAAAAAAGCCCTTGGGAGTTAGAGATCGCGCTTGCTGAGAATGATGATCAAGATCCGCGGGTTGAACCGGCTGTGCTATATAACGCAGACACCGGCGGTCGCCTCGGCATCTTCGTCCAGACCTATGTGGGGGATGTGCCGCATCCGGGTGTCTCGTGGGGCGCGATTATGGGTGAATTCATCGTTAATTATTACCTACCAGAGGTTTTATCGGTTGAACCGATCGGTAAGCTAACAACGACTTGGGGAAACCTGAA
>JAAXHD010000192.1:0-7737 GCA_012271015.1 Candidatus Poribacteria bacterium | reverse complement strand
AAAATAAAAATGAAAAAATTAGCATATCTTTTAGCGACTGTAGCGTTTTTGATGAGTTGTGTACTCGCGCATGCAGTCGATCCAGACAAAGATTTACTTATCTATTTACCTTTTGATGAGGGTAAAGGGAACACGGCGGAAGATGTTGGACCTAATGGATTCGTCGGTGATATAAAGAACGCAAAATGGGTAGAAGGTGTCTCAGGTCAAGCACTCCAATTTAAGGGTGGAAGTGTCAACTTTGATCCACTCAAAATTGATCAACCCGAGGAGATGACGATCGAATTCTGGTTCAAACCGGACGAGAAAATTGACAGCGGTGCTCGCATTGACCTGCTCTATCGTTTGCAAGGTGGCGGACGGCCTCATGTTACGTTCAACCGTGGCGGCATTTTATTCGGGTACTACTTTGCGACACAAGGTGTGGAGTTACCGATACATACGAATTATGATGCGTTTGAATCCGAATGGTACTACTTCGTCGGGACGCAGAGTAAAAAGACCGGATGGATGTATATTAATGGAGAGCTTGATAACGAAACGGAAGCCGGTGGGGATGCCCGCATGGATTTCGGTACCCAAGGTATGTGCATCGCAGCGAGTCAGGGCAACGCCAACTTCTTCAACGGTATGGTTGACGAATTTAAGATGTGGAGTGTCGCTTTCACTGCTGACGATGTCAAAGCCAGTATGGAAGCAACTCTTGCAGTGCAAGCGGAAGGTAAGTTGACAACGACGTGGGGTAAGCTGAAATCCGGTTCTGATGGAATCAGGTTTTAAGCGTCCTACCTAACACGCCTACCGAATTGATGAGATATGGAGCGGACGGGTTGCTGAGCGACCCTCCGCATCCACACAAGTTAACACATGTTTCCCTCTGGCAGGCGTAAGCCAGTATTGCTCCCCTGCGCTCCCTTGAAAAATTAACTCACCATCCAAAAACCAGAACAGGTCCTGTGTCCGACTCGAAGCCGAGGCGGTCAGTCGGATTTTTTGATTTTCCAGCGGTATCCCTTCCCGAATGTAGTAGATAGTATCTTCTGCTGGAGATAAAATGACCGGAGCGTTCCCCGCTATTGTTCCGGTGCACAGAGGGTTATGCTCCGGTAGGACAGACACAGCAAAACCGTTCTCTGCCAACCAAGTCGCCGCATCGGCGGGCCACTCCTCAAATATTTGTGCTTCGTTAAGGGACGTGTGAATTGCAGAATGGCTTTCGGCTTTCGGCTTTCGGCTTCCAATGTATTCGCTATTTTTCTGACGGCTGACGGCTGACGGCTGATGGCTATTCTTACGACAATGGGAGCAGAGACTGTACCCTGTCGCTTCGTCAACATAGATGCGTTTGTGTATTGTGCAGACCGCTACAGATGAGATACCCGGAATATACATATCCTCTTTATGGACCGGACAGTGTGATGAAACTGGTGCACCACTCAGGGCACATACTTGTCGTGTTTTCAGTTGTTCCGGTTTCGTAAACCAGCGGTGTGTGTTTTGTCCTGTTAAGGCAGTGAAGAGCGCGAATAGGATAGGGGTTGCCGCATCTGTACCGCTCAGCATCGGAGCACCTTTTCCATCGAAATTACCGAGCCATACGCCAATTGTTAATTTCGGTGAATATCCGATGCACCATGCATCCCGGTGTCCATAAGAAGTTCCTGTCTTCCACGCAATTTTCGGTAGATTCATTGTCCTTTCAAAGGCTTCTGGGTTTCTAACGGTATTGGTAGGCAGTTGTGAGTTTGTTAGCATCTCAGTTATGATGAAGCTTGTCTCTTTTCGAAGTAGACGCTGTGCCCCGCTTTTGTTGTAGGAGCGAGTGCCTGCTCGCGATCCCTCCGCAAGGTCCGAAGAAGTCTGGCGAAAAATAGGTTCAGAGAGTGTCAGTTGATAATGTCCAAATTCTCCCATATTTGCCAACCCAGCGTAAAGTGTTGTTAATTCAAGCAGATTCACTTCGCATCCACCGAGAACCATAGAAAGTCCGTACTTTTGGGCAGGCGCGAGTGTAGAGATGCCAGCTTGTTTGAGGAAGGCGTGTAGTGTGACGTTTTTCAAGCGCGCATTAAGATTAACGGCGGGGACGTTGAGAGAACGTGCCAATGCCTGACGGGCGGTGACATAACCGTTGTATTTCCCATCATAGTTCACTGGCTCATATCCAGCGTAAGTGACAGGGACATCGAATAACAGGGTTTCTGGTGTAATCAAGCCGTCTTCCATTGCCAGCGCATAGACGAAAGGTTTGAGGGCAGAGCCGGGAGAACGCGGGGCGAGTGTTCCATTTATCTGTCCTAAGGCACTCCGATCGAAAAAGTCGTGGGAGCCTACCATTGCTAAAACGTGGCGACTTTGGGTATCCATGACGATGATTGCACCTGTGCTGGTGCTATGAGACCCGCGCAAACTGGGTTTACGCTCTGCATCCAAGTATTCACGAAGAATGCGGGCTGCAGTCGCCTGAACCTTCGCGTCTATCGTTGTATATATCCTGCCATTTATTGTCGATTTTGCGTGTTTAGCCAACATTCTTGAGAGATGTGGTGCTTTGAATGGAAGTGGGTGGCGTTTGTGGGGAATCGGTTCTCGTACTGCCTCCTGCCACTGCTGTTCGGAAATTAGTCGACGAGCAAGGAGGCGGTTCAGGACTTTTTCGCGTGCTTTTCGCGCGTTTTCTGGGAACCTGTCAGGTCGCAAACGTTCTGGGGCGTTCGGAATGACGGCGAGAAGTGCGGCTTCACCAAGACTAAGCGCATGTTGGGGTTTGTTGAAGTAGAATCTCGAGGCTGCTGCCGTTCCGACTATATTCCCACCATAGGGGAGCATGTTAAAGTAAAACGTTAAAATCTCTGATTTGGAATAAGTATGTTCAAATTGAAGTGCACGGAACATCTCAATGAGTTTGTTCGGAATGGTACGCGCTTTGGGTTCCATCAGTCGAGCGAGTTGCATGGTGATAGTTGAACCACCACGTACCACTTCACCCGCTTTCAAATTGTCATAAAAGGCTGTTGCAAGCGACACAGGATTGATACCGTAGTGATAGTAAAACCACCTGTCCTCTGATGTGAGTATCGCTTGGTGTAGGAAATGGCTCTCAGCTCTTGGCTCTCGGCTCTCAGGGGCTTGTGGCAATTGCGTATCACTTTCGATCACAGACCCTTCTTTACTGACCGCTGACTGCTGACTGCTGACTGCTATTCTCCACATGCCATCGTCAGCTAAAAATGCTCGAAGCCACTCGCCGTTTCTGTCCAATACAATCTGAGATACTGGTGGGTGGAGACGTGCTTTGGGTAGCGGGAAACACCAGTTTGCGAGTGTAAAGAAAATGGCAATCAACAAGAAAGGAAACAGCCAAACTATCTTTTTGCATTTTTTCTGGTAATCGGCGGTCAACAGAATGGCCGTCAGTCGTCGGAAATCGTCACCAGAGGGACCCGCCTTTTGGGCGAATAGATCCCCAATTGCGTTAACACACACCAGATACCATTGTGAAACGTAGTGGAACAGTGCCCAGATTCCCATAGTTAAAAAATTACTCTGCAACCACTGCAATGCGCGTGCTACCCGTTACAGCAGATTTTGTTGTATCGTACATCGCCTCAGCGACAATGGGGGGTAAGGTAAATTCGCCTTGTGTGACGGCGCGTAGCGCATAATAGAATTTACGTTCGCGTTGGCGTGGAAACGTGCCGAAGAAGATGAGCCTGTCGTCACGAATATCAATATAATCCGGTTTGAAATCCTGTGCTTTCAACCATGGGATACCTGCTCGGGACTCTAACCGTGGGTTCTCGATTTCAAATCCTGTAGGCAACATATCGACGACGACAACGTTTTCGAGATTGGCGGTGAGGGCTTTGACGTTTACCTCAGCGATGAGCAGTTCCCCGTGTACGAAAGTGCCCGTACGTTCTTCACCATCTTTGTTAAAATAGCGTCTGCGCACCTGTAGTTCGCGTTCGTATTCTTCGATGAAGGAATCGCGTTGGATGCCAAACGCGCTCCAATAGTAGTAGCAACTTCCTTCACCTTTGACAGAGAGCTGGACCCGCGTCCCATCCCATGATTTATCGGCGTAACGGGTCTCCGATACGTCGAAGTCAGCGAAATGTTCACCGTTGAGCGTCAGGATACCGGTGTAGTTTCTATCCATCTGTTTCTTCAGGATCTTGCCGAGTGCCAGAAAGGCAAAGGCGTTTTCTTGTGTTGTTGCCCATCGGTTCCCCTCAGATGCTGCTTCACTTAGATTTTGAACGAGCATCGGGATTGATGGGTGATTTTCGTTAACTTCGGCAAGAACGTCTAACATGATGGCTTGGGCTCGAATCGGAGAATCGAGCGTTCCACCTGTCTCGCGTTTTCCGTTACCCTTATTAAAATTGGGCGATACTGACCCCGGTAGCATTGATAGTGCGGTTTCCAGTTCGCCGCTGAGAGCGAACGCTCCTGCGAGTTGGAAATGACTGTAATCGCTAAGCCCGATTAAGCCTCTATTTTTCAGGTAATGCATCGTGCCTCGGTCGGGGTGTCCGGCAGCAGCTAAGACGTAGGCGGCATAGGTGGCTAATGAAATCTGTTTTCTTATCTCTTGGGCTTCCCCAGGTGGGCTTCTGAAGTCGTTTTCCGTGTTTGGTAAGAATTTCGCCTCTGTTTTTAAACCTTCCAGCATTGCATCGTAAACCCGATCTGATACCTCATAGCCTGCCTTTCGTGCCTCGACGAGAAAGTGAGACGCATAGATACTGCTCCATGGGTTCACGTAAGTGCCACCGGGCCAGTAAGCAAAACGATCATCTGACTTCAACATACTTTCGATTTTCGTGATACCCGACGTAATATGGTGGTCCACTGAGTCTTCTGATGCCAGCATCGGTTCAACGCTTCGCGCCAAGTCGCTGAAGTAGAGCAGTGGAAAAACCTTGCTCGTTGTTTGTTCCAGACAGCCGTGTGGGTAACGTATAAGGTAGCGGAGACTGTCCGCAAACCTAATATTTGGGAATGGCGATAACGTGAGATTAAACTCTGACGAATCAGGTATTAAATTCGACGGAAAGATGAAATCAACAGGTTCACCTGCGCGCACCACTCCCTGTCCTGTTTTCGTGATAGGTGGCGCAACGGAACGCAGTGGGATTTTTACATCCAGTTGTGATGTTTGGGTATTACCGTGCGCGGAAAGATTGAAATGGGCTTCCCCTATTGCATCCTGAACGAGAATATCGAAAAAGACTTGTGCTTCTGCGCCTGCGTCAACCCTCTTGTCTATACTGAGTTTGTCTACTATGTTTGTAGGAGGGGTTTGCAACCCCGATTCCTTCTCTGAATCCTTCTGAGGTGACATTTGGAGCGGGTTGACCTCGCTTGCTGAAAGGAGTCTTACGTCGCCTGATGCTTGCAATTCGACCCTAAATTCCCCTTCCTCACTTGTGCCGTTAAACAGCGTAACAGGTACGCGAACTTTATCACCGCCTGCGAGAAACCGTGGGAATGTCGGCGTTAAAACAATAGGTTCGCGGACAGTCAGATACGCTTCCGTGCCACCGTAATCTCCACCCGCGAATGCGACTGCCATCAACCTCAATGTCCCGTTGAATTGTGGGATCTTGAATTGAACACTACCGCGACCGTTTCCATCGGTTTTCACGAATCCCGACCAGAGTGAAATCGGTTTTACTCGCCGGATGCTACCTGTACTCAATCGCTTCCGCAGTTCTGCCTGCTGTGTCGTGGACGCATCTCCCCCGGTACTTGAATTGTTGGTGACATCTGCGATTTCCGGGAGGATTCCACTGTACAGATCATAGGAACGCGTCTTAAGCCCGCGCTGTCGATAAAAGTAGTCGTGTGGATTGGGTGTTTTGAAGTCAGTTAACGCAAGGATCCCTTCATCAACAGCGGCAATACAGACATCATATTTTTGCCAAGAACGTCTACCCTGGACTCGGAACGCTATGGTCACTTCGCTATTCGGTAGGACTGTCACTGACGCAAGCCGCGTGTGGGCTTGCGGGACAATATCTTCAGACTGAGAGACTTCTGCAGACGCTATGTTCCTTTCTGGACTGGTGAGTGGAATCTTCTGCGTATCCCCGGCATCGTTTGTCTGATTAAGCGACATCTCTATCGAAAGCCGCCTCCGTGTTTCATCTATTTTTAATGGAATTACCCCAAACGCGCGCGCAGGGAGAGGAGACTTCTTATCAGTCCCAGTCCCTTCCATTGGGATGGCGCGGACCAGTGTGGCAGAAAGATATACATTCGGTCTATAGGCGTACCGGACTGGGATTGATAAAGTTGTAGTGTTGTTTTTCATCGTTATCGTCCGGTAGCTCAACACCTTTTCCCGTTCGACAGTCAGTAGAAGTGTGCCCGGAAACGGTGCCTTAATATATAGTTTTGCTGTTTGACCCGGACGGTAAGCAGGCTTATTAAGCGTCAATTCCAGTCGAGTGGGATGTTCCATAGAAACTGGAATGTTTCCCCATCCACTGACGTAAAATCCGAGTTCTGCAGTCGCCGTTGAGACAATGTCCTCAAGACGAACGCGGTATTCACCATAGCCTGACGGCGTTAAGGTCACCGTCTGCACTGTCTCTGCCGAAGTTAATGATAGGGTTTCCACTTCCGTTGTTTGAGGTTCGGAGACGTACTCGTACCGCCCTGCACTGTTCTGACGAAGTATCGTGTTCCAGTGGACTTTGTAGAGGCTTAGTTTTAGGGCTCTTCCCGATGCAACTGCCATTGCATCGTTAACAGCAATGTAGTCGAATCGAAGCGGTTGGTTAATTTTTACGTCCGCTATCGTTGTTCGTCGGAGCCCAACATAGTGCGAGTACGGATGGATCACGACTCGGTGGGAAGCGGTGACGGATCTGCCACCGGCTTCGCTGACGGTCGCTGTCAGGGTGCCGTTTAGTAGAGAAGGGGCTTTCAGCGTTTCAGGAACCGTGAATTGATAGTACGCCTTGCCCGCTGTGTCGGTTTTGGCTTCTCCCAATCCAATTCTCTGTTTTTCAAAATTGGAACGATCATTCCCAAAGACAAACGAATCCCATTGTGTTGCGTCTGTGTTGGGTACTGTGTTCTTCTTTACAAATGGAACTGCTTCCAATTCACAAGAAGCTTCCACCTTGCGACCTATTGCTGGAGGACCGAATAGATTGATAGCCGACACCTCAATGTCAAGTCCCTCTCCAAGTTTGTAAGTAGATTTATCCGCTGTTACAGCAACTTTTATCCGATCGGGCATAAATTCTTCAACCTGAAATTGGACTCTTCCAACGACCCGGTCAGCGATCCGCATCTTAGCAATATAATTGCCAGTCAGAGCGTAGTCAGGAATGGGAATTTTCACATCACAGGCACCGCTTTTGTTTGTTTGTAGTCTGAATTCTCGCATGATCCTGCCATTCGGGGAGAGCACTTCAATCCGCGCCGGAAGGGGTTGAGGTGTTACCTGCTTTGGTCCTCGAATAATTCCAGCAAGTTGGACGGTTTCACCGGGGCGGTAAACGCCTCTACTTGTGTAGAGAAACGCCTCATAACCTTTTTGCAGGTAAGCAGAACCAGCAATGTTGAAGTCTGCTGTCGCAATTTCGTGCCGATTGAGTTGAATGAAAGCAAGATCGTCCCGTTTCGCGACGGTAATCATAAACGGTGTGAAGTCTTCTATCTTCTCTGTAACATCTGTAAACTCGGCATATCCTGCCCAGTTAGTTGTTCCGTCGA
>JAAXHD010000125.1 GCA_012271015.1 Candidatus Poribacteria bacterium | reverse complement strand
GCCTGCGATTTCTTCTGGACATCCACTGCCAATTTCCAGGGTTCACAGGCATGCAAGACAAGAGTACCGAGACAAGCAGGTAGAGCACGATCTTTGAGCTAAGGGAGGTATTCTTGTCGTTCCAGAAGGTCCGCTTCAGTTTCGACGGTGCCGCTGTCGTCAGTGCCATTCTCGATAGTGCTTCAGGCTTGGAATCTTGATCTCTGACGAGTGCGCCCAAGTACTTAAAAGTGTTAACTTCGTCCAGTTTTTCGCCGCTGACCCTGATGTCAACGCTGATGCCATCTGTGCTGTTAGTCATCAGTTTGGTCTTCTCTGCGTTACTTCCATGCCAAAGGCAGTAGAGGTCTTTGTCCAGGCGATCCATCAGAGAAGCTAGTTCCTCCTCGTTTCCTGCCAAGTCATCCATGTCATCGGCAATCGTTCTGTGATTGTTCTGTCTCCGATGCTGACTGTTCCTTTGTGATCTTCCAGTGCGTCATTCATAATTCTCTTCAGAAGCATCTTAAAGAGAGTCGGTGGGAGCAGACGGCCTTTTGTGTCTGACTCCGACCGTCGTTTACGCTGCGATTGAGGTAGACTGCACTGGTGGCATGGCCCGTAGAAGTTCCCTATGACTCGGATCAGGTTGGCCGCAATGTTGTAAAGCCTCGAGTAGAATTTCACAAATCCACCCATTTTTAAAAATGCCATGTCCATTCCCTTTGTAAATAAGGTGGTCAAAAACATAAATGCAGATAAGTTGCACAAGGCTGTCTTGTGCGCGATGCAGAGGAAAACCAGCAATTTTTCCAGGTAAACTGCACTGGTGGACTTGTTGTAGAAGTTCCCTACGACTCGGATCAGGTGGCGTTAATGTTGGAAAGCCTCATAGTAGAACTTCACAACTCGACTCCATCTAACGTCATCTAAAAATCACCAAAGACGTTATAGAAGACTTTTTCATGTTGGAGGTACCTCTCACACAGTATCTGGGGTTGAAGACCTGTTCTGTTATTGTT
>JAAXHD010000111.1 GCA_012271015.1 Candidatus Poribacteria bacterium | reverse complement strand
GCACACGCAGCACCGGAGAATTACCCCTCCTCGTTTTCAAAACCGGATATGTTTTCACTGACACCTTCATCAGGTATTGTCCTCTCAGCCGTAAACCATTTCTAAGAAATGCCGCTACATCCACGCGATACATTCGCCCGTCATTCGCGCGATATCCCCGCAGAAGTAGGATACTATATAATAATTATACACCTTCAAAAAGTTTTTGTCAATTTAAAATTAAAAAAGCATAACTTTTTGGGAAAGCACTTATTTTTTTAACGTGAGTTTGATATTAGAAACATAGGTGTTTTTGATAGGGTGTTTCCTCAAGGTTGAACGGGAAACCCCGAGAGATCGGACACCACGACTCACTTTCAGCTTATGAAACGCTAACATTCCCTCTATCCGCGTGAAACCCAACACTTTTTCTCAAGCCCTGGGAATGTTGGGTTTCGCGGTCTTTGTGTCTCCCCAGGGCGTATTGGAAAATGGACCCTGGGTGATAAATAGAGTGCCTGGCACCGGATGCTCAACCCAACCTACATCTCTATGGATATTTTTATCTTCAAACTCACGTTTTTTAGAAATTTTACGACTTGTGCCAGTTAATTTGCTGAGGTTCCTCACTCAGAGGTGTGCTCTATCGTTCGGAAATTTCTTGAAAAATTGTCCGATTTTGTGCAATAATATGGTAACTTCGTGTTATAGATGGGATCTATAGCAAATTTCGGAAAAGAGGAAAGAAAATATGGCAGCACACCTCTTGACAGACGCGCAGATGCGACATTTCATTGTGAACGGTTATGTGACCGTCACAACCGAATTACCTGCGCAATTTCACGATGCAATCTACGAAAAGACGGTAACGGTTTTCGACAAGGAAGGCAACCCCGGTAACAACATGATACCGCGGATACCAGAGATTCAGCAAATCCTTGACGATCCAAACGTCAGCGGGGCTCTGACAAGTCTCCTCGGACCGGACTCCTACAATCAACCGCACCGCCATCCGCACTACAACCCTCCCGGTAGCAAGGGGCAAGGGATGCACCAAGATGGTGGGAAACGCTGGTCTCATCATACCCGCAGACTGCTGGTCTTCTATTACCCTCAAGATACACCCATCGAACTCGGACCAACGGGTGTGGTCCCGATGAGCCACTATTACAGTACGCGCGAAGGCGCCGAGATCTCGCCGGAACAACCGATCATTGGAAAAGCGGGAACGGTTGCCTTCGCAAACTACGACTTGTGGCACCGTGCGATGCCTAACAGCAGCGAGAAGAAACGCTACATGATGAAGTTCCTCTACGCTCGGATGTCAGAACCGCAGGAACCCACCTGGGCAAACGAGGAAACAGAGTGGGCAAACGGCACAACTGTGGGACCCACTGAACATCAGGAAATGTTCCGACACCTTTGGAACTGGCATCGAGCAGTGGAAGATAGCGACGCGCACGGAACATCGAGGGATGAATCACTGTCCGGTTTAATCAGTTCTCTCAACAGCACATCGGAATCGACAGGACTGCAGGCGGCTTATGAAATGCCACGATTTGGTGAGAAAGCAGTGCCTGCACTGGTGCAGTGCTTGCAAGACGAATCGGAGATGACGCGCCGAAATGCCTGTTACGCTCTCAATGCCGTCGGAACCCCTGCCGCTGATGCCTTACGGGATGCATTGAAAGACTCCTGTGAACACGTGCGGGATAACGCCGCGGAAGCACTCGGCGACTTGGGAAATAAGGCAGAATCAGCGGTGCCCGCTCTGGTGGAAACGTTAGCAGATGCTTCAGGTTCTGTCCGGGCGCATACGGTAGAGGCGTTAGGAACAACGAGTCAATCGAGTCCAATCGCTGTCCCGGGTCTTGTGAAGGCATTAGAGGATCCGCACGATGGGGCACGACGAAACGCGGTATTTGCCTTGGCTCGGATTGGTCAGAACGCGATTGAGGCGGTTGAAGGGTTACAAAATGTGTTGTTCGATGAAAACCGTTATGCACGGGGTGATGCTGTACATGCGCTGTATCGTATCGGTACACCGGCGGCGAAGGCAGCGCTCCTTCGTTACCTTGAGACAACCCGCTGGTGCCCTCTGACCTCAAAAGAGAGCACGTTTTAGGTGAAGAAGATTGCGACATAGAACGGGCGAAGTTTCTCAACCTCGCCCAGCGATAGGTGTAAACTGGGATTCAAGAACGCGAGACAACGCCTAAGTAAAGAATTCCTCGTTATGGGGACGGACATCGACTTCAAACGTCCACGCGCTCCGCTCCTGTTGCACTAAAGCCCAATAGGTATCGGCAATCGCATCGGGTTCAAGAAGCGGTTCATTCTCTGCGAGTCTATAGCGTTGCCGTACGCCCGGCGTATCAATGACGCCGTCAACGATGACATGCGCGACATGGATGCCGTGCGGACCGACTTCGCGGGCGAGCGCCGATGCTAAGCCGCGCGTCGCATACTTGGCACTGCTGAACGCCAACGCACCTGCCCTCCCACGGACAGCAGAGGTCGCACCTGTAAACAGAATACTCCCGCCGCCTTTTTTAAGCATCCCCGGAACGACCTGCTTTGAACAGAGAAATCCACCGAGCGTGCAAACACGCCATGCGCCCTCAAACGCTTCGGGTGTGAGGTCTGCGAAACTCCCCCACGCGGCGTTTGCGGCATGATTCACTAAGATGTCGGGATCACCGAGTTCTTCGCGAATGCAAGCGAAACTTCGTGCGACCTGATCGGCCTCGGTAACATCTGTAGGGATAGGTATGGCTTTACGTCCGGACTCTCCTAACCTTGTGGATAGGTTTTTAATGTAGGCGGATGAACGAGAGAGGAGTGCTACATCGCATCCTTCGTTTACAAATTTACGGGCAAGTGCCGCCCCTAAACCGGGACCCACACCTGCGATAACTGCTATCTGTTCCATTTTTTAATTTTTCCTTGCGGTTCGGTCAAGTGAGTTAGTGCATTAGACGTTTCTTTCCGTATATCCGCCTGCGTGTTTTTGCAAACGCTGAAATCCAATGCGAAGAAAGTGTTTCTGCGTATTGTTGCAGGCTACGGACTTGGATATAACGAAGACCTTTTATCCGATTTTCCTGCTACAGAAGATTATTCGTGTCTGAGCGCATCAATCGGATGAAGTTTTGCGGCTTTCCAAGCGGGATACGCGCCAAAAAAGACACCTACCAATGCGCTGACAATAAAAGCGGCTCCTGCGTACATCAAGGAAATAACGGTTCGCCATCCCCAGATCGAAGGCACCATCTCGGCGCCGATAATTCCAACGCCAATCCCAACAAGACCCCCAACGAGTGCAAGCGTTGTAGACTCAACGAGGAATTGAACGAGAATATCACTGCGCTGCGCGCCAACGGCTTTTCGAAGCCCAATCTCTTTCGTTCTCTCCGTCACGGAAACGAGCATAATGTTCATGATACCGATACCGCCAACAACAAGCGAAACGACAGCAATCCCCAAAATCATGTTGGTAAAGGTTTGGCTTGATTCTTCCAAGGTTTCCATAAATTCTGCTTGATTTCTGATGTGAAAGTCGAGTTCCTTGTTTATTGGAATTTTATGCTGTTTACGAAGGAGTTCGGTTACCTCTGTTTCAGCTGCCTCAATGAGTTTATCGTCATTCGCCTGTATACTGATGCTGGAAAGATAGTCCTCCCCAAAGACGCGTTTCATGGCGGTCGAATAGGGAATAAAAACTTGGTCGTCGGGATTTCGCCACCCGCTCGCCCCTTTTTCCTTCATGACCCCTACCACATGGAACCCTACATTTTTAATTTTGACTGTCTGCCCGACCGGTTCCGTTTCACCAAAGAGGTTGTCAACGACGGTTTTGCCGAGGACACATACGCGTTGGCGATAGCGTATCTCACTATCGGTAAAAAATCGGCCCTTCTCAACGGTAAAGTTCGCGGTGACAAGGTAGGCTGGAGATGTCCCAACGATAGTTGTGTTTGAATTTTTATTAAGATACTTCACTTGTGCGCGACTGCTGACCTCAGGTGTAACGTATCCAAAAGTCTGTCCTCGTTCCTCCAACGCCTCCATATCCGCAACAGTGAGGCTTTTACGTGCATCAGCAGAACCGCGTCCACGAAATCTACTTTGTCCGGGACGGACAGCCAGAATGTTAGCCCCCAGTGTTTGAATTCGTTCAGTAATGTCGGCTTTCGCGCCTTCACCAATTGAGGTCGTTGTTATAATTGCCCCGACCCCGATAATCACGCCCAACATCGTCAACAGTGACCGAAGTTTATTTGCCAATAAGGCACTCAATGCATTCGTAAGACTCTCTAAGATACTCATAGTATTTCCTCCCAGTCCCATTCAGCTTAAAAATGTGTCGGGAATTGGAGTGTTTTGCTGGGGTGTTTCCGCCTGCTACAAGGTGCCTGATAGCGGCTATCGTCCTCCTCTGCCCCCACCCCCGGTCATTCGACGCATTGTGGAAGCGGGGTTCTGCATCATGCGTTGCCGCCAATCCTCACCCCCGCCCCCCCCGCGCTGAATGCCTCCGATTGCGACGACATCACCTTCCGTAAGTCCTGAGATGATTTCGATCTTGTCAAAACTGCTCACGCCAGCGACAATCGGTTGAGGACGCCCCGGTTGCCCGTCTTCACCCACAATTCTGACCATCTTCCTGCCACGCATATCAAGGACTGCCTCGGGAGGAAGGGTAAGAATACCTGTTTTGCTGACAGCCGAGATTTGAACACTGGCGTTCATGCCGGGTTTGAGGAAGGGTATCTTTGCATCATCAGTTTCTGCGGGTTCGGATTGGGCGGGTGTTTCTTCAGCAGGTGCTTCCGCAAAAAAGCCTCCGAAAAGCCCACCAAAACCGTCGTCTTCAGACTCATTTTCCTTCGCAACAGATTGTTCCTGTGTCGGTTGCGCGGGCGTTTCTTGGGGGGTCGGTCTTGACGTTCCACCGGCACCACCGCCCTCTGCCTGTCGTTGTTGACGCATTGCCCGGAAACGTTGGCGCTGCTCTTCAGTCATATTCGCCATGTCGGGCCGGGTACCACCACCCCATCTTCCGGCACCACCCGTCATACCTTGCCGTGTTGCTGAAGCTTCTACATTTTTCAACTCGGAGGTTACCTCGAAGGTTGTCACGTTCTGAAGGGTGAGTCCCTGGGGCGCGATCTTCAAGACTTCCCCCTGAAACGGCGTATCGGGATAAGCTTCGACTGTGATGGTCACGGGTTGCCCTATTTCTACCTTACCGATGTCGGTTTCATCGACCTCCGTTACGACATAAACAGTGTCAAGGTCTGCCATCGTGACAAGCGTCTGTCCTTCTTCCGAGGCGAGAGAGGAGAGGCGTGAAGTAATTACCTGTCCTTCCTCAACCTTTTTCTCAAGAATCGTTCCAGCAATCGGTGCCTTGATGATCGTATCGTCATACTCAATTTGACGGAGTTCCAACTGCGTTTCACTGCGTTTGACGGATGAGCGTGCGGTCTCCAGATCGCGTTGCTTACGCTCAATCTGCTTCTGATTCGCTCGTGCAAGTTTCAAAGCCTCCGCGGTTTGGACAATCCGTTGCTTCTGAAGTTCAATATCCATATCTCGCGTGGCTTCTGCTTCTACGCGTTCTTCGGCGACTTCAAGGTTGAATTCCGCTTTTTTAATATCGGCTGCTCCCAATTCGAGTTCGGCTTCAGTCGCTGGTTCTTCAACTAATTTCAGGTTTTCTTCAGCAGACCGATGCTTCGCTTGTGCCGATTTAAGCTGTGCCTGTGAAGACTCTAAAGAAGCTTGTGAAATGAGTTCTTTCTCATAGAGCGTCTTATTTCTTTTGTGTTCCGCTGTTACCAACTCTAAATTCGCCTGTTCCTGTTCCAAGGAGGCTTGCGCGCGCCGCTTATTTTCGTCTCGGACCTCATCAGAGGTTAGCAATTTATACCGAATTTTGGCAATATTGAGATTATTTTCTGCATCCATCACGCCGCGCTTATTGGCTATCTTTTCAAGGCGGATTTCTTCCTCCAACTGGACGAGCCGTTGCTTGGCTTCAGCAAGAGACTCCTCGGCTTGACGAATCTGGATCGCCGATTGCTCCTTCTGGAGTTCAAAGTCAATCTCTGCTTGTTGCAAACGCGCTTGCGCGGATCTCAAATCTGCTTGTGCTTGCTCTAAACTAATTTGGACGTAAGTCGTTTCAATGACAGCGATGATTTCATCCTCCTCAACGTAATCACCCGCATCAACCCTGAGATCCAGAATTTTCCCACTCGCTTTGGAACTGACTTCAACAATATTCAACGGTTTGATAGTGCCGGTTGCGTCAATTGTCACAGCAATATCACTTCGTTCGACCATTGCGGTCTTTACTTCGGGCGTTTCAGCGTCGCCATTTCCGCCTGAGTTCGTAAAGACGATGCGTCCTACGGCGACAGCAGCTACCACCAATACTATTGCCCCGACAATTGCAATAATTTTCCACTTTCCTAATCCTAACATGGAGACTCCCTCCTGACATCAATCAGTGTGAAAGGGTATAACACCCTTCCGTGCCACCTTCATTCGCTAAAAAGTGTTCACTGTTTAAGTTAGTCAGATCCATCAGAGAAAAGTTCGACTTTTTGCTGCATTCGACTTCTATAAACTTGGCATATCGACTGCACTGTCTCGACGTTCATGCATATTCTTTTCCATCGCTTCAGGATAGCGGTCTGGCAGATACGAAACCTCATTGAGTTTCTGGAGTGCGTCGCCTTCAAGTCGCCATCCAGATGCCCTGATGTTATCGCGCAAATGCCCGGCATGCCTTGCGCCAACAATCACCGAAGTCATCGCTCGCTGTTCGAGTACCCACCGCAGTGCGACCTGTGCGGGGCTACGTCCAAGTTCATCAGAAACATCAAGAAGTGCCTGCAACGTTTCATCGGCGTTTCCTGCGAAATAGCGTTCCGGGTATGCCCACCCTTCAGCGGATCGCGTCCCACCTTGTGTCCGTTCGCCCGGTTTGTATTTACCAGAAAGGAATCCACCCGCCAATGGGCTCCATACGACGATTCCGAGTCCTTTGAGTTCACAGAGCGGCACGATCTCCTGCTCTATATCTCGGACGACGAGACTGTATTGCGGCTGATAGGATGCAAAGCCGACCCAATTGTTTGTATCGCTGAGCCATAACGCTTCGGATAACCGCCATGCTTGATAGTTACTACACGCCGTATAACGTACTTTCCCCTGTTGGACGAGATCGTCTAAGGCACGAAGCATCTCTTCTAACGGCGTTTGTGTGTCAACGTGGTGGATATAGTAGATGTCTACATAGTCCATCTGAAGACGTTTGAGGCTATCGTCAATCGCCTGCATGATATGCGCGCGAGACATCCCGGAATCGTTGGGACCGGTGCCCATTGGGTTGAAAAATTTTGTCGCAATGACCGCATCACGGCGTTTGCCCTTGAGGGCTTTACCGAGGAGGACCTCGGATTCGCCTTCGGCATAGGAATTCGCCGTATCAAAAAAATTGATCCCGGCATCCAAAGCGAGATCCATCATACGGTTTGACTCCGCCTCGTCAGCACCATGACCGAAGGTCATCGTCCCTAAACAGATTTCGGACACCTTAATTCCACTTTTTCCCAGTCTCCTATATTCCACGTTTTTCCCTCCGTCCAGTTATACACTATCTTCTTGAAGGATGAGATACCTTTCACCGGAATCGCCCGTCCTTGATTCATGTTTATAGTTTACGAACCGCCCAATGGTACTGCTCTTTGAGCAATTTTTAAAATAGCGTCAAGCACCTCGATAACTTCAGGATCGATCTGACCCGCGGGGACATATTCGACTAAAGTATGGTAATTCGTTTTTTGCATGAGATTGGGTAACCTTAATTTTTCAAAGAAAGTTTCAAAAAGTCGATCTAGAAAATCGTCAGTCACTTTGATATCTGTTGACCAAGGTGATCCTCTACCGAGAGTTATTAGGGCACTTTCAATCTCTGTAATAGTTTCCTCAATTGTAGTCCTCCATAATGACGCAAACAATGGCCCCCCAGTTTGTTCATTCCCTTCAGCAAGCACCCAGTCAATTAGTACTTGTTTGTCGGATATAATATAATTTTCAATTTCGCGTTGTTTCCATGCGTATTCTATTAATTCAGGTTGCCTATGAAGTTCACCATCAATTCTATCAAAGAGGCTGAATCCCACCAAATCTGGCTTTGCCTCACGGAGACCATAAAAATGCTCACGTGCTTTCTCTGGTTGGTTACCAACATAGTGAACATAAGGAGCCTCCAATTCCTTTTTCGCAGGGTGATTAAGTTTCTCGGCAAATGCCTGTAGAATTGCGAGATCCGTCGAACCTTCAAGATAGAGAATCCACCCCATCTGCTGTGCTTGATAATACTGCTCAAAACCAATCATCCGCAATGATTTTAATAACTGGCTCCCGCGATCGTCAATTCGATGTGGCGTGCCGAGAAAGGCAATAACTACGTCGCGGTCCGCTGCCTCATTGAGGATGACTTCAGAATGACTGGCAGCAACGATCTGACTATCATGTTCCCTTGCTAATTCCGTAAGGACTTGATAAATCCGTCGTTGTCGAAGGATTTCAAGATGGGCATCTGGTTCGTCAAGAAGCAGGACAGAACCTGGATGTGCAGCAATATAAGTAAGGAGGAGTAGCGTTTGTTGCAAACCGCGCCCTGAGGAAGAAAGATCAAGAGAAATACCAGACCCATCGCGATAATTCATCGTTACCTCCCCACGCTCTGGAATATAATCTGGTTTATCAAGTTGCACACCAAAGAGTGCAGTAATTTTTTCACAAAGTTTTTCCCACGTTGTGGGATCCGGATCTTGTGAAATCAGATAGCAGAGATTACGCAGCACTTCTGCTGTCCGTCCCTCCCCGATTCGGACATTAATTGCGCCTGGATCAAGGCGTAATTCATTAGAGGCGAGACCAGACATCGGTGGAAGGAATGCGACAGAGAGGTATCCTGCCTCTTCAGGAACAAGCATTCGTGCAGAGACTTTTCCATCTTCTTCCGAAGTTCTCAAGGGACGACAATGAAAAGTTTCCTGATTAGCATAATCGAATTCCAAACCACATGCCCAGTCCTTCCCAGCTGTAATACCTTCAACAATAATATCTATTCGGACGTTTTTCGGAGCACGAACCTGTCGATTCCGCCAGAGCAATCGGGCATCTGGTACCGGGACAGAAATGAGATCGCGTCGGTTAATAACAACACCTGGGCGCTTTTCCGGATTTGCTCTCCCCTTGCGATTCTCGTTCCACCGTTTGAGTCCTATTTCCCACAAAGCGAGTGCTTGTAATGCCGTTGTCTTGCCTGAATTATTTGGACCGATGAAAACAACGGGATTACCTAATTCAACTTCAACTTCGCCAAAGTTTTTAAAATTACGACAAATCAGTTTTGTTAGCATTTTGTTTCATAGGAATGCCAAAAGCATTCGTTACCTATTTCAATCAATAGTATTAAACAGGAACAGTCTCACCTTCTGAACGGAGTCCCGCCTCGTAGACTTTCATCACTTCCAATGCAAACTCAAGTGATCCCTGCTCTGCTGGTTTTCTCTCCAGAATGCAGTCACAGAAATATCGCATCTCCTGATAGAAGCCCTGTATGAAAAGCCCTTTGTTTTCAAGGGTGCCGAGACTGTTTTGTGGTTCCCACACGATAGCACCACCATCAAAGCCTTCAGGGACATAGCTGGTGCTACCGCTATAATTGAAGGGCATGCCGCGCTGGAGTAAAACCCGTGTGCTGTTCCGAATTTCGGCGTGGCATCCATCACCGAAAAACTGGTAAAGTTCAGAAGGTTGTCCGTGCCTCGCACCATCTGCTAAATGGAAGTTTCCGAGTGCGCCGCTTTCGTATTCCATGATACATGCACCACCCCCGCGTTGTCCTCGGCGGACGGTCACCGCTGAAACCTTTCCGCCCACCGCGACAAACAGAGACAACGGATGGCAACCGTTCTGGAGCCAATTCGTATGTTCTCTCTCACGTAATACCCGTTTCCCATCGCTCGGTATCTGCATCGGATAGATCCCCAGAATGCTTCGCAAGGGCCCGTATTCATCGGTCGCGAAGATTTCGATAATCTTTTGCGTAGCAGGCATGAAAGCCTTTTTGAAACCGACAACAACAACGCGATCTCTCCGATGACGGATCATCTCTGAAACCTCGGCAGCAAACATTCCGGGCGGCTTTTCCATCCAGACATGCATACCGGCACCCAACGCCTCACAGGTCAATTCGGGATGAAGACGTGGCGGTGCGCAGAGGAAAATTGCGTCTAACTCTTCGTTACGAAACATCTCTGCCATACTCGGATAGCACGCCTGCACAGCATACTGTTCGGCAGTGACGCGGGCGCGGTCCATATTGAGATCGCATAACGCTTTGAGCCGAATCGGGAGAAATGTTAGGGTCGGCAATATATTGCGATAGCCGTGTGAACCGACACCGACAACAGCGACGTTCAGTCTTTTTTTAAATTCTCTCTGATAACTCATATTTTTAATTTTACCTTGCGGTTCGGTCAGGCGAACTGGGGATTCGATGTTCCTTCCTGTAGACCCGCTTTCCACTTCGTTACAAGCTACATACTTAGCAGGAAAAATAAATCGCGACCAGAGGGCGATTCTACAGCGAAAAGTCGGGAATCGGAGTGTTTTTGCTGGGGTGTTTCCACCCTCCTACAGAAGAACTATGGTGGATTTCAGAGTTACTTGGACACCCTGCATCGGCGAGGTTAGGAAACTTTGCCTACCGGGGGATGAAAGTGTCTATGTATTTTTAGCATTCACCATAAATAGCCCTATACACTTAGGACTAATTTTATCTGATTCTTTAATTTCCTCTGCGGTTAAAAGCACCGGAGTTATGGAAGCACGTCGTCAAGGAACGCATCCAAGTCGTCTTTCATCTTGCGCAATTCCGCTTGGTCTATGTACATCATGTGTCCCGCCTGATAGTAAGCCATGGTGATGTTATCTTGCAGAGATTCATCAAGCCCCAAGTGCCTGAAGGTATACTCTGATGCCAGAAACGGTGTCGCTAAATCGTAATAGCCGTTGGCGACATAAACTTTCAAGGAAGGGTTCATGGTCATCGCCGCGCGAAGCGTATCTGCGACGTTGACGTATTCGTTCTGATGATCGCTGTAGTCCCACGGGTGTACGCGTCGACTCAAGATTTCATAAGGGAGATCGGACGCAAATTCCAGTTCATCTCGGACATACGCGTTGAGAGCGGCGGTATACGCGCCTTGCACGACTGCGGAACTCGGATCGTATTCATACATTTCGCCCGCTGAATCGCGGTCGATTCCCTTGTATCGGCTATCAAAACGTCCAATCGTGCGACCTTCATCCCGGAGTAACTCTTTGCAGAACCGCATAATGTTAATCCGTATGTCCGTTCGCTCAATATATTCGGGTGTCAGTCCAGTGTACTTCGCGAGTTGTTGAACGATATTGGCACGTTGATCTGGAGGCACAGCACTGCCCTGCATCAAAGCGAGGGTGTAATCGCCCGTCGCGAAGGCTCTCACCTCATCCATGAAGGCTTCAAATTCGGTATCAATTTCGCTTAACTTGTCATGATAACGTGCAGTCGCGGCATAGGTAGGTAGATAGAGGATATAGGGAAGATCGTTGCCCGGTGCAAATCGGATCGTCTGGAAGTTAAGCACGACCGAAACAAGCATGATGGCGTTGAGATAGGCACCGTGCCGTCCCTGAAGATATCCCGCCAGTCCGCCAGCCCGCGTTGTTCCATAACTTTCACCAATCAGGAGTTTAGGCGATCCCCAGCGTTTGTAACGTCCCAGATAGAGAAGAATAAAATCGCCAACCGATTCAATATCCCGCTTGAAGCCGTGGAACTGTTTCGCTTCTTCACCGGGTACGGCTCTGCTGAACCCCGTACTGACGGGATCAATGAAAACGAGATCTGTTTTGTCCAAAATAGAACATTCATTATCCGCCAATTGATATGGTGGATGTGGCAATTCGCCATCTTCATTGGGTTTGACACATCGTGGTCCCAAGACCCCTAAATGCAGCCAGACCGATGAAGATCCGGGACCTCCATTGAAGGAGAATGTTATCGGACGTTTAGATGTATCTTCTACATCGTCACGCGTATAGGCAATAAAGAAAACGGAAGCTTTCGGTTTTTCGCCCTCCTTATCGATCTCCTCTTTCAGGATGAGCGTCCCCGCTGTGGCGGTGTAACGGATTTCTTCGCCATTAATGGTAACACTGTGATGCGTAACCGAGAGTTTATCTTCAGGTATATCGGGATTTTTCTCGTCGTTTTTCGTCTCTTCAGATTCTTTTTTTTCTTCTTGGCTCATATTGCATTCTCCTTTACCTTTTTGATTGGCAAGATGTGGCATAGTGCCTTATGGAACGCATTATAGCATAGTTTGTGGAAACAGGTGAACAAAAATCATTCGGATTCTTTTTGGCGGTACTCTGTTTGAAGCGCGGATTAATGCGAATTATGCAGATGGCGAGGATTCTACCTGCGCTTCTAATCACTACACAAGAATCGCAACGTGAAAAACTTTAAAACAGCGATTCAGACGAATACTGGTGCAGTTGGATGAAGATTAAGGCAATATGTGGGCAGGCACAAGACCTGTCCTACAATCACTTTCTTTAAATGGCATTACCGATATATTTATTGAAACTTCATGAAACTGCCCCTACCGCGGATAGCCATCAGCAATCGGGATTCGGAGATCCCTCCTACAAGACATAATGCACACCCAAGATGCGCAAAGAATTTGACATAATTAGAGAATATGCTAAACTCTATACAAAGGAGATCCACAATGAAGAAACCGATTCGCTTAGGACTGATTGGCTGTGGTGGGATTGTGCAAATTACACATGCCCGCGCCTATCGCGCGCTCACAGACACCGTTCAGGTAACCGCCCTCGCAGATGTCGTCCCAGAAAACCTGCAAAAAATTGGCGATCTGTTCAATGTGTCCAGAGAAAACCGATACACCGATTACCGCGAGATGCTGGAACACGCCGCACTTGATGTCGTGACGATCGCCACACCCCACTCACTTCACGCCGAACAGGTCATCGAAGCCGCAAACGCAGGCGTAGCTGTTATTTCGGAAAAACCGATGGCGACAACACTGGAAGAAGCAGATACAATTATGGAGGCAGTCCGCCGCAAGGGTGTGCCTTATACGGTGGTGCATAACTATATTTTCACAGCGGGGATGCGAGCAGCGATGACAGAACTGGATGCCCTCGGTGAATCGCATTTCGGACGGAGCGTGGGAATGGGATTGAAACCTGCAGACTTCTCGGCGGATCACCCAACCCCAGCGTTCGCGTGGCGCGCCAGCAAAGCGAAAGGCGGTGGCTGTATCATCGACACGAGTTACCACGAAATTTACGCTGTCTGTACGCTGATGCGATCCCCGGTGCGTTATGTTGAGGCACGGGTGCAGACGCTACGACTTGACATTGACGTTGACGATATTGCCATGTTGCTGTGCGAACATGAAAATGGGGCTGTCACGACGGTTTCAGGGGCGTGGTGCGTGCCTGGTACGGATTCCGGCTGGTGCGAGATGCACGCTGAAAATGGGTCTCTACGCGTCCAACACCGCCGAAATGTGGAGGATGCGCTTCGGCGTTTCACACGATCAGACGGCTGGAAACAACTGGAACTTTCTGAATTTAATGAAGCGGAGCAACAAGATGCAAGTGGACATGTCCGTTACTTCACAGAGACATTTAACGCACTTGCGGCGGATACAGCACTACCGGTCCCTGCAGAGAAGGCGTATCATAACCTCGCAATTATCGAAGCCGCACGTAAAGCGACAACGGAACGCAGCGCTATTGAAATACTGCCACCATAGGACTCCTTAATTTTCGCTTTCTTGCCGATATTAACCCCCTAAGTCCCCCTTATCAGGGGGACTTGACGTGTTTTCGCTGGAAAACCTTTATTACGCCTGAAATGTTTAAATCAAATTCGCGTTTTCAAAAGGGAACTGAAATGAAAAGAGGTCTGCTACTTCACATTCTGATCGTCCTGATGTTCGGACTCAGTTTAAACGTCTCGATGCACTGCTTCGCACAGCAGAATACAATAATCCTTGCTGCCAAAGCGGATGCAGAGTTTGATGCCGAAGAGGATATAAATACAACAGTGTGGCTTGCTGCCGGGGGACTCTTAGGAGTGGTGGGGAATCTTCCGCTCGGCGTTGTTGCTATGGGTGGTGCTTATCTCTACCAGCCTATTCCGTCTGCTGAGCGACTTCTCGGCAAACCAGCGGACTATGTTAGTATCTATACCGATGCCTATAAAGCGCGAGCGCGAAGGTTACAACTGGAGGCTGCTGGAAAAGGAGCACTCGGCGGGTCGGCGGCGTTCTGTTTATTAGGAATGGTGCTTAATATAAAGCCGTGGGCAGACTGGGTTTTCTGGTAGCACAACGGGGCAGGCACAAGACCTGCCCCTACGGGTGTTGCAGGCATTATCCACGCAAGAGGTGTCGCAACGCGTTCGCGATAATATCCTCTTCCCCGGCATTGAGAGTGTAGGCATTAATCACAATGGTTTCTTTACCGTGCGTGTTCACCTTGATACGCGGGGTACCAGCATCCAATTCGTTTGCGACCTGCGTAGCATCCTTGCCACTAATGGCAGTATCAAACGTAACATGTAGATTCGACAGTGTATGGCTTTTCTCTTGGTAGTGGACTTCACACGAGACACCCTCGAGATTCTCAAGCCCCTCTGCGAGGACAGCATATCTCCCATCCTGTTCCTTTGACCGCACCTTGTGGTCCGTTGACAACCAGATGTCGATAGCCGTCCCCAACCCGATAATCTCCTGCCGATCTACTTTCATGCCACGTCCGACGGGTTTTGGTCCAATGAAACCGTGTGCCCGCACTATTTCAATGAGATCCTTCCTACCACAAATGAACCCTGTAGAGTGGGGTGCATTGAAATACTTACCACCGAAGCAGACAAGATCTGCAGATTGGGCATTCCTTCGGAAGTAATCCAGCGGATAGATTTGAGCGGCAGCATCGGCAATGAGTGGTAAGCCATTGGCATGCGCAATCTCAATCGCTGCCTCCAACGGGACGGCGTTGCCCTGATTCGGTTGGATAAGATAAGCGACTGCGGCTGTATTCTCGCCGATAGCCTCTTTCAAAGCCACCTCGGTACATCCGTTTTCGTCCCCTACAGATATGAGTTTACTCCCCGGAACCGTAAACGCACGATCATAGCCGTAGTGCTGGATCTTCTGAAAAACGATTTCGTCCTTGAGTCCGGTGGTATCGGGAAGTTGTGCGTACTTGTCAGGGTCGTTCCCTGTCATGACCGCTGCTGATGCCAAGACGAGTGCGGCATAACATCCAGCAGTGACATACGCGTCTTCAACCCCCAACCGTTCAGCGATGAACTGTCCCGACTTTTCGAGCAATTCTTCCATTTCGACGTAACTTTCATCCGCTTGGCGCATTGCGTCTCGGACGGTTGCGGAGGGTGTGGATCCGCCTCGGACGGTCTGGTTACCGGTCGCATTAATGACGGGTCTTGCACCGAGTTTTTTATAGATGTTTCCCCAACCTGTATTCGCCATGAGTAGCCTCCTTACGTAAGGTATCTCTATCACTCAAATGAGAAAGCGTTAACGGTTTCGGATATAAATCTAAACTTACTCTAATAGGAAACGCAAGATTTGTCAATGAAGTTTCTTTCGTGTCGAGATTTAGAGGATCGTCAATTCGTCCTCTTCGCCACTCTCCTCCAAGACGGTCACTAATTCCGCCGCTACGGTGCCGAACGCTCCGGATTGTGGGGACTCTGGGTGTCCAGCGACAATCGGCACGCCGATGTCACCTGCAGTGCAGACTTCAGCATCAAGCGGAATTTGTCCTAAGAA
>JAAXHD010000152.1 GCA_012271015.1 Candidatus Poribacteria bacterium | reverse complement strand
TAAGTAATTACGGATTTTACTATAATAGGACACTCTGCCCCAGCGAGGTTAGAAACCTCGCCTACCAGGGAAGGGGCGAATGTCTATTTATTTTTCGGTTTTACTATAAACTGCTTGTATCAGAAAAGATAGGGCATCTGTCCCGACAATTATGACGAACAGAATCAGCATAAAGTTACATTAGCCGTAGTACTCATGATTTTAGGCAGGAGATCAAAATTAGTGGAGAATTGAATGGCTCTGGAGAAGGAAGTTAGTGAGTTTCGAGGGGCTATTGGACTTTTGAAGGGATATTCAAAAAATCCAACCCCATTGCCTTTTTGGCAGATTTTGTGAACAAAAAAGCCTGTCTACATCTCCACACTAAAGCACGGAGTTTTGACAGGCAAGAGGAGAATAAGCAGCAATCCGAGAATCGCTTCTATTGTAACATGGCTTGTGCAGTTCGGACAACCGCATCGGCATCGCAATTACAGAGGGCATAGAGTTGCTGAACATCGCCGTGTTCAATAAATTCATCTGGTATACCGAGATTTGTGGTCTGCACGTCTTTGATACCTGCTGCAGCGAGTGCCTCCAAAACTGCGCTACCGAAACCGCCCATTATCACGCCATCTTCAATCGTAATTACCTTGCCGATCCGTTCCGCAAGCGGTAGAATCGTCTCAGTGTCCAGCGGCTTGACAAATCGTGCGTTAATAACCGCCGTTGAGATTCCAGAATCGGCTAACGTTTGTGCGGCTTCAAGCGCAGGATAGACGCGGTTTCCGACTGCAATCACGAGCACATCCTCACCCTCTCTCACAATTTCACTTTTTCCAATCGGGAGTATCTGCGGTTCCGCCGCCATTTTCACACCAACACCGGTGCCACGCGGATAACGGAACGCAATGGGACCCTCTTGATACGCCACGGCTGTCTTCACCATAGATTGTAGTTCGTTCTCATCTTTGGGTGCCATGACGACCATATTTGGAATGGAACGGAGATATGCCAAATCGAAAACGCCGTGATGTGTTGGACCGTCCGCGCCCACAAGTCCACTTCTATCCAACGCGAAAATAACGGGAAGATTTTGGATGCAAACGTCGTGTAACACTTGATCGTAACTCCGCTGGAGGAAGGTGGAATAGATAGCGGCGACGGGACGCATGCCTTGGGTCGCGAGTCCACCGGCAAACGTAACGGCGCACTGCTCTGCCAAGCCGATGTCGAAGCATCGACTCGGAAATGCGCTGGCAAACTTATCGAGTCCTGTGCCGCCGGGCATCGCTGCCGTCACGCCAACAATCCGGGCATCGCGTTTCGCCAATTCAATCAACGTTCGGCTGAAGACTTCCGTATAGGCGGGTGTTTCAGGTTTCGGTTTGGTTGTCTTACCTGTTTTCAGATTGAAGGGACCACTGACACTGTAAAACCCGACGGGATCTTCTACTGCTGGCGTATAGCCGCGTCCCTTTTCGGTTACGACATGCAGTAAAATTGGACCTGTGAGGCTACGAATGCCCGTCAGGACGGGTATCAACGCCTCTAAATCGTTTCCGTCAAGGGGGCCGAAGTAGCGGAATCCGAATTCCTCAAACAGCGTCCCCGGCTTCAATGATGCCTCGATTTTCCGTGCTATCTGCTTAGCATCTTCTGAAATCAGATTCATCAGTCCCTTGGCACCAGAGCGAAGGAAGTTGTACTGTGGTGAACTCGTGAGTTTGTGAAAGTGTTTAGAGAACGCGCCGACGGTCGCTGAAATGGACATATTGTTGTCGTTGAGAATGACAGTCATGTCGTTTCTAAAGTCACCAGCGGCGTTCAACGCTTCAAATGCCATTCCACCTGTTAACCCACCATCCCCTATGATGGCAACGACTTTGTAATGTTCGTTGACGAGGTCTCTGGCAGTTGCGACACCTAATGCCGCAGCGATGGAAGTACTGGAATGTCCCGCGCCAAAGACATCATATTCACTCTCGGCTCTGCTGAGGAATCCGCTGATACCACCACTTTGCCGGAGAGTTGAGAACGATTCCCGCCTTCCGGTGAGCAGTTTATGCGGATATGCCTGATGCCCGATGTCCCAGATGACTTTATCGCGGGGTGTGTCATACACTTTGTGCAATGCTATTGCGAGTTCGACAGTCCCGAAGTTCGGTGCGAAATGTCCTGGATGCTCAGAGAGCACTGCCAATAGATAGGCGCGCATCTCTTCAGCAAGGGTTTTGAGTTCGTCTATCTCAAGTTTTTTCAAATCTGCCGGGGTGTTAATTTTTTCTAAGTACATATTTTTAATTTACCTTGCGGTTCGGTTAGGGTGGTTTCATCAATAAAGTGCCTCTCCGTATATCCGCCCTCCGCTACGCTTACAGGCTAAGCGGTTTGGACTGATGCTTGTGAAGACTCTTTAACTGAAAACCGATAACTGAAAGTGAGCGTAGCGAACGCTCTGATAACTACTAAAAATCTGTTTCGAGTACGGTTTCTACCCGTTGTTCAGCGTTTTCGAGCATCTTTCTGCATGATGAGATTAAACCGATACCTTCTTCAAAGAGTTTGAGGGAATCCTCAAGGGGTAGTTCATTACCTGCTTCGAGTTGTTCAACAATTTGTGTCAGTTTTTTAAGTTTTTCTTCAAATGTCATTTTTTTTCCTATAACATTGCATTATGAATTGTAGGAGGGAACTCCGATTTCCGACTCTTATTGTAGGAGG
This sequence comes from Candidatus Poribacteria bacterium, assembly GCA_012271015.1. Taxonomy (GTDB): domain Bacteria; phylum Poribacteria; class WGA-4E; order WGA-4E; family WGA-3G; genus WGA-3G. The sequence goes on along the minus strand of JAAXHD010000152.1, from coordinate 57,599 downwards.
GAACTCCGATTCCCGACTTTTAAAGATAGTAAGCATACTCCGTGTGCTGACCACTGACCGCTGATTGCTACTCCTCTGACGAAAGTTCCTCAACCCGACATGCAAGATGTCCATCTGCGAGTTGAATCTCAACCCTATCGTCTATTGACACTTGTTCAGCCGAGGTGAGGACCTCTCCATCTGTTTTCCGACTGATGCTATACCCCCGTTCCAACGTGGCTAACGGACTTAATGCGTTTAAACGTTGTGCGAGTGTTCGTAGGTCGCGTTCACTATCGTTAAGTCGACGTTCTACAGCCGTCCGACACGCAGCATCCAAGGCATCTACCGTTTGGTGAAGCTGATAAATTGCGTCCTTACGCCGTGTCGGTGCGAGCCGCGTTTCAAGGTCTTGGAGTCGTGTTTTCTGTGCATCAAGTTGGTCATTTATGATTCTACGTAGCCACGCGTCATATCCCTCTAATTGGGCGAAAAGTTCCTCCTGATCTGGAACGATATGTTCAATTGCTGCAGATGGAGTCGGTGCTCGGTGATCTGCCACCATATCGGAGATGGTGAAATCTGTTTCATGCCCGACCGCGGAGACAATGGGGATCGTGGAGGCGAAAATCGCACGCGCCACGAGTTCTTCGTTAAATGCCCAGAGATCCTCAATAGAACCACCACCGCGACCGACGATTAAAACATCTATATCGTCTCGCTGATTCATGACCTGCAGTGCTTGCGCGATCCCTTCTGCCGCTCCCTCGCCTTGGACAAGCGTCGGGTGTAGCAATACTTTGGCTAATGGATACCGCTTACGGAGTTGCTGACAGATGTCCTGAAACGCCGCGCCTGTTGCGGATGTCACAACGCCAATTTTTTTCGGGTATGCCGGCAACGGTTTTTTATAATGTGCGTCAAATAAGCCTTCATCTGCGAGTTGCTGTTTCAATTCTTCAAAGGCTCTTTGCAACGCGCCAATCCCGATCGGTTCTACATTATTGACTGTTATCTGATATTCACCGCGTACAGCATAGATGCCGATCTTTCCTTGCACCAGCACCTCTTCACCATCACGCAGTGAAAACCGGACGCGTACTGCACTGCTCCGAAAAAGGGCACACCTGATTTGGCTCTTCTCATCCTTGAGTGTGAAATAGATATGCCCAGCAGCAGATTTGTTGTAATTAGATACCTGCCCTTGTACCCACACATTTTGCAGGTGTGGCTGTTGTTCTATCAGACTTTTCAGCAGATCCGTTATTTCACTGACACTGCGGACAGTTCTTGTTGCTGCCATTGGTATCTCTAATTGCATAGTAGTTTTCAGTTGTCAGTGCGGAAATCTGCTACGCAGATTTCCTTTCAGTTGTTAGTTAAGAGGTGTTTTTGATAAGTGTTTCCCGTGTTTAGCAAAAACCTCTCGTAAGGGGTGTCAATTATCAGCCCTCAGTTTTCAGTTAACAGGTGTCGTTTAGCAAAAACCTCTTATAACTGACAACCGATAACTGATAACCGACGACTAACTAATACTGATGCTGGAGCGGCGTGATACTCACTGCCAATCCTGTTTCTTCGTCAAGTTCTATCTCGGCACCGCAAAGCTTGACGTTCCCTTTAGCGACGGTGAATCGGGTGGGCATCATCGTCAAGAACCGTTCGAGCACATCGTCAATTCTTGTACCGATTACTGAGTCATAGGGTCCCGTCATACCGACATCTGTAATGTAAGCTGTACCTTGTGGCAGGACGCGTGCATCCGCTGTCTGAACATGCGTGTGTGTACCGAGCACCGCTCCTATCCTACCGTCTGCATGCCAACCCATCGCAATTTTTTCAGAGGTTGCCTCTGCATGAAAGTCGAGGAGGATATAGGGTGTTACTGCTTTCACTTCAGGTAAAATCGAATTGAGCGCATGAAACGGATTGGTGTAAGGGCTCATGAAAATCTGTCCGGCGAGATTGATAACACCGAGTTGAGTTTGTCCATCATCGGATGCAACAATGGTTACACCGCGTCCTGCGACATCGGTCGGATAGTTCGCAGGTCGTATCAGTTGGGGTGTTGTCTCTATAAAGTTGAAAATCTCTCTGTTATCCCAAACATGGTTCCCTGTTGTAATCGCGGAGACACCAGAGGCAAGGAGTTGGTCGACGATCTCAAACGTTAACCCTTTCCCACCGGCTGTGTTCTCTCCGTTTGCAACGATGAAGTCGTATTTGTGCCGGTGTTCTTCCAAAAACCTGACTGTTGCTGATCTGCCTGGTTTTCCAACTATATCTCCGATGAACAGTATTTTCATATTTTTAATGTTCCTTGCGGTTCGGTCAGGTCGGTTTGATCCATAAAGTGTCTTTCCGTATATCTGGGGGAAACACCCAAGCGAGGGGAAATTGAGGAAATACCCCAGCAAAAACCCCCAGCAAAACACCCTGCGCCGTTGTTGCAGGCTACGAGTTCGTTTAAAGAGCACATAGCCCGTAATGTAATGGAGGGCGGATTTGAGGAACGCACTTCAAAGTCCAAACGCACGTCATTATTCCGCAAGGTATAATTAAAATCCTTCCAACTCCGCGAGTGTAAAAACGGAAGCAAACGAACAGCCGAGCGCATTAATCTTTGCTGCCCCGCCAGCCTCTCGATCAATGGCGGCGACAACGTGTTCAACCGTGTATCCTTCGGCGCGGATCTGTTCAATAGACGTGCAGACCTGTCCCGCAGTCGTAATCACGTCCTCTATAACGACGAGTGTGCTTCCCTCCTGAGCACCACCTTCTATGAGGTTGCACGTGCCGTACGTTTTCGCTTCCTTCCGTACGTAGAAACAAGGCAATCCCGTTTGCAGCGAGAGTGCCGTTGCGAGCGGAACACCCCCTAATTCTAAACCTGCTAAACCGTCGCATTCGGATGGCAATAATTTCGCCATCTCTTCAGCAATCGCAGTGAGCAGCGCAGGATGGCTCTCGAATCGGTACTTGTCCCAGTAGAAGTTGCTAATATTTCCTGAGCGGAGTACGAATTCTCCTGTGAGATACGAGACCTCACGCATCTGTTTTGCGAGTTCTGTTTTTGTCATTTTTATAGCCTTCAGCAGTTAGCAGTCAGCCAGAGAGTTCTGTGGCGGGATATATTATGCAACTGCCCCAGATGCTCTCTACTGAAAGTTCTCACTGCGAAGCATACTGAAAGTCGATAACCCCTCTTTACTGATGGCTGATTGCTGACAACTGACAGCCATTAAAATACCTCAATATGTGCGGTATCGTCTGCTATCACTTCTCCGATGACAGCCGCTTCTGGGCAATCGGCGGCATGGAGTTCCGCTATTGCTGCGTCGGCGTTCTCTGCTGGAAGTGAGAACAGCAATCCACCAGATGTTTCCGCCTCCATCAGAATATGATGCATCGCATCGCTGTCCGTGTGAAAAGTAACCTTGTCTGCGAGGAACGTCATATTCGCAAGGTAGGCTTGCGTATAGGTGTCCTGCGCAACGAGTGCCGGAGCGTCGGCGAAGTATGGTACAGCACTGCTATTGATCTTTAAGCGAACATCGTTACCTGCTGCCATCTCCGATGCATGCCCCAATAAGCCATATCCTGTGACATCTGTACACGCACTTGCACCGTGCTTCAGCATGACAGATGATGCGGAAGCGTTGAGTCGGGTCATCGATTCGACGAGTTGCGGTAAGACAGCGTCGCTGATTTTATCGAATTTCAGTCCTGTGGTGAGGATACCGATACCGAGGTTTTTGGTGAGGATCAGCACTTCACCGGGACGCGCACCGTAGTTCTTGACGAATTTCTCTGGGTGCACGATACCCGTTACAGAGAGTCCATACATCAACTCTGGGGCATCCACGGTATGCCCACCGACAAGCGCTGCTCCTGCCTCAATAGCTTTTTCGGTGCCACCTTGGACAATGTCACCGAGGATGGATAGATCCAAGTCAGCCTTGGGCCAGCAGGTGATGTTCAATGCTGTTTTCGGGACACCACCCATGCTGTAGACATCGCTCAACGAGTTCGTTGCGGCGATCGCGCCGAAGGTATACGGATCGTCCACGATAGGCGTGAAGTAGTCCACCGTGTTAACGAGCGCGAGTTCGTCAGAAATGCGATAGATCCCAGCGTCATCGGAGGTTTCAGTGCCGACAAGTAGGTTCGGGTCCGTGGATTTCGGGATTTTCCCTAAAATGTGCGCAAGCTCACCCGGAGCGAGTTTTGATGCTCACCCCGCACACTTGACGGTCGCCGTGAGTCGGACTTTTTCTTTTTTCATAATAGAATAGATGCCTCTTTAATGGTTATCGGTTATCGGTGAATCAACGGTATGAATGCCGTGTGGCATTCCCCGGGGTTGCTACGCAACCCTTTCGATTTTCAGTTAAGAGGTTTTTGGTAGCCATTGACGACCCCTTGGAATATTCCAAGTGAGGGGAGATTGTTACAGGAACCCTCTTTAACCGATAACTGACAACCGTTACTGTAAATCCGACAAAACAGATTTTACATACGCCACACTCCGACCATCTTGGTGGAATTGGTCGCCGTCGCGTATCCCTTCGATTGCCAGATACCCGTCGTAGTTGACATTCAATAACGCCGCAATCGCGAAGCGGTAGTCGATTTCACCGTCAGGCAACGGGGCTTGGACGTAGATGGCCGTTTCTAAGTCTGGGATATGTACCCGATAGAGGCTCTTGCAATGCCAATAGTTGACGTGCTGCGCGAGTGCGACGATCGCATCTTCGCACGATTCCTCTGGAATATCGTAAGTCCAATAGATGTTGCCTAAGTCGGGGTTCACACCGACGTTCGGGGCATCGATTAGTTCTAACAGGTGTAATGCCGACCAGCTGTTGTCCGCAATCGAGTTTTGATGGATCTCTATGGAAATTTCCACCCCCAGATTGGCAGCGATACCGGCGACTTCGCTCACTGCTTTTGCGGTGCGCTCATAATCCACAGCACTCGCGAGACGGCTTGACCCTTGCGACACCGGTTCACCGCGATACGTGCCTTTACCGTTCGGGTCGCGAGGTGGCGTGGTAACCGTGGAATTCACAACGCCCGCGCCGATATTCGCGGCGAAATTAACGGCGTTTATCATACCTTGCTTGTTGGCTGCGGCAACACGCGGATGCGCGGCACCGCCGCCGCCGCGAATCGCAACGCATGGAATACCGGCATCTTCAAGTTCCAAACGAAGCGTCTTGGCTTCAGCGTCAGGAAGGTTCATCGCGGGAAGTTCAATTCCATCGAATCCAATCGCTTTGGCATGATCCAAAAACCGTCGTCGATCTGTTGCATCGGTAGGTAACCCCCCACCGTTGTAGGGATACGATGCACATCGTCTAAAAGCGTACGCAATCTTCATTGAATGTCTCCTTCAAATAGGTATGCCACAGCCTGCTGAAACTGGCGAAAAAGTTGAGGGTTTACAGCGTCTATTGCTGCGGGAGTCTTCCGAGCGTCGTTGCTATCGGGGAACCCTTGTTGAGGTGCGGTGTCTTTCCCATCGGAGCGGGTACTCGCACGGCTGTCATGTTTAGATAGTTTAGCACGGACTCCGCTTTTTTGTAAAGCGGCATCTCGGTCGGCGATCGCGCCGAGAATACTACGATAATACCATGCCTGATCCTCGACACCGCCGTGAAACCGATCCCATACCGTATCACCGATGACATCGTGCTCTGAGATGATAGTGCGTAGGTTGTGAAGTTTGTCGGCACATGTTACGGTGCAGACTTCAGGACTCGCAGTTCGTAACGCTTCGATCCGTTCGGTTTTACGGGCTCGCCACCGTAACGCTTTGTTCTCTGAACAACCTTCGACCATGTCTGCGATAGCGACACCAAAGCGTTCTCGAATGAATTCCAGCGTCAGATCGGTGTCCTCAACTGTGTCGTGTAGGATACCGGCAATAATCACGGGTTCGGTACATCCCGCATCCATTAGAATGAGTCCGACGGCGTAAGGGTGTGTGATATAGGGCGTGTGCGTGCCTTTCCGATATTGCCCGTGATGGGCTTCGGCGGCGACTTCTATCGCTTCTTCGATCTGGTTTTTCCGGGTACCGTTCTGCGTCATGCGTCGTGTCGTGACTCCGATTCGTGCTATAATGCCGGAATTTACTCTGAGAAAAATGGAGACTTAAACGTTGTTAAATGATACACTATTTTCAGGAACCCGTCAAGATGTTTTTGATTTGCGGTAGGAGGGATCTCCGAATCCCGACTCTTACTGAGCTAACTGCTGATTACCGAAGGCTGATTGCCGAAGGCTGATTGCTGACTGCCATCTAAGGAAAAATTATGACAACACTTGCCATCGCCGGAATCATGCACGAATCCAATACATTTAGCGACACCCCCACCGATGCCGCTGCGTTCTCTCAAACCCATGCAGGTAATATGATAAAGCGTTGGGGAGAAGCACATCACGAAATAAGTGGATTTATCCAAGGCGCGACAGAGTTCGATTATACGATTTATCCGACATTCATGGCTACTGCGATACCAGCAGGACCTGTAACGGACGATGTCTTTGACCGGATGATAGATATATTAATCCAGCACCTCAAAGCCGCGCCGAAACATGAAGGGCTGCTACTCGCACTGCACGGCGCAATGGTCGTTGAGAGTTATCCTGATGGTGATGGCGAGGTCTTACGACGGCTTCGCGACGCATTCGGTCGAGACTTCCCGATTGTTGTCACGCTTGACCAGCACGTGAACGTCTCCGAGCAGATGGTCGCTGAATCGACGGCACTCGTGATTTACAAGACAACGCCGCACATCGATCAACGTCAACGTGGACGACAAGCCGCAGAATTGATGATGCGGATACTCCGAGGAGAGGTTACACCCACACAAGCACTCGCCAAACCACCCATGCTCCTCAATATCTTGTATCATGTCACCAGTGCTCCGCCGATGGCATCGATTCTCAACACCGCGAAACAGTTGGAAGAGGATCCGAATATCCTCGTCGCGAATGTCGCTGTAGGCTATCCCTATGCCGATGTCCATGAAGCCGGTCCTGCCTTCGTCGTCGTCACTGATGACGACCCACAACTCGCTCAGACGGAAGCCGATCGGTTGTCGGACATGCTCTGGAACGCCCGCGGACAACTCACGCTCGATCTTCCCGATGCGGCGCAGGCAGTCGAGCAAGCCATCCAATCTGATAGCCCGCCTGTTATTCTTGTTGAGATGGGGGATAATATCGGTGGTGGTTCACCGGGAGATAGCACCTTCATTTTATCGGAGTTGGTACGGCAGAAAGCATCGGGGTTCGTCGTTGTCGTTTTTGATCCAGAGGCTGTTCAGAGTTGTATTCAGGCAGGGGTCGGTGGGACGATTTCTCTTGAAGTCGGTGGGAAAGCGGACAATCTGCACGGCGATCCCGTCTCGATTCGCGGCAATGTCCGGCTCATCCACGACGGTCAGTACATAGAGACGCAACCTCGGCACGGCGGGCAGAGATACCACGATCAAGGCTTGACGGCCGTCGTGGCAGTGGGAGATTCTTTGGTTGCTCTGACGAGTCGGCGACAGACCCCGTTTAGTCTCCAGCAACTCTACAGTCTCGGTATTGATCCAACGGAGATGCGGATGATCGTCGTCAAAGCCGCGGTCGCCTACCGTGCCGCCTATGAACCCATTGCGGGACAGATTATCGAGGTAGATACACCCGGACTGACGGCAGTAAACCCGCTACATTTTGAATATCACAACATCCGCCGTCCCGTGTTCCCTTTAGATAACTTGTAGGAGCGATCTCCTGATCGCGACACTTTCCGACCACTGATTATTGACAGTTCCATTCACGGTAGGTGCGGTTTGATGAAGTTTCAATAAATATTTCAGTAATTTTATCCCCGAAAAACCCTTGTAGGGGAAACCGGTCTTGTGCCTGCCCACGCATTACTTATAAGATTTTAGGCTTATCTATCCTGCTTGTATCGCAAATCGCGGCGTATTCGCTGATTTTTGTAGCGTAAACTTTCAGTTTGCGCACGTTTATGCACAATATAGAAGATTATGCTACACAACTATCAACTTGGGTTAATGTAACAAGAAACGACCAAGGAGGTAAAACGGATGACACTTACGAGTGGCTGGCCCGGTGGGGTCGATTACGAGGGTGCCGTTGATGACATCCGAATTTATGACTCGACACTGACTGCCAATGAGATTGAAGAGGCTATGGTAGAAGGACTTGCGGTTGACCCGACCGGTCTCCTCGCTGTGAGTTGGGGAGAGATCAAGATGCAATAGATGCAAACGGTTGCGTTTTTCAGACCTCGAGGTTTATAATTCCGCAAAATGTTCCAAAATGTTACGTTTTTATAACATTTTTAAATTGGCATTTCTGTGCGCATTTCGGTTGAGAATCCACGGATAGCGTGGGTTTCTTGGGTGTTTCTCCCATTGCGCTTCTGTGTGAAGAAAAATAATTTGGTGAAAAGTGTAACATTTTTCATTTACCCGCAAGCCGAAGAAAGTGCCATGTAGATGGCATGTTTTAGGGGTCTCTTTGCAAACGGGCAAGTTGCTCACGGAGTCGTGCGACTTCTGCTTCTGCTTTTTCTGCGCGTGCCTCTGCAACCTCTGTGGGGGTCTGTAGCCACTCCCCGGCACTCGGCGCGTAAATCGCCAAATCCCCATCATCACGCAGATGGAAATCTAAATTCAATGCCCTCGAATGAATACCCCCATCAGCATTCGCGGGGATGCCTACATACGCACCATTCACCAACTCGAACCCCATCAACGAAGACGGCAGATAGCGACCCTCCGCATCGTATAAGAAGTAGTCCTGAATCCCCATGGCTGCGTAGATGTCCATTTTACCTGTTAAGTCATTCTCATAGGTGCTTTCACTTGAGAACTCCATCGCGAACTCTGGGGGTTTTCCTTCCTCCCATACCTTATAGGTGCGTCGCTTCTTCGTACCTATCCCAAAAGAGACGAGGACATCTGGCGAAACAGCCGTGCGATGTGGGCCCTCTACGTCATACATCATAATATCGCCGGAGACATAGACCTCCGGTATTTGCGAAAAATGTGCCTCAAGTGCCTGTAGTGTCCAGATAAGCAACGCTCTATGAAGGTCGGTAGCCGCCATAGGTTTTCCATCCGTTTCGGGATAAAGTTTCGCCGCGTCTGTGGGGACGTAAGGGATCTTGCCCCTGTTTAGGTGAGTTGCCATGAGTATTTCTCCTGTTCCGTGAGATGCGTGAAAACAAATGTTAAGGTTTTAATTCTGAGTCGCGTTGTGTGTTAAGTATATCCGAGAACCTCGGTTTTGTCAAGGGATTTTCAATGTTGCGTAGGACATTCAGTTCTTCTATAGGAACGAGCTGTGCTCGCGATCCTTTTCGCGATTCAAAGCATCAAGTATTGGTGCGATATGCTCCTCATAGGTAGCAGCGGACAGCCAAAGCGGTTGTGCTGTTTCCTGCATGCCAATTTCCCACAATGCCTGCGCCTTCGAGAGAATCTCTGACTTTCGATGCATTGTCTCTTTGAGTGTCTTCGTGTAAGGTTTGGTTTTTCCGTTGAGCATGTGCTTATTCCTTGAGATTCCCATAATTCATTACCTCTAATCGTCCGCTCTTTAAGAGGAAATGTATAAGTCCTATTAAGATTAGAGATAACCCGCGTTAGACAGTAAGTTGGCGAGGTTCTTCGGTCTACCACAACGCCCTGTCAGAACTCTCAAAGTTTTACCTTTGAATGTCAGTTTAATTTCTTGGTTTTGCCGTCTTGGATTCGTCCATCTAATGCCGTTCTTGGTTAGCACAATTGGAACGGCAACGAAGGTGTTTTTGTGGCCGTAAAACATCAGACGGTCAGACCTTTTTCGGTCGTCTCGGCGTGCGTCAAATTCTATCTCTACATTTATCACGACCCGATTTCTGGGTAGGTCGGTAAGGTATACTCGACATCCTTCTCCGCTGCATGAATTAGTGAGGCTGTTTGGAGATACCTGTTCTCGAACGTGGGTAAGCTCTTTACTCAGATTCAACGGCATCCTTCCCTTTAGTTTCTTCAATTCTATTTTGAAGTCCAGCCGAACGGTTATAGAGATCCTCAGCTACATCTAAGAGATCCTCCGGTTCTATACCTTCAATAAGGTCAAATGGGAGTTCTGCGACTGGCTTGTTCTTATGGAACCACCACGCCCCAACCTCTTCCTCTTTCAAGTAGTCTGCTTTTTCACTTGTGGATTCTCCTTGTTTTCGCAATTCACCTTCGCGAATAAGGTTTCCGATTTGTTGGAGTAGATAGTTGCTGTGTGTTGTAATCAGGACGTGAACACCGGCTCGGACCAAACGAGCGAAAGTTTGGGCAATTTTGGTTTGTGCCGTCGGATGTAAGTGAGATTCAGGTTCCTCAATAATGAGCAGGTCCCCCTGTTTGACGATGCCTCGTAGAAAGAGGACTAAGGGGGCCAGTTCGGATACCATCGCTGAGGAATGGCTCATTCGCAATCCGTCTTTCGACTGCTCTGGACGGTATAGAAATTGCGGATACGCTTCTGGCGTAGCGCGTTCAACTTCTATTTTCCCCTCCAGCAGATCCGTCTCCAGTTGTTCAGCGACGCGACTTATTTTGCTTGGCGATCTCCTGCGTTCCTTGTATTGGAAAATTTGCTCCAGAAAATCTGCTATCATTCCTGAAAATGTAGACACTTCAAGGTGATCTAAACCGATGCGCGTCGCTCGTTTGATAAGAGCAGTGGCAAGTACATCTCGGCTTTCCATGATGCCGCTCCGAGCGGCAGGCAAGTAGTATGAATCTCCTATTCGCCACCGGCGGGTGCTTAAGGTTCGGAATAGGCGTTCAACATCGGATGTTTCATTGAATTCGTTCTTACGTATTGGGTCATTTGCGTCGAGGAGAATCATGTCCGGATTGATGTGCCCTGTTATGGTGGGCTCGGTGGATCCAGAGGACCGCGCCTCAAAATCCCAATACGTTTGATCACCCTCGCGAACCGCCAGTGAAATTTTCATTTCGTTGTTTTGATTTCCGGTAAATCGAATTAACTTGGAAACAGATTCAAGATCAAAACACCGTTGGAGTTCGTATGTGAAGTTTTCCTGATCAGTGAGTATAGACTCCAACCTAGTTGGCACCTGCTGAGGTAAATCGGAAAATTTGAAATGCCGTTCAGGTGTGTTTAACTTTTCGAGTACCTCTAACATTTCTTGTACTACTTCCTCTTGCCGACTTTGTGAATAGCGGTCTCTCGAACGAGAAATAAAACTGAAATAAGAAGCGGCAGAACTTGCCCAAGGAAATTGTGAGATGCCCCTGAAATTTTGGTGTAATGCGTAAATAAGCGCGGCGAGGTAGGTCTTGCCGGTGTTACTCTCGCCGACGAATACAGTTAGCGGACGCAGGTCTATCTCTGCCTTTTCTATCGGACCGAAGTTTTGGACGTTAAGGTAGGTGTGCATTGTTTCTTTTCTTATTGGTGATGGCTTGAATCAATTATAGGCGCGTTTGCTATCGATTGCAAGGAAAATAATGGCTTGGATATTGGTGGTAGGTGAGGTTAGGAAACCCCATCAATCTCCGCCATGACTGTAAGCGTCTCCGCAACAGCCACCAGAATCGCGCGATACTGCTGCAACTCTGCACGACTTAACGCCTCTCCACGTCGATCCTTCAACCACTTCTCACACACCTGATACGCACCGACCTCATACTCCCAGACCGCAAGCGGCACATCCGTGAAATACTGGGTCGGATTGATCCAGACCCGTTCGTCCAGATACCGCACCTGTGCAACGACACCGTCGCCTTCACCCTCAAACCGATGCACCGCCGGACCCCGTGTCCCTGTAGGAGCGATCTCCGGTCGCGGTATATAGTTGAGGAGATGACAATCAATCAAACGCTGTCCCAACGCCGCAAGCGTGCGGAACTGGTCAATGTCTTGTGGCAACGGGATACGCGGAAACCCATATTGCAGGAACTCATAATACCGTTCGCGATAGGTCGAACTATACAGCACGGCATAGATATAGGCGAGAATCTCCTCCGGTGAAACACCTTCAGGCAGATCGAAAGGCACCACCTGCGGAAGTCCCAACGCCTCCGAGAGTGCGGTGAGAAACGCCGATTTGAAATTGAGCGAACGCTCTGTCTCAAGTCCCAATTCTTCAGGATTCGGGTATAGGTAGAGCGGAAAAACATATCCAGATTCGCTTCCTTGATTTGAAATATTACACTTTTCGGTAATTTTGTCAGTTACCAATGCGTGTTGCCATTTTGAACCTGTAACAATTCGGCAGACGCAGAGGGCAAGGTTTTCGACGAGCAAATTGCGCATAACCTCTGGGCGCGGACATCCGTGAAATCCAGATGACTGCCCTGTAAAATATGTCGATCGTATATCAAACGGACGGTAATGAATAGGCTCAATGTGTCGATCAATATCGGGATGATTACGGAGATCGGTTTGGACGCGATGAACATTCCAACCTCCACTATCTTTTAAATCATATTTTTGCTTTACTTCAACTTCAGTGAGTGAAACAAAATCAGATATAGTTTCGCGCAGTTCTTCGGTTGTCCAATGAATCGCCAATTTATCGCGTCCTGTAGCAATTCCCACCGAACCTATCTGAAAGATGTCAGTAATTTCCCATCCACTTTCGTATTCAGCACTATAGTCTGTTACTTGTGGCACAAAAAGGTAGCGGGGTAAGGTCGGTTGTAACTGGTACCACTCCGTGGATTGGACATCTGTTTCTGAAAGAATCCTATATTTCTCCTCCCGGGATCCCCACATGTCTGCATAATAGACCGTTGGCGGAGCAGATATGTCGCGTTCTTTGACACACAATAGGATGCAAACCCCTTGTGAAATGTCAAAGACATTTTCATCTCTTTCTCCTTCAGGAACTGCTTCTGTTCTTCTGTTGCTCCCGTGTAGGTTAAGCAAGTAAATAGTGTTGAAACTGTCTAATAGGCTTTTCCGCATCCCCCGAAACATGGGACCATCAAGGAAACTATTGTTGACAATGTAGCCAACGATTCCTTCGCCATTTTTATCTATTCGCCATTGTGCCCAACGAGTAAATTTTACATAGTCAGATTGAAGTGCTTTTGAGTTTCTTTCCCCAAGCGGTTCTCCATTTATTTGTCTGTAATTCTCAATGAGTTCACCAATGAAAGTTAACCTCCGTCCTTCGCGACTTGGATTGGCAGATTTACGTTGATAGGGCGGATTGCCGAGGATGACAAGGAGCGGTTCGTCCCGTTTCACCGACAGTGCCGCGTTTGCCTCGTCGGAGATAAACTCCGCAAAGGGGAGGGATGGTTGCATTTCTGCCGGTTGCTCCAACGTATTCGTGAGATAGATGCGGAGGCGTTCATCGGCACGCCAGCCTTGCGCTTGCAGGAACAGGCTCAATTTCAGATGCGCAATCGTATACGGAGCGACGAGCAACTCAAACCCGAAAATCCGTTTCACCAACTCTGCATTGACATACTGGTTCCATTCCCCTGTGCCGTAGGTCTCGGTGACCGATTCGCGAATGTGATCCAACACCGTCAGCAGAAAACCACCAGTCCCCGTTGCCGGATCAAGGATAAGCGTCCCGTCATCAGCAAGACCGTCAGGTCTGTTCAATTCCGTTTTGAGGAGGCTATCCACGGATCGGACGATATAAGAAATAACCTGTGGTGGTGTGTAATAGACCCCTCGATCGACGCGCCGCTGCGGATCGTATTCAGCGAGGAAGGTCTCATAGAAGTGGATAACGGGATCTTCGAGGTGATTTCTGGCGGCAAACGCCGTGCGGAGCATCTCTGTCGGGACGTTTTGGAGGAGCGACGCGATGTCGTCCAGAATGTAAGTAACGTTCGTCTCCAGTCTCGGAGAAGCAACGTGATAGAAGAGTTCGAGGAGGAACGGGTTTGATCTCGGAAGTCCCTCAACAGCGGTGTGCCGTGAGAAGTTCGTCGCGTTCGGGAGTGTGCAACGTGCCGCGAACAATCCGTAAGCGAGCGTCTGTGCGTACATATCCGCAAAATCGTCAGGGGTCAACGTAGAGATGAGCGTCTCCTTGAACGCCGAGAACATCGCGTGGATGTTGCTGTCTTCATCGGTGAGTGTCGTCGCAATCTGTGTCTGGAGTTCCCGCGTCCGTCTGGCAAGGTATCTCGCCAATACCTCCGGTGATGCGATTTGGACGTTTCCAGCGTTCAGAAACCGTTCCAGTAGCGTCTCTAAATTTTCAGGTGCGTCCGTAATGTTTGCTGTCGCACGGAGTTGCCCGTCCGTCCACAACTGAAATTCGACGAAATTGGTGAGGATGAAATTGTCAAGGTTTTCGATAAACCGAGCATTTTGTTCTGCGGCATGCCCCGTCAACGCGTCCAGGTCTCTCCCGTGTGCTTCTGCCTCGATATAACCGATAGGTAGCAACCCGTCCATCGCGATGAAATCGGGTCTACCGATCTGGTCTAACCTTCTCGGTTCCTGTGTGAATGTGACGGTATCTCTATCGAAGTGATCAACGGCAATCCCCTCAAGGAAGGTTTGGAGGTGTGGGAATAGTGAGAGTTCTGGGGTCGCCTCTGAAGTCGTTTGTGTTTGTTGGACGTTCTGTAGATAACGGTTGCAATGTGTTTGGAAAGTCATGTTTTATTTTCTGGTCAGCCTTATTGGATTGATGATACGGGTGTGGAAAGATTGTGGCTTGTATTATACATTTTCTGTTTCCTGCGTGCAAGCGTTTTTGGAGATAGTATGGGCTAAGTCGGGAATCAGAGTGTTTTTGCTGGGGGTGTTTTTGCTGGGGTGTTTCCCCAATTTCCTCAATTTCCACCCTCCTACAGAAAAGGGTGCCGGATGAGCAGAGCCATTCAATTTTCCTATAAGAAGGAACTTCGACTCCCGACCTCTGCTGTAGAAGGGAAGAAACGCCCAAGCAAAAACACTCCGATTCCCGACTCTCTCTTTTATACAAGGAATCTTCTGATTGAAACCCCCAGCACAAAACGGATAGAAAACCGCCAATTGAATGGCTCTGGCGGGGTGGGACGAACCGCTTGACAATGAAGTATCTATATGATATGCTTGTTAAACGAAGCGAGTGTGTTACGGAATGTTGATATTACGGCTTGAGGAAAAAAATGAGACGCTTTGGAACGCAGGGACCCGTTCATCCCCAAAAAAATTATGTCGTCAGTCGCGCTGCCGAACTCGCGGATTTCATCATGCGTGTCAAAGAGGGGCGTTACATCGTTATCTTCGCGCCGCGGCAGACCGGCAAGACAACTTTCTTCCAACGTGCCTTGGATGTATTCGCCGACGAAGAGTCGGCGTACTTTCCAATTCCGTTGAACTTTGAGGTATATGAAGACTGCACGCCGTCGGTTTTTTACAGCGGTCTCCAAGCAGATATTTGTGAGGAGATAGAAAATGTTTTTGCGCGCCGTGGAGAGGTATTGCCCAAGGCGTTAACGGATTTTTTGGAGAACGCTGAGATAACCGATCATCTCTCGATGGGAAGATTCTTTAGACGCTTTTCCAGTTTTCTGGGGGACCAACTCGTCGTCCTCATCATAGACGAGTTTGACGGCATCCCGAAGGAAGCGGTAAAAGGCTTTCTGCATTCACTCCGCCGTATCTATGTTTCAAACACTGTTTCTCGATGTCCGCATAGTATCGGTATTGTTGGCGTCAAGAGTATTACGCAGTTAAACTATGACAGGTCGATTTCTCCGTTCAACATCCAAGATGAGTTCAACCTGCCGAACTTCACCCTTAAACAGGTGCAAGAACTCCTTGGGCAATATACCGAAGAAGTTGGTCAGGCGTTTGCCCCAGAGGTTATTGAATCCATTCATACGCAGACCGCTGGACAACCTGTTCTCGTCAACCGATTTGCGCAGATTCTCACTGAGGAATTAGACATCCCGAAAAACGAAACGATTCACCGAGAACACTTCGCACAAGCACACGCGCAGCTGCTTGAAGAAAATAACGTTAATATCACACATCTGCTGACCAATATCCGCAGGGACCGGCGATTTGAAAGACTTCTCATGAAAATCGTTTCTTATGACATTGGGGTCCGTTTCACACTTCAAAATGAGATCATCAATGAACTTGCCACGTATGGTGTTATCGCAAAAGGTGCTGACGGCTTATGTGAGATCCTCAATCCGATTTACCACTACTGCATCCTACAAGCGTTTAAACCGTTGGTAAACGGACTTGAAAATGCATATCTCCCCACAAATAATGTCGCAGGTTTTCAAGATTATCTCACATCTACTGGCGATATTGACATGACACTGCTACTGAATAACTTCCGGGATTTTATTGCCCGCGCTGGTTTTCGTGTTCTGCAAGTGCCAGATACACCACAGGAGTTTATAGGACAGCATCTACTGCTGGCATACCTTGACCAGTTTGTGCCACTTGTTGGCGGTGTAATGTATCTTGAGGTCCAAACAGGACGCGGTAGAATGGATCTGCTCATTTATCACAATCAACAAAAATACATCGTTGAGACAAAGATTTGGGAAGGTAAGAGTGGCTATCAAGCAGGAAAGAAGCAATTAGCGGCATACCTCAAATTGGAAGAAGAAACTGAAGGGTACTATGTTGTTTTTGATCATCGCCAAGATCCAGAGCCACGGGTGGAGACCGAGGCGATCGACGATGTAACAATTCGGAGTTATGTGATTCCTGTTCTGCAGGAGCGACCTTCAGATAAACGTCTCCGTGATGCTTAACATTTGAGGGGGATGACATGCCTTATTGTACCGTATGTAAGATAGAGACGGATTATGAATATGATATAGCACTTTCTAACGGAGAGTACCTGCACTATTCGTGTATCGTCATGTTGCAAATGCAAAAACATGAGATTGAAACGGCATTGCAGCAACAGCAGTCACAACTCATTTTGTCCCTTTTTGTGCCAAATGGAGGGGCAGAGCAAGACGTAACCTCAGAAGCGGACGGTGAAAATTTACGCGCGAAACTCGCGAAGGTAAACTCCGTTTTAACCGGACTCTATGACCATCTGCCGTGTTGGCCCCCAGATTGGGATGAACGGAAACGACGGATTATTAAGGAAAACGGTTCGATCTGTTCAGATTGTGGTGAGGAACAGGATGTCTATTTAGTGCATGATATTCCGGTATTTGAAGGCGGGACGAACGTGTTAGATACTCTCAGACTCATCTGCAGAGCATGTTATACGAGTATGTACCGAGAACCTGATATTTTCGGGACTGTTACGCTAAATCCGTCACAAGTAGAGTTCGCGGAACAATTCGCGGAAATCCAGTCGGCGATTGACAACGCCCAATGGATTCGGTTCGAGTACAAAAAGCCGCGTGCCAAAAGATGGATGACGCGCGTCGTTACACCAGAGCGGTTGCTGAATATACCCAACAGTCGGGAGTCCGGTGAGACGTTGTGTGTAGAGGGATTTTGCGAATTACGGCAGGATACCCGGATTTTTGCTCTTGAACGAATGCAAGGGTTAGAGATCATTGAGGATTAATTATTAACAAAGAGAAACAATTGTGCAAGAGCCAAATATAAGAGCCCTCTACTACATTACGCATATAGATAACCTGCCTTCCATTCTCTCACGAGGGATTCTCTCTCATGCACGGGTTAGGACAGAGGGTGTTCAGGACACAACCATTTATCTCCCGCACCTTGCTAGCAAGCGTAGGGAGAGACGCACTTCTGATCGCAAAAGTCTCTGGGATTATGCGAATCTATTTTTTCAGCCTCGTAATCCAATGCTGTACAATGTTATTAAATCAAAGGGTAAGCAGAATCTTGCTGTTTTGCGCATTTCAAACACAGTGTTGCAAAGACAAGGAATTTTCATTGCGGATGGTATCGCGTCCAACCAACGCACTCGAATTTACCCTCGATCTGAAAGGCTGGAGATTCTTCAGACACAACAGCAGATACTTCAGTCCGATTCATGGATTTCGTGGAATCATTCTGACAAAGTTAGACGCAAGTTGATGGCAGAATGTTTAGTTCCTAATCAAGTTAATCCCAAAGATATTCAGCGGTTTATTGTTGCAGACCAGAGCGTTGTTAATTCGCTTCAAGGGCACCTATCATCTACCAATATTCAGAAATGCGTTGTTGCCACCGATATAGGTAGCGATATATTCACACCTTTTACCTAAAAGTTAGATTTGTTTGAGCTGCGTTATACATCTGCAACGAGCATAGAAGCAGGACGTTAATGGAAATAGGGAATCATATCTTAATGCAACAAAGAGAAACTACCATTGAAGTGAAAGAACAATGAAGATAAAAAACTTCTACTACATTACACATATAGACAATTTGCCTTCTATCTTCGAACGGGGTATCCTTTCCCACGAGAAAATTAAAGTAGAAGGGATGCAATTCATCTCGATGTTCAAGGGGAAAACGGACGCTAAGAATGACACCAATAAGAGGCACAAGGTTAAACCCCAGCGGGGGAAAAAGAACCTTTTAAACTACGTTAACTTGTTCTTTCAACCACGTAACCCGATGATGTATCGAGCTATATTTGAAACAAATGAAGAGAAACTTGCTGTTCTTGAAGTCGCAGACACAATCCTAAGTGAACCAGGGGTTATCATTGCAGATGGAAACGCAACCAATGAATTAACGCAATTCCATCCGGGCGTTCAAGGATTGAATAGACTTCAACAACAAAGAAAAATAATTCAAAGTGAGTGGTGGAAGAGTTCGGACGGGTCGAAACGCAAAATTATGGCAGGATGTTTAGTTCCCGATCAGGTTAAACCTGAACACATCCGTTCGGTTGTGATCGCCGACGATACACTTAGAAATTGGGTGCAGGGAACATTTAATAACCTTAAATTTCCTATTATTTCTCAACCCGATATGTTTTTCCAACCTAAGCGTAGAATTGCGATCGGTAAGAACATTTTGCTTATCGATGGTGGGGATATATTTTTCTCTGAGTTGCAGACGTTAACAGTTACAGTTAACCTTCAAGGAGTTATGGGAAAAGGGTTGGCACTGCGTGCTAAAGAGCAATTCCCTGATGTTTATGTGGAATATGAAAAAGCATGCCGCGCAAAAAAAATCACAACTGAACGCCCTTATATCTATAAACGCGAGGAATCAGTCGCAGATGAGTTGGCAGACCTTAAACCACACCGTGTAAATATAAAAAACCCCATGAAATGGTTCTTGCTTTTTGCAACAAAAAGACACTGGCGTCAAAACTCGCGAATAGAAGATATTGAAAGCGGTTTGGAATGGTTACAAAACAACTGCAAAGAAGAAGGTGTCCAATCCCTGGCAATGTCTGCATTAGGTTGTGCGTTAGGAGGTTTAAACTGGGCAGATGTAGCCCCTCTCATGTGCAGGTATCTTCATGGAATCGGTATCCCTGTCGAAATTTATCTGCCTCGTGAATACCCAATTGATCCCCAATATCTAACCGAATCGCATCTCCTTGCACGCTGACAATTGAGACGCTATAATCCTGAAAAAATCAAAGAGGTTTCCTGTAAATCCTGGGTCTGACAACAGACAACTGATGTCCTCTTACCGACGGCTAACTGCTGATCGCCGACTGCTATTCTTCTGACCGCTGACCGCTGATAGCTGACTGCTATTCCTCCATCCCCACATAACTCTCGCGGGCTTCATCCAAATCGGCAAGGACGTTCCCATCCACCTCCAGAAACCGACCGTTCAACATCACGAATCGAACCGCTGAACCGGAGGCATCTCTCCGTAAGAAAAGATATTCACCGACAAACCGAATACCTACAGCAGACATCTCCGCCAAGCCGTCGTCAGAGATGAGAAATGTATCCGTTGCGTTGGGCAACTGGAGGGTGAAACCTGTCCCTAAAACATCGGGATTGGTCCGCACTTCGATAGCGGAAAGCGTCGGATGTTCTTTAACTTCAGGTTTCATAGGAAATAACAATGTGTTTATTGCGATTGGTGGTTCCCGGGACCACCGATAGACAACACTGTCTGCATCCAACCTTACCGAGAGGTTGGTCGTTTCCACTGCACCGATGAACAGATTGCTCTGGCGTGGGTCCTGTGTCCGTGTGTCCCCTGCATCGGAAATGATATGGGGGGTGACCTTTTGACCGAGGTGAAAAATCTGTTCCAATGTGTGTGCCGCATCGCCGAGGAGGAGGTCATGCAAGATGAAGTATTGACCTTTCGGGTAAAGGATTGCGCGTTTGTGGTGAACGTTTGTGGTTTGATGCCACTTTTCGACGCAGTCGAATGCGGGTGTCGTTGTCCATTGTGTATCAATCCTATCGGATGGGGATAGCGGTGTATCAAGCAGGCGAACGGAACCCGTTGTTAGTTGTCGCCCGTGGGCATATAACACGAAGGTTGAGGTGTCCACGTTACTCGATTTTCCCGGTGGCTGCGTGTCGAAAAATAGGTATTGTGCATCGGGTTCCCAACTATCCCGCATGACATAACAGCCGGTCTCAGGAAGCGCGTGTGAGGTGATGTCAGAACGTGGAAAATCCTCACGCCGAAAGTCGCTATCGACCATCGCGCAGAGTTCAACGGCATTGAAGTTGGGAGCAGGAAGCGGACCGAGCGGCGGGAACGAACAATCGGGTTGACGCATACGGATACAGGTCTCCACCTGTTTTTCGAGAGAGGTCTGTATCTTTTGAAAGTAGCAGGCACGCTCCGCTGGTTCTCCGTCAGCAAGATAGCGGTCCCGCTCTGTAGGTTTTCCGTAAACGGATAGGAATCTGACGAAATCAGCGATCGCCTCAACTTGGGCGCGCAGTGTCCGATCTTTGTGGAAGCCGTCGGAATCAAAGAACGCATCCACTATCCACTTATAGCGACGAAGCGAGAGCATGTGCAGTTGTTCGCTCCCTCTAAATTCAGGGAGGAGGTGCGCGGCGATACCCATCTCTGTTGTTGCTGTAATAGCCGGTGTCGGGTGGATAGACAAGCGAAGCAGGCATTCAAGATAGGTTTTCGCAGTCGTATAGGTATCGGATCTTTCTGTTAGTGGGAATGATTCATGTTCAAGCTGTGAATCTAAGAATTCTCTCCGAAAGTCCGTATATGCGGATTTTGCGGCGGGTATATCCTCTGCGAGGAAAGCGGATTTCACGACTTCCATTCCCGGATAATCCAGATTGAGCGCGCCAAAAAAGTCGTTATCGCTGAAGGGTAAATTGTATTGATTCTGAGGTGTGAGGTCGCGTTCGAGAACGGCGTTATAAGTGGTCACCGCGGATGCCAAAATCGGGAGGTTTCGTTCATTCGCAAGCGAGAAAGCGGCATCGATTGGTAGCGTGAGATGGGAATCTGTTGGTGCTGGTGCAACCTCTGCCAACACCGCTGAGATCCTTCCAAATCCGGCGAGCCTCCAAAGTTCCGATTGAGGGAGTGAAGCACAGACACAGCCTGCCAATGCCAACGCGCTTCCCGCTTCAAGTCTGGGACGGGGTTCACCGTCTGGGTAGGCGTAGAGATATTCGGTGTGCTCTAACAGGATACGGGCAAATTCGCGATACCCCAGCTCAGTGAGCGGTTCATGTGCCGCGATCGCGACCGCTTCAATGATACGGGCGGCGACCGATTCCAATCGCCATGCTGGATATTGGGGTGTAAATGCAATCGGTGTAGGATCTGCCTCAGCGAAGGTGTAAAGTTCCTCAAAATCCGCTATCGGCTCAAGTTTTCCGATTGCAAGAAGTTCCCGTTTCGCAAGGGTTTCTGCGAGGGTTTGAATATGTTCAGTTTGGAGCGTTGTCCATTTTTCCAATGACATGTTCCGATGCCTTTGTAGGAGGGATCTCCGAAAAAAAGGGACCGGTAAAAACCAGTCCCTTTCGACATGCGTTGAAGTTGTGTTTTATGCGGATAGTCCTGAAACTGCCGCATCTTCGTTGTCATAATTTTCAAACATACTCACGAGACGACTCAGAGCGACCAAGTTCTTGATGCCTTTGCTAACATGAACGACACCGATACGCCCGTTCTTTCGGATCGTGAGGGCACGCGCCTCCAGAAGAGCACCAAGTCCAGCACTGTCGATCATATTGACGTTCTCGAAATTGATGAGGATACGTGGCTCGTCGGAATCCTCTATTTGCGGCACGATTGCCTCTCGTAATTCCACCACGGAGGGTCCCATCAATCTTCCACTGGGTTCCACAATCGCTACGTCACCTTGTTTACGAATTTGAGTTGACATTGTTTTCTCCTTTTTCATTTACGAAAACATTGAAAATGTATATTACTTTTTTACTTTATTACACAATTTGAATGTTCAATTGAAGTGTTCGTTACTTTAGACGCATTTCCTCGAAAAAAGTTAGATTTTTTTTTCACTTTTTTTATTAATAACCCATTTTATGGATAATTTTTCAACTTTTTGAGGATAATTGGTATAACTATAATAAAGTTGTAGGTTGAGTTGCACATCTGTGAAATCCAACCTCTTTACTGCTGGTCTCTGATGACTCATCGAAAAAAATAATTTGACACAATCAAACGATTGTGTGATAATAACGTATCTTTATATCTTTTCCCTCGCGCCTGATATGGCGCGCTTTTTGAAAGAAAGGAAGGAAAATCTAACAATGGCAGTTACATTTCATCACGTTCATCTTCGTTGTGAAGATTTAGAAGGTGCAGTTCGTTATTATGAAGAGATGTTTGATGGGAAGGTCACCGAAAAGGTCGAAGTACGGGGCTTACCAATCGTCCGGATGGAAATCGGTGGCGAAAATATCTTCCTCTCACCTAAGTTTGGAGACATGGAAGTTGAAGACACCAGTGGCAACCCACGCTGGGGTGTCTACCAACTCGCTTTTACCGTAGAGGATCTGGATGCTGAGGTCGCGGCACTTCAAGCGAAGGGCGCGGAACTCGAAGATTTGAAACCCAATGGGTTGATGATGG
The DNA here is from genome assembly GCA_012271015.1 of Candidatus Poribacteria bacterium. Taxonomy (GTDB): domain Bacteria; phylum Poribacteria; class WGA-4E; order WGA-4E; family WGA-3G; genus WGA-3G. The sequence goes on along the minus strand of JAAXHD010000152.1, from coordinate 34,652 downwards.
CGTTTTTCAAGGGCCCCGACAACGTTCAAATTGAACTCATTGAGGCTTAATCGTTCGCGGAAATCGCTACCTCGCACCGTTCGTAGAGAGTACTTACATCTGATTTCCTCAAAATCAAAGACGTACCTAACAAGATGTTGTTATCTAACGCACCGTCTTCAGGGAACGCTCAGCGAGGGAACGCAAGTATGAAATTTAGCGAACTTTTCCATACGATTCAGGGAGAAGGGCAACTTATCGGTATCCCCTCTGTTTTCTTTCGAACGAGTTATTGTAATCTGAGATGTGTTTGGTGTGATACACCTTACACATCTTGGAACCCTGAAAACAGGGACATCTCTGTCGCTGAAAGCGTTGCCGCAATCTCGCAATACGGCTGTAAGCATGTTGTTATTACCGGTGGCGAACCGTTTATTCAACCAAAGGAGTTGATGGCACTCTGTGAGGAATTGGATAAGCGCGGACACCACATCACAATTGAAACGAACGCTACGCTCTTCGCCGCGGTCGCCGCGCATCTCATTTCCATGAGCCCCAAATTGCGTAATTCTAATCCTCCGACAGACAACCGATTTTTCAAACGCCACGAGCGTGGACGCATCCGCCCCGACGTTATCCGCAAGTTTTTAGATAAATATCCGTGTCAAGTGAAGTTTGTCGTGGATACACCTGAAGATTTAGCGGAGATCCAAGCGTTACAGACGGAAGTCGATATTCCTGCCGAGACAATCCTTCTGATGCCGCAAGGGACAACACCCGCCGTGCTACAACAGAAACAGGAATGGTTGGTGGATCTCTGCAAAGAGAACGGATATCGCTATTCGCCTCGTGTGCACGTGGATATATGGGGCGATAAACGAGGTGTCTAATTGTTCATCTGTAGGAGGGGCGGAAACACCCAGCAAAAACACTCCGGTTTCCGACAATATTAGCCATCAGCACGCTTACTTGGTTCGCTTTCAGCACGGATTTTCTGCGAAAGAAGCTGTAGGTTCGGTTTTTCTTTGAAAAACCTTTAAGTTATAAGTGAAGAGATTCTCATTTATCAAGTGCTTCTCTTATTAACTTATAACTTATAACCAATAACCTATGACCACTCTTTGTAGGAGGGATATCCGAATCCCGACACTGACGGTTGATGGCTAACCGCCAATGAGGAGCGGAAATGAATTATGATATTCTACTGAAAGGTGGCACTGTCATTGATGCGGCACAGAATTTGAATGCAATGCGCGATATCGCAATTGCTGACGGGGTCATCGCTGCGATTGAAGGGGATATTCCCGAAGATGCAGCGACGCAGACCATCAATGTTAAGGATAAATTCGTGACACCCGGACTCGTTGATATCCACACGCATGTCTATTACGGTGTGACGACATGGGGTATCAGAGCTGATGGGGTTTGTCCGACAGCCGGAACGACCACCGTTGTGGATGCTGGTAGCCCGAGTTGGGTAACGTTCCCCGGCTTCCGTGAATTCATTGCTGAACCCGCGCAGACGAATATTCTCACCTATATCCACATCTCCGGGATTGGGCTTGTCTATGGACCTGTCGGTGAAATGCACGATATGGCTTATGCCAATCCAGGACGCGTTGCGGAGACTTTACAAGCACATCGTGATATGACCGTCGGTGTCAAGGTACGTCAGGGTAAAATGCAAGTTGGCGATAACGGCGTTGAGCCGCTGAAACTTGCCATTGAAGCCGCTAAACAGGCGGAGACACCCGTCATGTGTCATATCGGTGCTGGTGTGCCACTTCCTGATATTTTGCGATTGCTACGTCCGGGCGATGTGATTACCCACTGCTTCCAAGGCAACGGTGATAATATCATTGACGAAAAGGGGAGCGTGATCCCTGAAGCGTGGAAGGCTCGCGAGGATGGTATTATCTTTGATGTAGGGCACGGTGCTGGCAGTTTCCGTTATGAGATCGCACAACGCGCTATGGAACAAGGCTTCATTTCCGATGTTATCAGTACTGATCTCCACACAGGCAACATCAACGGACCCGTCTACGATTTACCGACAGTCCTATCGAAGCTGATGCACTTGGGACTCTCGCTTGAGGACGTGATTGAAAAGGCGACTTTCAGTGCTGCAAAAGCTATCCAACGCGAGGCGCAACTCGGTCATCTGAAAGTTGGAACCGTCGCCGATGTTGCAGTCTTTGAAGTACTGGACGGTGAATTTGAGTTCTTTGACACGCACAGCACCAAGTTTATCGGGAATAAAAAATTGAAAGCGGCATTGACAATACGAGAAGGAAGAATCTAAATCTATTTTTAGTCCCGTTTTGAGTAACCAATTAATGAAGTATAAGGATTTAATCAGGGAACTTCCGAACGTACTATAAATAGCGCTACTACAATCAGTTTCGTTTGTAGTAGGGCGATTCATCGCCCGTCAATTACTATGGTACGGACTTCACAAAAATCCAAATGAAATAAATACAAACATGGTGAGTACGAACAAAAAACTAAGCGGCTGTTATAGACGAGTTCTGACTTTTCTATTGGCGGTTGTAGCAGTCAGTTTAATCGCGGGTGGCGTGATTTACCGTCGAGTTGGTGGTCCTGAAGGTGGACGCTATTGGATGGCAGAACGTGCGTTGAACGGTGTAGAAAAGCATCTTAAGTCGAACAATCGTCCCGATGGTATCTCAGAAGATCAGGTAATTGCAGCCTTTGCGAACGTGCGCGAGGCAATCCGGCAACGGAAAGTCAGCCTTACATCGCTTTATAGGGTACTGAAATCGTATCAGACGGAGTTTCATAACACAAAACCTTCTACTCCTGAAGCAGAAACATTTCTTATTGAACTTGAGAAAACAATTCTTAGGGATGCAATTAAGGAATGATGTTTAAACCATGTCATTCTGCTTGCTGATTACTGCCCCGATTGGCAACTATCTCTCGAATTTGCGCTGTGTAGATATCGTCGCTCAGATCAGTATGAAGAATCTGCCTAAGTGCACTATTGTATCTCGCCTTGAGGTCGCCCCACGCCTTGAGGAGTGTTCTGCTTTCGGAGGCTTCAGGCTGCGCAACAGCACGTAAAATTTGATGTATAACCGAGAGGTAGAAGAGAAGATGATGGCTATCAACACGTGCCGCGATCTCCGTAGATGAACAGGTTTCACGATGCGAGATAACCCACGCTGCATAAGTGTTGACTAACTCACGGTTCAACAACGAAACGAAGTTTGCGTTCCCTTGGTTTGCCCCGATACTATTGAAATATTGGACCAACCGCCGTTCCTGCCAATCCCAACCCACACTCGAAAAGTCGATTAAAAAAGGGGTTTCCTCAGAAATCACGATGTTGCGACTCTGGTAGTCGAGACTATCGAAAGCCGGTGGTGCCGTTCGGAGTCGGTTGGAGAGGGCTGTCCATGCCGTGTCAAGGTGTGTCGTTTGTGATGAGGTTAGGGATCTACAAAAATAACCGAGCGTTTTTCTGCCATGTTCGAGTGAATCTTGCAGGGTCCTGCCCAAATCGAAACGGAAGGCGTACGGTGTAAGACGTTCTGTGTTTTCTGCGAAAACGTATTCGACCCGACAGAGTTCCATAAGTGCGGTCTGCAAAATCGGTTTGAGAGTAGATGCCGATCTGCTTTGTGCCATAGCATCGAGTGTCAATTCCCCGCACCATTCCAACAACAGGGCATGAGAGCCTTCCGATTTCCAAATAATTTTCGGGACACGACATCCGTTACGGTGTAATATTGACAGGACGGTGGATTCGATCTCACAAGGGGTGTAGCCTGCTTTAACAACCGGTGTGGTGATGTCGTGCTGTTTGAGCAGATAGTTCATGGAACCGAGTTTTAAACGGCAGACGTTGTGTTTTTGCTGACTGCCGTGCTGGATCGGTTCGAGTTTCAGAGCGTCTACCTCTGTTTTGAAGTGAGCGGCGATCTGTTCAATGAGATGTTCCACCAGTGTCCCTCCTGCTGTTTTATACCACAGCACCCGTTCCGAATCTACAATTTTCTTGACATCCAGTTAAGTGATGTGGTATAAAATACTTGAAATTCAAGCGTTTATGTGGTAAAATATTTACATTAATTCTGATGAAAAATGTTCATCAGGAGTTACACGATCAATACTGGATACGACACACCTCTCGATTTGCACAGCGGGTTCTCTCGTGTTGGGAGTCTGATGCAGATATGAAAGGGGTGGACGCGAAAACCCAGTGGGGGTAAAGTTGCCCTCGCAAACTTAGGAGGTTTTTTTGGCTGTTACAATGAAAGAGCTCCTTGAATGTGGAGTTCACTTCGGACATCAAACCCGTCGTTGGAATCCGAAGATGGCAGAGTACATCTTCGCCGAACGAAACGGGATTTATATTATTGATTTACAAAAGACGTTACGGATGCTCGAGACCGCTGTTGATTTCGTTGGAGAGGTAGCGTCGAGCGGTGGTGACGTATTATTTGTCGGCACGAAACGACAGTCCCAAGAAGCCGTGCGAGGTGAGGCGGTTCGCTGTGGTATGTACCACGTGAATCAACGATGGCTCGGCGGTATGCTGACGAATTTTCAGACCATTCGTCGGAGTGTCAACCGGTTGGATAAACTGGACGCTGATGAAGCCAATGGACTTTTTGATCAGATGCCGAAAAAAGAGGTAATGCGTCTGCGGCGTGAGAAAGGTAAACTCGATGGCAATCTCAGTGGGGTCAGAGAGATGAAAAGGCTCCCTGAAGTCGTTATTGTTACCGACACGCGGAAAGAGCATACGGCTATCGCAGAGGCGAACAAACTTGGTATTCCCATTATCGCTATCGTTGACACCAACTGCGATCCTGATCCGATTGATTTGCCGGTTCCCGGTAACGATGACGCTATCCGTTCGATTCGGCTTATCTGCTCCGTCTTATCCGATGCAGTAATTAATGGTAAAGGAGAGGCATTGGAAGGGGCAGAGGTCGCAACGGAAGCAGAGCAGTCCGATACGGAAACCGTGGTGCAAGTAGATGCGATACTTGAAGAGGAAAGGCACGAGGAAGAGAGTGCCGCGATTCTGGAAGAAGCGCAACTGTCCGCAGAGCCAGAGGCGATTGGCGATGGTGAGCAACGTCAGACACGTGCGCCACGTCAACGCCGGAGAGGAAGACCACCTCGGCGACAGTCTCAATAAATTGGCACTCAGTAAGATAGCCATCGGCAGTCAGTCGTCAGTGATCAGCAAAGGGGAACCTTCGTTAAAGGATACCCTCTTAACTGACTGCTGAAAGGATTTTTTGAAAAATCTGTCCTGACTGCTGATCGCTAATAAATAATAGGAGGATAAATGGCGATTACAGCAAAGCTTGTTAGCGACCTCCGTTCACGGACGGGGGCAGGGATTATGGACTGCAAAAAGGCGCTAACAGAGACGAATGGAAATATTGACGAAGCGATTCAGAAATTACGGGAGCAGGGATTGAAAGCTTCCGAAGTCAAAGGCAATAGAGCGGCAGAAGAAGGATTGATTGTTTCCTATATCCATCCCGGTAGCCGTGTCGGCACGTTAGTCGAACTGAATTGCGAAACCGATTTCGTCGCACGAACGGAGCAATTCCAAGCGTTGGCGAAAGAGATTGCAATGCAGGTCGCAGCCGCAAAACCGAAATATGTTAGACAGGAAGATGTGCCTGCCGAGGATCTTGAAGCAGAGAAAGCAATTCTGAAAACACAAGCCGAGCAGGAAGGGAAACCTTCGCATATCGCTGAACGGATTGTTGAAGGGCGGATCGCAAAGTACTATACAGAGACGTGTCTCTTACAGCAGCCTTACATCCGCGATTCAGACAAAACCATTGATAGCCTCGTAAAGGATGCAATAGCCCAATTGGGTGAGAATATTGTCGTCAAACGTTTTGTGCTCTATGTCCTTGGCCAGTGAATAGGAAACTTGTAACCCTACAGTCTTGATGTGAACCAGAACTGTAGCCTGTAAGCGAAGCGGAAGGGTTTTTGCTTGGGCGTTTTCTCTGGGTCTACGGAGATTACCATCTAAATCCAAGACTCACTTGACCGAACCGCAAGGAATAATTAAAATATGCAACAGCAAATTCTTCAACAGACTGAATCCCGAATGAAGAAGACAGTCGAGGCGACAGCGACGAAATTGTCTCATGTACAAACAGGGCGTGCGACACCGGCACTCTTAGATCAGGTTAGCGTTACTTATTACGGTAGCAAAAGTCCGTTGAGTCAGGTCGGCACGATTACGACCCCTGAACCGCGGCTGCTTGTCATTCAGCCTTGGGACAAAACGCTAATTACAGAAATTGAGAAGGCGATCGCCCACTCAGATTTGGGACTCTCAACGAACAATGACGGAAATGTTATCCGAATCCAAGTTCCCGAACTCACATTGGAGCGCAGGACCGAGCTGGCGAAGGTTGTACGTAAACTCGCTGAAGAGGGTAAGGTTGCAATTCGGAATATACGCCGTGATGCCAACGAAGCCGTTAAAAAAACCGACGGTGGCGATGCTGGTAGCGGCGGTAAGAGCAGAGGTCGTGGCGGCGATAAGAAACGGGGGAGAGCGAGTGCTGATCCGGTTCAGCAACTTACGGATAAGTACATCGACCAGATTGACGAGTTGACGGAAGCAAAAGAATCTGAATTGTTGGAAACTTGAGGAATGGTTATCGGCTATCGGTTTTCAGTTAAAGAGGTGCATGGTAACAGTTCACATAACTTGGGATATCCAGAGGGGCAATTGCTACCGAGAACCCTCTTAACCGATAACTGACAACTGACAACTGAAAACCACAAAAAATATGTTTTGGCGGAGAGCCTTGAGTGTGGTTGTGCTGGTGCCGTTAGTCCTCCTAATTATTTATCGGGGGGATTGGCTCTACCTGCTACTTGTATCTGTTGTTGTGGTGATGATGCAAGTTGAGTACTGTCGTTTAGCGCAGCACTTCACGGAAAAATTGAATCCAGTGATACCGGCGCTCTTGACAGGTATGTTCTGTTTATTCGCGTATTTTTTGCCTGCGCTTACGCAGACTACCTCTGCCTCAACGGTAATATTCAGTTACCTGACTTTCGTATTCATTTATGTTTTCTCGGAAAGTATCTTTAGGGCGAAGGTCGCCGGTGAATTGCTCGCTGTCACACTGAAACTCACCGGTATTTTAACCATCGGTTGGGCATTAGGTTACCATCTCATCTTGCTCCGAAACGCGGAACCTATCGGCAGGCAAATTATTTTCCTATTGGCTGGAATCGTTTGGTGTAGCGATACCGGCGCGTATCTCGTCGGCAGAGCGTTCGGTAAACACAAACTCGGCACACCGGTCAGTCCGCGAAAGACGATTGAGGGGACTATTGGTGGATTGGTTGTAGGCACTTTGACGAGTTTCCTGCTGAGTGTGTTTCTCCTGAAAGGGACACTCTCTTGGGGACACGCCGTCTTTATTGGACTACTACTCAGCGTTTTGGGACAACTTGGAGACCTCAGTGCCTCTCTGATGAAGAGAACTGCCGGTGTTAAGGATTCCGGACACATTATCCCTGGGCACGGTGGATTCATTGATAGGTGTGACAGCCTAATCTTTAGCACACCTGTGCTTTATTACTATCTGGCATTGACGGGACATTTTTGATAGTTCTCAGCGCGGGTTGCTACGATGGGGAAACACCCTATCAAAAACACCCTTTCGGTTTTCGGTTAACGGATTATCGTTTAACAAGGGAAACACCCTCTTGAAACCGACCACTGAAAGCCTGCGCAGCAGGCGAACCGACAACCGACAACCATAAACAATGAAGCACATCGCCATACTCGGTAGCACAGGTTCTATTGGGAAGAACACTCTCAGCGTTGTTGAAACACATGCTGACGAATTTAAGGTAGTCGGTCTCGCAGCGAACAGAGATGTTGACACCCTTGAACAACAGATTCGACGGTATCGCCCGGCGTTGGTAGCTTTAAATGAACCCACGGCAGCGGCGCAACTCCGAGAACGGATCCGAGATCTCAACTGCACGCAAGTGCTCGCTGGCACCGAAGGACTTCAAGCCGTAGCGACGATGCCGCAAGCGTCCCAAGTCTTGGATGGAATGGGCGGAAGTGCAGGGTTGCTACCGACTTTTGCCGCGATTAACGCCGGCAAGGACATCGCATTTGTTAATAAAGAGGTAATGGTGATGGCCGGGGCTCTTGTGAATGCGGCTATCCAAGCGAACGGTGTGAACTTAATACCGATAGATGGTGAAATGAGTGCCATTTTCCAATGCTTGGAGGGTGCTCGCGACCAGCAGGCAGATATCCATCGACTCCTGATTACTGCGTCAGGTGGACCTTTCCGAGCGGTGCCGAAAGAGACACTTTATTCCGTCACACCGAAGCAAGCACTCCGGCACCCGAATTGGAAGATGGGACAGAAAATCACAATCGACTCTGCGACAATGATGAACAAAGGGTTAGAGGTCATTGAGGCGAAGTGGTTGTTTGATATAGATCTCTCGAAGATTGATGTCGTTGTTCATCCAGAGAGTATTGTCCATTCTATGGTGGAGTGGACAGATGGCTCTACACTCGCACAACTGGGACCTACAGATATGCGTATTATGATCCAATACGCTTTAACCTATCCCCGTAGACTCTCAACACCAGTGCCACGTTTGGATCTAATGGAGGCACGCGCACTACACTTTGAACCGGTTGACTTTGAGAAATTCCCATGCCTCTCACTGGCGTATACCGCCGCAGAAGTCGGTGGTACCCTACCCGTAGTACTCAGTAGCGCAGATGAGGTAGTCGTGGAGGCTTTTCTTGATACATGCATCGGATTTATGGATATTCCGGCGATCCTTGAGCGTGTGATGGACGCGCATGAGGTGATTACTGACCCAACACTTCCGGATATCCTTGAGGTTGACCGGTGGGCAAAATCAACAGCACATTCAATAATAAAAAAATAAAAAAAAAGAATAGTTATCAGCGGTCAGTCGGATTTTTTACTTCTTAAAAAAGTAGCAATCCGTACTGACAACTGATATAAAGAGGTAATAAACACCATGGAATTCTTCGTTGACCTGATTAGCTCCATAATTCCGTACATAAAAACGGCATTTCTCGCTATTATTCCTCTCGGGTTTATAATTTTTATTCATGAACTCGGTCATTTTTATGCCGCAAAGCGATGTGGTATTAAAGTAAATACCTTCTCTCTCGGCTTCGGTCCCAAGCTCGTCGGATTTCAGCGAGACGAAACAGATTATAGAATCTCATTACTGCCATTTGGTGGATATGTTCAAATGGAAGGCGAGAACCCAAGCGAACAAACCGGTGCGCAGGGTGAATTCGCGAGTGCTTCAATCGGCAATCGCGCCTTTGTCGTCGCCGCGGGTCCCGTCGTTAATCTGTTGTTTGGTTTGTTGGTATATTGGCTTGTCTTTGCTACTGGAATCAATACCGATTCCGCTCGATTGATCGGTGGATTAACAGGCTTACCTCTCGGTGAAAAAGAAGCAATTCAGATCGGCTGGGTCGCTGATGATGGACCTGGTGCAGTGGGTGGGCTAATGCCTGGCGATACAATTCTTTCTGTCAATGGGGATCCAATCAGTCATTGGGCGATGTTCCAGACGCGGGTTTTCACCAGTGCAAATAGACCGCTGGATCTCGTTGTGGAACGGGATGGCGAACGCAAGTTCCTTTCTGTTATACCCGATGCGGAACCGAGTGTCAGAGGGGATATAGGTATCATTCGGGTGAGCAGTAGAACCGAGACAACTGTCAGTCATATCGAGGAAGGAAGTCTCGCGTCGCAAACTGGAATCCAAGTCGGTGATCATATTGAGAGTATCAACGGCATGAAAATCCACAACGTCCCATATTTTGGGTATGGAGTCTGGCACGCTTCCGAAGATTGGCGTAATGAGAAATATCAAGCACTTTATCAAAGTATTAACGAGAATCAAGAAGCGTTGGCACTCGGTATTCGTCGTGGTGATGAGACACTCACCCTCGAACTACCGGTACGCTGGCGTGTAAAGGCGAATGTTCAAGAGAGTAGTATCGCGCAAAACGCTGGGATCCAAGATGGGGACGTACTTGTGACGCTTAACGGCATGTCCGTAAACAATGCGACGCTCTATTCGGAACTCAAGACAATGGCAGATCAACCGATCGAAGTCGGATTGATGCGGGACGGTAGCCTGAAAGAGGTAACGCTTACGGCGGATTCCCAACGTCCAGAGGAAACCGATACTGAGGGAGCACTCTTCGGACTGGCGTGGCAGACTTCCCTAAGTGGGATGGAATTCGCCGCGAAAACAGCACCTTTCCCGGATTATAACTTTTTTACAAGTTTCGGCAAAGGCGTTGAAGCAACATGGTTGACGTTTACAACTGTCGGCAGGACCTTGCAACAGCTGGTAGGTGGAGAGGTATCACCGAAACATCTCGCGGGTCCAATCGGTATTGCGAACGCTACGAGTCGCATGTTTGACCGGGTCGGATTGAGCAGTGTCCTCTTTTTCATAGGGTTTATTAGTATCAATCTTTGCATCGTCAATCTGTTACCGATTCCGATTGCTGATGGGGGACAACTCCTGTTTTTTGCTGTTGAGAAGATCCGTGGTAGACCCATGCCTCGGAAAGCGCAAGAAATTGTTCAACAGGTGAGTATTGTTCTCCTGATTGCGCTTTTCCTGTACATCACTTGGTTCGATGGTATATCCCTGATTCACGATCTGCGGAATTAGCCGTCAGCAGTCAGCGGTCAGGGCGTTCGCTCCGCTCACTCTCAGCAATCAGCAAAGAGAGTGAACTTAAACGAGAACCTCTTTAACTGAAAACTGACTACTGAAAGGGTTTTCGTAGAAAACCCGTCCTGAAAGCCATTATGGATAGAGATAGTCTGAAAAAAGATTATGTAGAACTTGTGGCAAGTGTGAGGGAATACGTGGAAGAACAACTTCAACTCGGTTTCATAGAATCAGAAATGGACGAACCTGAGCGAGAGTCGCCTTATGCGAATCTCGATCTGCCTGCGCTGGCTACCGATGCCGCAAGTTGCACCAAATGCCCGTTGCACGAGACACGGAATAGCGTCGTTTTTGGTATTGGAAATACGGAAACTGACCTTATGTTCATCGGTGAAGCACCGGGGGCTGATGAGGATCGGCAGGGCGAACCTTTTGTCGGTAGAGCCGGTCAATTGCTGACGCAAATCATTGAGGCAGGGATGAAACTCAAACGCGAGGATGTCTACATCGCGAATGTGCTTAAGTGTCGTCCTCCGGGTAACAGAAACCCTGAAGCTGATGAAGTCGAAACCTGTAGCCCTTATTTAGTGCGTCAGATAGAACTCATTCAGCCGAAGGTGATTGTTGCGCTTGGAAGTTTTGCGGCACAGATGATGCTTGGAACGAAGATCGGAATTACAAAACTTCGCGGGGAGTTCTATCCGTGTAGTGTTCCGGGACTCCGTGTCCTTCCACATAGGAAACCGCCGATGGTCATGCCGACGTATCATCCGGCATATCTGCTCAGAAACCCGGGTGGCAAACGTGACGTGTGGGAAGATGTTAAAAAAGTGCTTGCTTTTTTAGCGGAATAGCAGCTAGCAATCAGTCATCAGTTGTAGGGGCAGGTCTTGTGCCTGTCCGCATGCAATCGTACATATCTGCAGTCGCGTGGAAATTCACCAAAAACCGGGATCCCGATCCGGGGTTCCCGCCCGTTACTGGGAAGGAATACTGGGAAGGGACGTGGAACGATGTCCAGATTCAATAAATTAAAATATGCGAACATCGCCTTTCCGCTATCGGTCGATCAAGTGTTCACCTACGGTGTGCCGCCGCAGATGGATGCCGCTTTACAACTCGGAACTCGGGTATTAGCACCTTTCCGAGGTGTAGCTCAGGAAGGGGTCGTTGTTGAACGACTCGATGAAACCGATCTGGCTCCTCATATTATCAAAAATATTTCCAACTGCCTTGAAGAAACCCCGACTTTTTCTACTGATTTGCTCGCGCTTACCAAATGGATGGCGGAATATTATGTCTGCTCGTGGGGTATCGCGCTCTTTTGCGCTGTGCCGTCTGCTGTGCGAACGCGGAAAGAACAGAAGGTGCGACTCTTATCGGGAGCACCTGCCCCGCAAGGAAAGGTACAAGAGGAACTCGTTGCACTTCTGGAAGCTGAGGGTGAGTTATCTCTCAATCAACTCGTCCGCCGTATGGGTATAAGTTACCAGAATCTCCGTCCAAAGATTACCACGCTACAGGAAAAAGGGATCGTTAGCCTTGATGTCACCCACAAACCGAAAGCCAACACGCAGTTAACCTCTGTAGCAACTTTAGCTTTACCATCAACTGATATTAAGACGGAAATTGATCTACTCAGGTGTGAGGCGGACGGGTCCAAAGATTCGTCTGGTCCGCGACCCGGTAGGCATCGGTACGTTGCCGCGGCGAAGCATGCCGAAATTCTGCAACACTTGCTTGATGAAGGTACTCCTTTGGCGACAGCCGACTTAACCAAACGGGTGAATGCCAGCATCTCTCTGCTCCGCACACTTGAAAGGCGGGGTTTTCTGCATATCACACGGGCAGAAGCCATTCGTAATCCGTTGAGTTCTGAACCGATCGCCGCAACACAGCCGTTTCACTTGAATCCTGCACAATCGCTGGCGTTCGCTGAGATTCATAATATACTCGCATCACATACTGTGGGAGGGATTTGTAACCCCGATGTCCCTCGCTCCTCTACTACCGAACGCGCCCCCATCTTTCTGCTCCACGGCGTAACCGGGAGCGGTAAAACCGAGGTCTACATGCAAGCGATGACAGAGGTTCTTGGAAAAGGGAAGTCTGTCATTGTATTAGTGCCAGAAATATCGCTCACGCCTCAGGCTGCCTCTCGGTTTGTTGGACGGTTCGGGGAGCGGGTGGCGTTGCTGCACAGTCGGTTGAGTGATGGCGAACGTTATGATCAGTGGCATCGTATCCGAAAGGGTGAAGCGGATATTGTGATTGGACCGCGTTCTGCTGTCTTTGCTCCAGTGAAAGAACTCGGTATGCTGATAATAGACGAAGAGCATTCGGATTCCTATAAATCAGATACCGTCCCGCGTTACCACGCACGGGATGTCGCTCAGAAGCGGGGTGAATTCGCAAACTGTCCTGTGCTACTTGGGAGCGCGACACCGTCCCTTGAGAGTTTTCATCGTGCGAAAAATGGAAGTTATCGGCTTCTCAGTTTGCCCGACCGTGTTCTTGATAGAAAGATGCCCGATGTCCATATTGTTGATATGCGGACTGAATTGAAAAAGGGCAATCGAACGATCTTCTCCGATGTCCTCCGAAGTTCGATTGAAGAACGATTGGAAAGGCAGGAGCAAATTATACTGTTTCTCAACAGACGAGGGCATTCCACTCATGTGTTTTGTCGAACTTGTGGTTATGTTGAACGCTGCGAAAATTGCTCTATCTCATTGACTTTTCACTTTGAGACGAAGCGTCTCGTGTGCCACCATTGTGGGGATAAACGCCCGACGCATCCGACCTGTCCGCAGTGTGGTAGCCCTGCTATTCGCTACTTTGGTTTGGGGACAGAGGCAGTTGAACAAGAGGTACGGAAAGCGTTTCCACAGGCACGTGTAAAGCGGTTTGATGCCGATTCAACAACCCAAAAGAACGCACATCAGCAGATTTTGGGGACATTTGAGCAGCGGGAGATTGATATTCTGATAGGTACACAGATGGTGTCGAAGGGGTTAGACTTCCCGAATGTCACACTTGTCGGGGTCATCGCCGCGGATACCAGTTTGAACCTACCGGACTTTCGGGCGAGTGAACAGACGTTTAGCCTGTTGACACAGGTTGCTGGACGTTCAGGACGTGCTGAGCTTGAGGGGAAAGTCGTCATTCAGACCTATATGCCTGAGCACTACTGTATTTCCGCCGCACAGAAGCACGATTATCTCAGTTTCTATGCGCAGGAGGTAGAAGCACGCGGCGAGTTACGATATCCACCTTTCTCGCATGTCGGGATACTTCTGCTCCGTGGTAAGGATGAAAAACAGGTTGAAGAGGCGGCGCACGCTGTTCGAGATCAACTTCAGACTTGGCAGACAGATCAAGCGTCTGCCGCTCAGTTAGGTGAAAAAAAAGACGATGTTGGAGAGACCGAGGTAGAAATCCTCGGTCCCGCGCCAGCACCACTCTCGAAGATCGAAGGGAAATTTCGGTGGCATTTTTTACTTCGAAGCAACTCTGTTGAAAGAATCAGTCAACTCCTTAAACACTTAACTGACGAGCCCCCCGTTGCTATTAAATCGAATGCTATTGAATTTGTGATTGACATTGATCCTAGGAATATCCTCTGATAGCAGTCAGCCATCAGGTCGGAAAACCTTTCAGGTTTTCCTTTCGGCAGTCAGCTAAGAGGAATTTTGAAAAAACATATATCCCTTTTAACCGAAAGTCGACAGCGATAAAAAAGGAATTAAATATACATGGGTAACCGGATATTTGACAAACTTGCTGATACTGACTTACTTGCACGTAGCCCGATTCTGGTTTTTGCGGCGGATCCGCTGGCATCTGCTGGGATTAAAGGGCTTGGGCAAGTACAACACCCGAAACCGCACTACCGAACGCATGCAGAGTTTTTGCAACTCCAGCGCGACCTTGTTGCAGATGGCAAATTAGATGGGCTTCTCATGACACCTGCCGATGCAGAAATCCTCGCGCTTGAAGAAAATCTGTTTGAAGACACACCGATTACGCCAATCGTACGAATGAACTCAGAGACGGCTATCTGGAATCCGAGATTTGGCATCTATACTTCGAGTCCTTCGATGCCGTTTCAGACGGTTTTTCCAGAGGATATGCAACGCTATTGTGAGGCACTCATCGGTCCTGCCCTTGAATGTCGGGTCAACCTGGGGTTATATTCTATTACGCTCAACAACGATCCGATCGCTGATGAGCGGATGTTACAAGCGTATGTGCAGTTCGCACACGTTGTCGGTGAAATTGAGGGATTCGATCATCTCTTAGAGGTGTTTTTACCGAACGTAAAGATGCCGGGAATGGATGAAGAGAAGCGGGGTATGTATGTCGCCGATTCTATCGTCCGAACGATGAGTTATCTCCGAAAACACCAACGCCCGCGTTTTATCAAGACGGCATATACGACCGCTGATGTTTGGACCGAGTTGTGTCAATTCGACACGACGTTGGTGATCGGTGCATTGGGGGGACCCCGTCAAAATGCGCGTAGCACGTTTGCGCTTGGACATAATGTTGTCAGCAACGGTGGGCGTGCTATCCTATTTGGTCGCACCATCTTCGGTGAAGATGAACCGGTAGGCTTTGTCCAGTGCCTGCGACGTGTGCTTGATGGTGAGGACGATCCACAGAATGCCCATGCGGAGTATCAGAAGTTGTTACGCGGTTCCCGAACAAGTTAGCACATTCCATCAATCTTAGCGGCAGATCTTGTGCTTGTCTGTATACAGTAGCTAAGAAAACGTACATATCCGCAGTCGTGTCGAAATTAACCAGACCCCATCGTGAAACGTAGTGGAACGATGCCCAGATTTAATAGTTTAAAAGAACCGCGTGTCCTCTTGCTCCTTCCAACACGTACTTACCGAGCGACGGATTTCCTCGAAGCCGCCCTGAAATTGAATGTAGAGGTGGTTGTGGCATCGGAGGAAGCGGCGACGACGGCAGACCAATCGCCCCGACACACACTCGTGCTTGACTTCAGCGCGCCTGCTGCCGCAACACAGATGATCGTTGAATTCGCCGAAACCTATCCTATTGCGGCAATCGTCGGTGTTGACGATGATACAACGCTATTGGCGACGACTGCGTCAGAGGCATTGGGGCTTCCCCACAACCCCGTTGATTCCGCAAAAGCGACACGCAACAAGTACCTCTTACGGCAGACCTTGGCGACAAACGGGGTGTCGGTGCCTGCTTACCAACGCTTTTCCATCGAAGACAATCCTGCTGGAATAGCCGCAAAACTCGGAACAGATACACAAGTTAGTTTTCCGTGTATTATCAAGCCGTTGTCTCTCTCCGCCAGTCGAGGTGTTATCAAGGCAGACACACCCGCCGAATTCATCGGAGCCTTTCAGAGGACATCGAAACTCCTTCAGACTTTACAAGAATCCACGGATCCTCCTGTACCATATCTACTCGTTGAGGACTATATTCCCGGCATAGAGATGGCACTGGAGGGTATCCTGTTGGATGGAGAGCTTAAAACACTCGCACTTTTCGATAAACCCGATCCGCTGGAAGGTCCCTTTTTTGAGGAGACACTCTATATTACGCCTTCCCGTTTGTCGGTGGAGGTCCAAGATGCGTTGCATCGTGCGACTGCGGAAGCTGCTGATGCTTTGGGGTTAAGACATGGACCTATTCACGCCGAACTGCGCTATAACGACAAAGGCGCTCACCTGATTGAGATTGCGGCTCGGACGATTGGTGGACTCTGTGCCCGGACGCTGCGGTTCGGAACAGGGATGTCGCTTGAAGAACTCGTTATCCGACATGCCATCGGACAGCCGGTAGAGGAGTTGCAGCGTGAGAAGCGGGCGGCAGGTGTGATGATGATCCCTGTGCCGAAGGCAGGTATCTTGGGCGAGGTCCGTGGTAGAACGGCGGCGCATTGTGTAGACGGTATCGTAGAGGTCAACATTACAATCCCGATTGGTGGAGAGGTTGTCCCACTGCCGGAGGGCGCGCGGTATCTTGGTTTCATCTTCGCTCGTGCTGAAACACCGGAGGCGGTAGAGGCGGCATTACGTGAAGCACATCAGCGGTTAGAGTTTGTAATTTTAGCATAGAGGGGATTTCCCCGCTGGCGAGGTGTTTTTGCTTGGGTGTTTCCCCCCAACCTCACTGTCTCCAGTTCGGTAGGTAATATGAGGGCAGGCACAAGACCTGCCCCTACTTTACAATATTTGGCATAATGTAATGTTTACGAAGCCATACACGATAATACTCATCCTTATTACGCTATGTTTATGGACGGCACAAGCGGAGACGGATAAGCCCTTTTTTACAGAGGTGACCGATACGCTCGGTTTCACACAGGCACAAACGTCTTGGCGCGCAGGAACCCACGCCCTACCAGAAGTAATCGGGAGTGGGGTTGCGCTGTTCGATTACAATAACGATGACGCGCTCGATGTTCTGCATGTCCGATTTCCGCCGCCCGGGGTCCCCACCCGTTACTGGGAAGGGGGAGAGGGGGATACTCCGGCACCGAATCGGCTTTTTCGGCAGCAGACTGATGGAACGTTTGTTGACGTTACGGAAGCCGCTGGCATCGGACATGAAGGCTACGGACAAGGCGTGGCAATCGGTGATGTGGACAATGACGGGGATGCGGATGTCTACGTGACAAACTACGGTGCTGACGCGTTCTATCGAAACAACGGTGATGGGACGTTTGCTTTACAAGAAGCGGGGCTCTCAAACGAAGCATGGGGAACATCAGCAACGTTTGGCGATTATGACAGAGATGGATACCTTGATCTCTATGTCGCAAACTACGTTCAGTTTGATCCAGAGTCGGTATGTCGCGGAAAACATGGTGCGCCGGATTACTGCAATCCACAGGTCTTTGAACCCGCCGTGGATCGGTTGTTCCGAAACAACGGTGATGGTACATTTACAGATGTGTCGCAACAGACGGGGATCGCCGCAATGCCTGGCAGAGGTCTCGGTGTTGTGTGTCTCGATCTGACAGGCGACGGTTGGGCGGATTTTTATGTCGCGAACGATGGGGAAGCCAACCAGCTCTGGGTGAATCAGAAAGATGGCACTTTTACCGAGGAAGCCATATTGTACGGTTTGGCGTTTAATGCTTATGGGCAACCTGAGGGGAGTATGGGCATCGCTGTCGGTGATGTCAACGGTGATACACGTCCAGATCTGTTTGTGACACACTTGTCAGGTGAAACGAATACGCTTTATGTCGCTTCTACCTACGCTGTGTTCGTTGATATGACTGAGATGGTGGGGTTCGCCGGACGCGATCTACCCTTTACGGGGTTTGGGTGTGGTTTCGTGGATTTCGATAATGATGCCGATCTCGACATTGCACTCGTCAATGGTCGGGTGAAGCGCGGTGCTGTTCTTGAGGGTGCGAGCACTGGTGAATTCTGGAATTTCTACGCTGAACCGAATCTTCTCTTTCAAAATAGCCGTCAGCGGTCAGCGGTCAGCGGTCAGCAAGAGAATGGCACTGTCCTAAAAGACCTCTTCACTGACAACCAATTGCTGATTGCTGATAGCCAATTCACCGATGTAAGTTCACGCGCACCCGATTTCACGGGACGGATTGAAGTGAGCCGCGGAATGTCTTTCGGTGATATCGATAGAGATGGCGATATTGATATGGTAGTGAGCGGTCTCGACAATCGACTCCGCTTTTTCCGAAACGATGCACCCCCACCACAACATCATTGGCTTTCCGTACAGGCGATCACCGAACGTCGCGACGCACTTGGTGCACAAGTAACACTCCGGACAGCATCACGGACATTGAGGGGTTACGTGCTATCAGGTACGAGTTATCTCAGCAGCAGTGAACCGAGTGTGCATTTCGGGTTAGGGACAATTGATACAATTCAAGCGATTGAGGTCCACTGGCAAGATGGAAACCGTGAAAGATTTCCTGCCACAACTCCGAATCAGCGTACGAAGGTTTATAAAGGGAAAGGGGAGTCTTTTTGATGAAATTCCCTTCTTATATCATTGGCTTTTTTCTTTTCATGCTAATCAGTGTGCCTGTTTTTGCGGGTAGCGACATCGATGTTCCCGAGCCTGCCGATCTCGACTTGGTTGAGGAAAAACGGCTTCTAAAGGCGATTGAAAATGCTCAAAAAGCAGTCCGGAAGTCTCCCAATACTGCGGATGTATGGGGACAATTGGGGCACATCTACCTCAGCCATGGCTGGGAGATTCCAGCGATACCGTGTTATCGTCAAGCGAGCATCCTCGCACCTGATGAATTTAAGTGGCTCTACTTTCTTGGGCGTTTGACGAAGCAGCGTCAGCCGGAGGAAGCGGTAAAACACCTCACCCGCGCACTTACCTTAGATTCTACATCTGCACCTGCGCATCTCTATCTCGCTGCTGCCCTCCGTATTTTGGGGAGATTCGATGAAGCTCGACAACATTTGGAGCGCGCGAAACACCTCCAACCGAACAATCCTTTTTCTGAGCTCTGGCTCGGCGAAATCGCACTCGCAAAACGGCAATTGAGACTCGCTCGGGCGCATTTAGAGGAGGCACTCCGCTTGAACCCGGGGCAAAGTGAAGCGCACGCACTGATGGCACAGGTCGCTATTGCGTTGGGAGATGCGCAAGCGGCGAAACAGCACGCACAGGTGGCACGCCGCCCAAGCGAATACGGTGAATTGATAGATCCCTTATGGTGGGATGTGCTTAAAGCGGGTGTCACCGCTCCGCTGTATGCGGAACGCGGTAGACGTTATATGTCGGAAGGGGATTATGCAAGTGCCGTCACTGAATTTGAAACGCTGATCTCTGACGAACAGAAGGACATAAAGGTCTGGTTCGACTATGGCGTTTCACTCCTCTATACAGGGACTCGGCACCGCGAAGCCTTAGCGGTGTTGGAACACCTCCTGTCGCTACTCGACAAGGATATAGAGATTCAGAAACAGAGAAGCGCAGACGAGATAGCCTACCTGAAAGCGCAGGCGTATAACTATATGGGACAGATCTATTATGAAACCGGACAGACCGCTGCGGCGATCCGTGCCTGCGGAATGGCACTTCGGTTTAAAAAAAATAAAACAGATAGCGATCCTCACGAACAGTTGACCCCTTCGAATTACGACCCTTTTTTCTCGAATGTACACGCGAATCTTGCGACGGTGTATGAAAACACAGGGCAACTTGGAGAGGCAATTCGGCATTATCAGGAGGCACTTGAACTCGTGCCATCTCAACTGTCTGCGCATCGCGATCTTGCCGGTGTCTATTGGAAGCAACGGCGTTATACAGCAGCCGAGCCACACTACAAACAGGTCATCACGTATGACGCAACGGATGTCCAAGCCATTTATAGACTCGGCTTAATTGCTCTGATGAAGGAGGACTTTCTTGAAGCCGTCTCGCTGTTTAAAAAGGTTATCGCAATCGAGGCGACGCACGTTCGCGCATACGGGGCATTAGGTGTTGCTTATCAGGAACTTGGAAATATTCCAGGGGCGATTGGTATCTTTGAACAGGTTTTAGAATTAGAACCGGGGAATAAGGTTGCGTTAGACAAACTCAGGGAACTGCATGAATTAAAGTAGATTTTTAATTTTACCTTGCGGAGTGAGTCGCGGGTTGGAACTTTGAAAAGGGTTAGGGTAGATCCGTCTGCGTGTTTTTGCTTGGGTATTTCTGCGTATTGTTGCAGGCTGCTTTCTTAAACTAATTTTATCGTAAAGTGTAGAATTATGTGATCGGGAAGGTTACTCATAGACGCACTGGGAATTTACGATACCCCAGTACGTCTACAGGCGTTGAAGAAAGGAGAGGTTATTGCTTGAAATGGTTTATTGCCTTAATATGTCCCCAGGTTGTACCGAGTTTGCCTTCAGGATCGACCGCTAAATATTTATCGAATCCTTCCATCAGCACCTCAACGTCTTCCTGTTCGAGTGCCGAGTGGAAAATGGCGACTTCGTCCATCGCACCAGGGAAGAAGTTGCCGTTTGGATCCCAGACACCACAGCCACCGATATTGACGTTAAAGGCAGATGTGCCGTGATTTGCCCAGCCACCCTTCTTTTCGATATACTCACCATCAATATAAACATGGACGTATTCTGTCGTAGCGACACACCCGACGTGGTGCCATTTACCATCGCCATGTTTGAATTTCCAGGGATTGGTTGTTCCACCAGCCGTGGGTGTCCAGAGGTTGATAGAATTGGCATCAATAAAACCGAACTCAGGAGAATCGTTCTGTCCGACGAGTCCAGTCCGGTTTACAGGAGCACTCGCGGTTTTTACCCAAGTGAGAATAGTAAACTCTTCAAGGTTATCAAGGAGTTTCTGACCGGTTGAGACACAACTGGCTTTTCCATCAAATTCGAGTGCCTTGCCGAATTTACCATCTACCCAGGCAGGGGATTTGACGAGTTCGCCATCATTTCCTTCCCCAGAAAGATCGGCAGCGACACCGCCTTTGCCTTCGTCGAATAACCATATACCGACCGCTGTTTCAAGGTCGATCTCAGCGGTGCTAATGTGAACAGCAGTAAGACTGAAACACACCGCACCGAGTGTTAATAACACTTTCTTCATCGTTACTTCCTCCCAGTGTTTAGCATGAGCGCGTTTGTAACACAGGTCTACAGTGTAAAAATCATCATTAAGTTATGATTATACTAAAGTTTGGACAATTCGAGTTGTGTGTGAGGTGAGTTCTCAAGAATATCCCTGTTTTTCTCGGAGGTTGCGACAGGCACCTCACGCTGAGAAAAAGACAGGCAGGTGTCCAAAAACGCAGCCCCCGGGGAATGCCATAAGGCATTCATACCGTTGATTCCGGGGCGAAATATGTGTAGAACCGCCCTATCCCGCAAGGTCTCAGCCCCAGCGGGGCGACATCTGTATCCCTCTAAAAATTGCCCAAAGCTTAGTATGATTATAATAACGCGTATCGTATAAAGTTGCAAGAAAAAAATGAGGAGGTGGGTGTAAGAAGCGTGTAGATTGGAGGGCGCATAGACGCGCTTGGAGAGGTCCGGTCCGAGCGCGTCTGTAGGGTTAGAAAAGAACGTGATTATTGCCTGATATGATGCGTTGACTTAATATGTCCCCAGGTTGTACCGAGTTTATCTTTCGGGTCAACAGCCAAATAATTTACATAGCCTTTGTCCATTAGTTCCTGAATATCTTCTTGTTCCAGTGCCGAGTGGAAAATCATGACTTCGTCCATGAGACCCGGGAAAAAGTTTCCACCTGGATCCCAGACACCGCATCCACCGATGTTAACGTCAAAGGGAGCAGCACCGTGATTCGCCCATTTCCCCTTCTGCTCGACGTAATCACCATCGATATAAGTATGGACGTAATCCTGCGTAGCGACACAACCGACGTGATGCCATTCACCATTACCATGTTTGTGTTTCCAAGGATTATTCGTCAGGCCGGCTGAGGGGGTCCAGAGACTCAGTTCATTCGTCGTAATAAAGCCGAACTCAGGGGCATTGTTCTGTCCAACGAGTCCAGTACGGCCAGGGGGAGGAGACGTGGTTTGTATCCATGAAAGAATAGTGAATTCTTCGAGAGCCTCAAGCAGTTTCGCGCCAGTCTTGACACATCCGGCTTTTCCATCAAATTCGAGTGCCTTGCCGAATTTCCCATCCACCCATTTGGATTTGACAACTTCGCCGTCGTTTCCTTCACCGGATATGTCTTCAGCGACACCGCCTTTGCCTTCATCAAAGAGCCAGACACCGACCGCAGTCTCAAAATCAATCTCAGCGGTGCTAATGTGAACAGCGATGAGGCTGAAACATACCACACCGAGCGTTAATAATACTTTTTTCATAGTTCTTCCTTCTAATGTTTACCGCGGGCGTGCTTGAAACACATGCCTACGGGATTGAGATTTATATTCTATTTCTAATAATAGCGTATTTAGCACAAATTTGCAAGAAAAAACCTAATTTAGCAGAGCCTGATGTGTTTGTACACATTGTGACTTCTCTAAATCAGGTTTAAGAGCGTAATTTAACGTCAGTTCTATTAAACATTTCGTATATGCTAAGGGTTCCATGTTCGCGCGTCGCAGATATGAGTGGAAACCTTTTTTTTCAACTCACATTAGTTTAAGAATATCCTTTACTACAAGCGTAAAGGGATTCTCAAGTCTAATAACTATCTTTCAGATGTCCCCAGATTGTAGGGAGTTTGTTAGCGGGTTCAACGGCAAGTGCTTGCGCATTGAGGAGTTTGGCATCACCAATTGCAGAGTGATCGCAACCGATTCCATCACCGCCATCACCCATGATGATTTCAAGTTCCTTGGCGTTGGCGGGAAGGTCGATTTCCACTTTGACGGCTTCAACCTGTTTTCCACCATCGGTGCCTTGAAGTGTATCAGATTTGAAAACCTCTTTTCCATCAACACTGAAAATGAAATCGCTGCTGCCGCCGTGATTACATTCGGCAGGATCTTTCTCATCTGACATGCCAACGTATCCTTCAAATTTGAGGTAATCGTCGCCGCTTAGATCGTACACCATGGTTGCAATCGCATGCGAACCGATGCCACGTTCAAAGTAGATCCCACCGATGACGATATGGTTGCGAGTTCCGCCGCCTTCGCCGATAGTAGCGTTGTCTACATCGAGGGGACCGCCCCAACCCGTCCATTCAGCTTCCGAGTTCTTTGGAATAAGTCCACACTTATTCGGTTTCGGTGTGCTACCGCCAATGAAAGCGAGGTAGGTGACACCTTTCCGGTCATCTTCTTCGACGACCTCGTCGTAATCGTTCTGCTTGCCAGCATCTTCTTTACCAACCTCTTTGATAGGTTTCGCACCATCGCCATCTATATTTTCGCAGTCGGCTTTACCGGCGTGGACACTGAAGGCGATTCCAACGGTAAGCATGAGGATGAGCGCGCAGACATTAAGAGTTTTCAATTGTTTTGACCTCCATCTATTTTTCGTATTTTTTGCACAAGCGTTCTCGGATAAGATTTAGAACTGTGCAGGGTGAATAAAAAACGCAGTTTGATGCGCATCAATTACACCACCGAAGGATGCAGGATCGCTTCGTCGATTCGGTGATATTTGTAACGTTCATCGGGTGCGAACACGATCTCTAATTCACGTTGCGCACTCATAGCTGAGTCGGATGCGTGCACAACGTTATGTGTGATATTGATTGAGAAATCGCCTCGGATGCTTCCGGGTAGCGACTTCTTTGGGTTGGTTTCCCCGTTAAGGATGCGAACCAATTCTATTGCGCCACGCCCTTCAACCGCCAAGGCGACAATGGGTGCTGATGTCATGAATTCGATAAGTACATCGTAAAAAGATTTGCCTTGATGGACGGCATAGAGTTCTTCTGCTGTGTCGCGCGGGAGTTGCAACAATTTCATTCCAACGATTTTAAGTCCCTTGTGTTCATAGCGAGCAATGACTTCACCGATAAGCCCACGTTGAACACCGTCCGGTTTGATGAGAACCAGTGTTTGTTCTGTTTCCATAGTCCCTCCATTTTTAACTTGGCATGTGCCTACACAGCACACCTATATTAATGCGTTGAAATACAAGCATTCGGGCTTGACAGCAAGCCATTTTAAGTATACCATATTTTTTACGGTGTTTTCAATTTTTTCAAAAAAATGATCCAGGAGAGGTGGTTATGTACCATAGACTCGGAGAAGTAATACTCAGGACAGAAGAACGGATGGAAGTCGGTGTGATTACCGCACCTGATGTGCCGCACGCCGAAGAAATGAAACAATTTCTTGGACACAAGCCCGGCAACTACAAGTGGCATATTGAACGGTGTGTTATAGAAGTACTCGATGCATTGGAAACCCGTTTCTATGTTGGCAAACTTGACGGACATGTGATTACCAATATTATGACGGTTGAGTACGAAGGGGTCGGTATTTTGGGACACGTTTTCACGCTCCCGGAACAGCGCAGGAAAGGGGCAGCAAAAGGTGTGATGGCGTATCAGATGGAGGATTTTCGACAGCGGACAGGCACCGCGCTCTATCTGGGTACCGGCTACAATAGCCATCCGTATTACATCTATCATAGTTTCGGATTTGAGAGTGTATTTCCAGAATCCGGTTTTATGAAGTATCATGTGAATGAGGACTTTGAAGCGCGGTACTTCACACCTACGCCTGCACACCCGAAACCCGTGGAATGGCACGATTGGCCGAAAGTCACAGCATTGTCAGGCATTGTCGGATGGGACACGCTGCGGAGTCTGAAGTGGGGGGTCTACGGTCCCACGAATCTTGAGGGCGGATTCCTCAGTTTCAAACACGATTTGGAAACCGAAGATGTCTACAATGATGCGAAGTTGTTAATTGCGTCGAGCGGTGCGATCGTCGGATGGGCAACTGTCGGGCGTGATGCGCGTTGGCAACCGGCGACTGCGGTATTAGATCTCTTCTTTCATCCGAATTTTGTGGACAATGTCCCAGAGTTGCTTTCTGCAGTAGCGTTTCCTGCGTCGAAGGTTCAGTGTTATGTTGACGGTGGTGCTGAGAAGAAGGCGGAGGTTTTGGAAACCGCAGGCTTTACCTGTGAAGGTCGATTCAAAGACCAATTCACATACAGCGGACAGCATTACGATGTCTTGGTGTTTGCAAGGGGGTAATTGTCTGGATCGCGGATTTTCACGGATGATATGGATTTCGCGGATTGGCGTTTTAGAATTGGAAATTCTTGGTATCAACTGGACTTTTTCTTTGGACTTAGATCGGCAATTTTTTTCTCAATAAAATCTATAATTTCCATTAAAAAAGGAGAAGGTTGTCTATCTGTAGACATAAATGTTTCATTGTCTTCAGGAATAAAAACACAACCTGTTATCACATTTATTTTATCGACTATTTGAAATTCATATTTTCCATTACAAACTATTGTGCGATTTACTCTAAGAAAATCCTCAATGCTATAATATTGGGCTGATTCCAAATGCTCTCTATCTTTTTTGCTTAAATCTTGACTCTTATATGAATTTAGCCATTCTTCAAGTGAGGCCTGAAAGTATTTTAATTCTGCCTGATATTTACTTGATATGAATTTTTGAATATCGGGTAGTAAATTATTATAGATGTCTAAAATATCATGAGCGTTTTTCCAATTCTTGTAGTTAAATACATCTTTGTGCGATAACTCCCAAAGGATTTTTATAGATAATTCTAATATTAATGCATTTAAAAACGCATTAGACAATATGTGTTTTGAAGAATCACGGTTTACTAAAACTTTAACTGTTTTGAATTTCCCGTCTTCGACTATTAACACATTTTCTTTTTCTATTGTTTCTGTATCGCCAGCGTTTACGCTTGAATCTATATTTTTACAAAAGCCTTTTATCAGAAAAAACTTCTTTTTAGCAGATTCCAAGTAATTATTTTCGATCGAATTATATTCCATATTGGCTATTTCCTTTCATAGTTTTTCTCTTTAATATTTTCTATTAATCGGATAATATCTTCAACTGTGTACAGGTTTTCATTTGAGGGGGCGTTTTGGTTTTGTGTATTCATTCGTTTTCCTTGTCTGAATCGCGGATTAGCACGGATTACACGGATGACGCGGATTTTTTGAACTCACACATCCTAAATTCATTTCCACAAAAGACGTTTCAATTGCGTCGTCTGCGGGTGGGTTGTGAAAGAATCAGTCTTTTGTATTTTAAACTTTTCTCACCAAAATTGATTAACAAACCGACTTCCAGACGATACGCTTTCAAATAATTTAAGAGTTGTGCTTCATGCACATCTTCCAACGCCATAATAGCCTTTAATTCCACCAATACATTTCCCGCCACCACAAAATCCGCTCTACGCGTCCCGATGGGCTTCGGAAAATCCTTATAGAAAATATCCTGCTTAATTTCACGAGCAAACTCCAGTCCGACTTTTCTCATCTCAACCGCCAAGGCGCGCTGATAAATAACCTCTTGGAAACCGTTCCCTAAAAACTTGTGGACTTCAAAAGCAGCACCGATGATTTTCTGCGTTATATCCTTATGTTTCAGGATATTATTCATTTTTCCAG
Source organism: Candidatus Poribacteria bacterium (assembly GCA_012271015.1). GTDB lineage: Bacteria > Poribacteria > WGA-4E > WGA-4E > WGA-3G > WGA-3G. The sequence goes on along the minus strand of JAAXHD010000152.1, from coordinate 7,857 downwards.
TATCCTGCATCCATGCGACTGTCTGAACTAAAGATGATTGTCCGTGAGGCAGATGAAAATCCGTGAAATCTGCATAATCCGCGACAATCCGCGATTCAGACAGACAATTGACAATATATTTACACACCCTGTAGCGTGGTTTTCTGTGAATCTGCGTCACAAAAGGCACAACCTAACAGGTTATGCTACAAACTGGCAACTTAAGTTATAGTATAGACCGTATCTTGCTCCTTGAGCCTCAGGGAGTGCACTATAATTGTATTGTCCGATCAATTATAAACTTAATAACAATCATAACATATCCGGGACCTCATATGCCAATCAAGCAAGTATTATAGTGAATTCTAAAGATAAGTGGACATTTTGGCAAACGAGGTTTCCCTTCTTTCACGCACACTGTAGGAGGGAACTCCGATTCCCGACTGATGTCCCAAAAGTGTCCAAATAATTATAGGTTTTACTATAAGTATATTTCACAGGACTTACGCAGGCTGCTCTTTTGTAGCACAAACTTCTGTGTTGTGTCCACAGACCGCTTGTGTTTTTTTTAAAATTCCTATTTAACAGAGTGTGCTATGGTTAAAATTGCGTAAGTCCTGTTTCAATAGATCAACCTACGACTTCCGCTTCAAACTCCGCGCCTTCCGCAGTCGTGCCTCCACAAGATTCACAACCGCTTCATACACGCCATCCCGCTCGCCTTGTGTGAGGTTAAGGGCATCAAAAATGATTGCATCAAGATCAGACCATTCAGATTTGGAATTAACAAATTTTCGTGGAGATAAATGGGAAATTTGCTTTATGAGCGATTCAGTTGTTTTCCCGTCTAAATTTGCATTCGCTAAAATTGGAACGCTCTCATAATCTGAAACCATCATGCTTCTTGCCCCTCCGCCAAGACCTGCACGATTGTAGAATTCAAAGAACATTGCACCAATTGCTGAATTTAAAAAAAGAAGAACATCGCTGGAAAGATTAGTATAGTAGAGACGACAATCAACAAGGTAATTGTCAGGGTTGTAAAACACGGCTGAAGTTTCATTTGCCTCTTTGACAAAAATACTATTTCCAGACTTTTCTCCTAAATCCCACCATCGCGTACGGCCTCGGCAACTCGGCCGCTGATGATATCTTTGCGACTCGCCCCATTCAATGTATTCCAACGCAGCAGTTTCTGCTAATGCAGCTTTATCGGCGTGACACATAAACAGCTTGAACTGCAACTGACTCGGGTCTACACGGATGCTTTTACACTCGCGCGGACTCTTGATGACAGGTTTCAAATATTCTGACTCAATCCCCCATTCCTGAATCCGGGCAGCGTCAAGATAAAAGAACTCATTCGCTCCAGTTGTAAAACCGCGTCTCACCTCCGCAACGTCTCCCAGACGCACCAGTTTATCCTTCCCTTTCTCTAAAATCGTCCAGTAGATGTTAGGGGCACGTAGATACTTCCCGCCCCACTTGTCTCCCGCATATCTGTTCTCGCGGGTGCCTGCTTGTGCTAACTCGGTATACGTGCGTGTTCTTTCACGGCGGTTCTCTAAATTTGGATCGCCGATGAAGGTCTTGAAGGTGAGAAAACGGGCACGAGAATCCGCATTGGGAGTCCCGTTTTGGAGAATACTCACGATGGTGTTGATGTCGGCACTCTCAAACTCACGTTGGGCTTCACTGTGGCAGATAATGGCGCCCGCGGTATTGTCTAACACATACTTCTGTAGCGGTGCACCGTAGTTGACATCCAGCCAACTGTTGGAACAGATAAAGGTATGGATGCCGCTTGAACTCAGCAGTTGCAGGCCGCGTTCATAAAAGTAGACATAGAGGTCTGCCGCACCTGTGTAACAGGTGTAGTGTTTTTTGAAAGTGGGTTTGAGTGCCTTAATCTTCTCTTGACGGACGTAAGGTGGGTTTCCAATCACGACATCAAATCCCTCCGTGATACCGAACATCCACTCGGCATCAAAGAAATCGGCAACTCCATTCTGGTCATAAGGATCCCAGTTGGCAATTTTTTCAGTCGTTTCGCTGGCGAAACCGTCGCTCTTGAGCAATCGGCTGATTTCGGCACGGATTTGCTGATCAAGGTTGCGGTATTTTTCTTTTGTTCTTGGGGTGCGGGCGGTGAAATGTTTCCTTCGGACCCCGCCCAATTCCGTTTCCTTACGGTCAATTTCTGGATTGCGCATTAAGAGTTGTGCTGGTTTCTCCACACCGATGAGTGTGTTTCCGGCTACAAACTTGGTTTCTAAATTGGGCAGAGGCCGCACCCCTCTATTCTCTTGTGCATCGTCAATTCTTTGGTCTACGACAAGCGAAATGAAAAATCGAAGTTTGGCGATCTGCACGGCAACCGGTTGGATATCCACACCGTAGATGCAGTTCTCTATGAGATAGAGTTTTCTGCCGTAGTCGAGCTCGTTCCGCTCAAATGCTTAGTTGATGTTGTCTTTTTCGTGTTCGAGGTCTCGGATGGTGTTTCGTCGAACCGTGCTGTCGTCAATTTCTTCTGCTATGTCGATGAGGTTTTGGACTTTGGCAATCTGCCGTTGTCTCCACTGGTCGTTGCGCGGGTCGAGTTTTCCGAGGATGAAAACGAGTTTATGCAAAATGCCCATCGGGAAGGCACCTGAACCGCACGCAGGATCCAGTATCTTGAGGGTGTCAATGGCGTTGATGAGCTGCTCGGTTTCGGTATCGGTGAATTGATGGGGTTCGTCGTTGTAGGCGAGGAGGTGGCGGAGCTTAGTTTCTGTTGCCGCCTCAGTATTAACGCTACGGCACAAAGGATTGTGCCTGCTACTTTCTTTTAGGTAGGCGATGAGGGATTCGTCAACCATGTAGTTGACGATTTCGCGCGGTGTGTAGAAGGAACCTGTCTGCTTACGGGCAGTCGCACCCGTTTCAGGGTTATAGGCGGCAAGCAGGTTTTCAAAAACCTTTCCGAGCAGTTCCGGGTCAAGCGCGACTTCTTCTTCAATCGGTGTGTTCTCAGTAATCGTGAACTTGTAGCGACGGAGGATCTCAATCAGCCCGCGGACCTTATATCGTTTGCCTTTTGTATCGTAGACTTTGTTGAGATCAACCTCCGTTTCCTCAGAAAAGAACAGGAAATTGGGAACGGACAGTTGGTTATCGGCACGATCAGAAAAGCCATCAATCCGTAGAATCTTCTTGGGATCGTCCTTGTCCTCCTTATCCAAACACTCAAAAAGACCCCCATTCAAAAAGGGGATTTTTTCAAAGTGTCGCAGCGTCTCACCTGAATTCGCGAAGTAATCCTCATAGCGATAAAGTGATGTGATATTGTAGTGCTGCCGTCCTTTGCCGCGAAATTTACGGTTATCGGATTTCTGAGGCGTGTTCATCTCCTGATTGAGGGTCGCAAAAAAGAGATTTTGGAGAATCGCCTTGTAGTAGGTGCTCTCCTGGGGGTCAGTGCTAATAAGGATCTTTTCTATCTCTCTCGGATTGAAGAAAATGTCGGGGATCAACTTTCTTTCCTTAATGAACCAAACAAAAATGAGTCGCGTAATGAGGCGGATTATACTGGGGGCGTTGCGGATATCTACATCTTCTCCTGCGTCCTCAGGAAAAGTTACATTATCCACTGCCCAGAAGTACCAGTTGGAGAGTTCGCGATAAAACCGTTTGTTAAGCTCTTGGATGTCCAGCGTTTTTGCCCAAGCGCGATGCAATTCAACAAAGTTGTTAAAGCCGTGAACTCTCAACAACTCATTGCGCGATAGGTCAAACAGAATTTGAATGTGAGCGGGGTGGGGATCGTGGGCATCGATATCTTTAATCAGCGTAACCTTTTTTAAAACATCCTTCTCGTCATCTCGCTTGTGCAAACGCCGATCAATGACAGCGAGGGTCAAAGTTTGACCGTGTTGAAAGATTATCATGGCGGGCATCGGCATGAGTTTGTTGATTTCACGAGTAATTGTTGATAGCTGCGTGCGGGTGTAATTGCTCTCTCGTAACTTCAGGGCAAAGAAAACGTAGGACTCCATAATGGTATCATCAAGCTGGCGGTTTTTAAAAGCGATGCGCGTCTGATCTGTTCCGGAGATTTCTTCTTCTGTCAGTTGAAACAGAAAATCGATTGATTCCCATTCATCTACCATTGCTCGTTCCCGGTTTAGTTTTCCAAACTGGTCGAAATACGAGATGAACTCCTCGGCGAGATTAGATTCAAGTTCTACTGTTATTTCACTTTCGTAACCGAGTGCGTTGAGCAGGTTTTTGGCATTTATTACCAGGGCTTCGTGCTGAAAGTCTTTCAGGGCCTGCTGAATGTTTTTTCTTATCTGCAGTTCATTCATTGAATCACCAGCCATGTAATAAGTTCAAAGTCAGTTATATTGCGGATCTGATTCTGTTGTTTAACCAGTTTCCCTCCACGACCCGATAAGAGGTTACCGACGGCTCGTTTCCGATAGGTGCGGCTGAGGGACTTAACTGCTTTCTGAAGCAGGTCATTATAGAGGGTCATATCCGTGCCGTTGGCGGTGTGTTGGTCAAACAAGGCACACAGATCTTCATACGGCTTTTTTACGTCTGTACACAACAAGCGGTACATTTCAAGGATCTGTTTAGGTTGTGCAAAAGTAAACCGCACCTCGCCATCCTCGCGAATGTAGACGAGGAAATAGGGCTGTAATGGGTTTATCTTCTCATTTCCTTCCGAGTCGCCTTTTTGTCGGAGACAGAAGATAACGCCTTTGGTCATCATCTGATACATTGGATCGGGTGGAACGACGGTATAGAGTCCGAAAGGGGCATCTTCAAGGGTTTTCCGGTTGCTCTCGATATAGTTCATCAAGTCGATACGGAAATCGTCGAGGGTGAATTCGTTGAGGGCAACACTTTCATTGAAATCCTCAAGATCCAGGACTTCGTCTTTGAGGCGCAAGAGTTGCTGATCGCGGTATTTGAGATCGTCTTCAAGGAGTTCCTGAATTTCTTCGGGTTCTAACAGATTATCTCCCTGCGTCGCGGCGATGTCTACGAGTGCCATCCTCGCTTCGACCCGATTTTTCAACTTGATGTACCGGTTAAGGTCGGGTGTCGGCCAGAAGTTAACAAGTTGGACGCTGTCATTGCTGTTGCCAATACGGTCAATCCGTCCAAACCGTTGGATGATACGGACTGGATTCCAGTGAATGTCGTAGTTAATGAGATAATCACAGTCTTGCAGGTTTTGTCCTTCCGAGATACAATCCGTGCCGATGAGCAGGTCTATCTCCTCGTCCTGTGGCATGGTGGTTTTCATCAGGTGCCGTTTTTTGGATTTCGGTGAAAAATTCGTTAAGATACTGCTGAATTCAGTCCTACCGAAGGTTGTCTTATTACCGCTTGTGCCTCCCGATACCATTCCGATATGGACACCGAGTTCTTCAGTTGCCCATTGCTCCAAGGCATCGTAGAGATATTTGGCTGTATCTGCGAAGGCGGTAAATACCAGAATTTTGCGATTCGGTCGCCCTTTTTTATCTCTTGTCGGTTGTTTAACCTTTTCGGCGATGAGTTGCTTGAGCTTGGCGAGTTTGGCATCGCGATCGACGTTAACATCCTTCGCATAAAGGTGAGGCAACTCAAGTTGCTCGCGGTCGTGTTGCAAATCCTTCAGCCATCTTTCAGTATCAAGGTGTGCCATTTTGAAGACTAAATTTCTACCTACCTGCATGGCTTCTTGCAGATCTTCATCCTCAAGTGCCTCGATATCGACATCTTCCAAATCCATATCAGGATTTCTGTCCCGAAACTCCTGAAACCGTTTAATCCGTTTTTCCAACCTCTCAATTTTCTCAATCGTCCGTCCCATCGTAATTCCGAAGGAGTGAACGGAACTTTCCAAGCGTTTGAGAAAGTTTACTTTCATCATGCCAATTAGATAGTATTCCCGGTCGCTTTGCGTAAATTGTCCAATCTGTCGTCCGACATCATACTTGGAAATATACTCAGGTAAGACATACTTCGAGGGATTAAACAGGGAGAGTTGGTATTCGGAAATTTCCTCGTTAAGTTCGTCATAAGACATGAACTGACCTTGCAAATCAATGTCGGTGTAGACAGAGATCGGCTTACTTCGTTCCGGGAATCCACCGAGCTCTTTAAGTGAGTCTGGATAGTATTTCTCAATGTGTTTTCGAGAACGGGCAATAGTCAGTTCATCAAGGAGTTTGAAGAAGGTGGAGCTGAGCCGTTCGAGTAAATCACGCGTCTGGCGGTTATTTTGTTGCTTTGCCCAGTCGGTAAAAGTGCGCTGAGCATCTGCAAGGGTCCTTTGCAGGCTATCAATACCGAGCGATTTTAGGAAAGCGTCGTCTTGACCTTCGGTGAGGAAATAGATTTGGTTGCGGAGATCCTTCAGATTGTTGTTCACGGGTGTTGCAGAGAGCAACAAAACTTTGGTTTTGATGCCGCTTTGAATAATATCCTCCATTAACCGTTGGTAACGACTCTTGCGGATCAAATTGCCGTCCTCATCTTTCTTGCCGGGTGTATTGTTTCGGAAATTATGCGATTCATCAATGACCACCAAATCGTAGTTGCTCCAGTTGATAGTTTCGAGGTTAATATCGCCTGACCTCCCACCATCACGACTCAGATCAGTGTGTGAAAGGACGGTGTATGCGAATCGATCTTTGAGGAACTGATTCAGTTCGCTGTTATTCTCTGCGCGGTGCTCTGTCCAATTGTCACGCAACTTCTTGGGGCATAGCACGAGGACTCTGTTATTCAGAAGTTCAAAGTATTTGATTATCGCAAGTGCCTCGAAGGTTTTACCCAAGCCGACGCTATCCGCAATGATACACCCGTTGTGTTGCTGAATCTTATTGATTGCGCCTTTTACGGCATCCTTCTGAAACTCGAATAAGGTATTCCAGATAACCGTATCAACGAGTTGCACATCCTCAGCGAGCAATCCGCTTTTTTCCTGTTCGCCTAAGAATCGTTCAAAGATATGATACAACGTTTTGTAGTAGATAAACTCTGGGGTGTTGTTCTGATAGAGTTGCTCAAGATATAACAGCACTTCGTCTTTAACATCTTCGACGAGTTCTTTGTCATTCCAGATTTCATCAAACCACGACTTCACGTCACTGCGATCTCGGTTGCTGTCCACTTCGAGATTGAGTTCAATGTTATTGTCTGTCGCACTCATGCCGAGGCCGCGCACTGTGAAATTGGAACTTCCGACGATAGCATCTTCTACGCCATTTTTAGCGATGTGATACATTTTCGCATGCATCAGATTGGATTGCTGAATTGATCGGATTTCTACTTTCTCTCGAATCCACGCGGCACATTCTTTGGCAACCCAATTTTGTTTTAGCAGATCGTCGAATTTCAAGCCTTCGACTTCACCCTCAATTTTGAAGGCTTTTTTGTCAGTCTTTTCTGGATCAAGGTTTTTTATGAAACGTGGTTCACCATACAGAAACCGCAGTTCTTTGATCTTTGTGAGGGATTTTTTGAGTGCTTGAAAGGCGTGGATTGTGAAGTACGCGGAGACAATTGAGAGGGAGGATCCATCTTCGATTTTCGACTTCAAAAAGTCGCCAACATTTCCCCTCTTATGATTATCTCGGATGCTGGATTTAAGATTCGACATAGTTAATCTGTGCAGGAGCGAGAGGTACGATGTGCGTAACACATAGCACTCCGCTGAAGTGTGGTCGTTTGAACATATCGTTTTCTATAGACATACCGCTCCGCTGGAGCATAATCCGCGGAATCTGTGTAATCCGTGTAAATCCGTGATTCAGACAATTTATTGCGTGATTGCTGATGCGATGCGGATTATCTGAGGTTAATCATAACGTGAGTTTGATAATTAAACAT